>JBCAXU010000047.1:0-26705 GCA_038533895.1 Pseudomonadota bacterium | reverse complement strand
ATCATGTCTGCGTCTGCGGCATCGATGTGCATGTAAACTTGGGTTTCGTTACCCAGTTTCTCTACGATGTTCACTTCGCCTTCGATAGTCGCATCGCCATCATTCGCTGGCAGCAAGTGCTCCGGACGCACACCAAGAGACATGCGCTCGCCGCGGGTGACTGTGGTGCCATCAACAGGAATCCAGAAGGTGGTGCCGTTGGCCAGTTGAACCATGACGCGATCTTTTTCAACCGCTTCAATGAAGACGCTCATAAAGTTCATTTTTGGCGAACCAATAAAGCCAGCAACAAAACGGTTTTGTGGGTAGTGGTACAGCTCGAGTGGTTTACCCACTTGCGAAACGAAACCTGCATCTAGGACGACAATTTTATCTGCCATGGTCATCGCTTCCACTTGGTCGTGGGTAACGTAGATCATGGTACAACCCAGTTTGCGTTGCAGTTTAGTGATTTCAGAACGCATTTGTACGCGTAGCGCGGCATCTAGGTTAGATAGTGGCTCGTCCAGTAGGAATACATTTGGTTGCGAAACCAGAGTACGACCAATGGCGACACGTTGACGTTGGCCACCTGATAGCGCTTTTGGCTGACGCTCAAGAAGATGGCTTAACTGCAAAACTTCTGCGGCATGTTCAACACGCTTATCGATTTCACCCTTGCTCGCTTTTGCCAGCTTAAGACCAAACGACATGTTGTCGTACAGGTTCAAGTGTGGGTATAGCGCGTAGGATTGGAAAACCATGCCCACGCCACGCTTAGAAGGTTCTACCTCGTTCATGCGTTTATCGCCGATGTACAAGTCACCAGAGGTGATGTCTTCAAGACCAGCAATACAGCGAAGCAGTGTTGACTTACCACAGCCTGACGGACCGACGAATACGACAAATTCGCCCTCTTGGATTTCTAAATCAACGTTCTTGGAAATCAGTACGTCACCGTAAGCTTTACATACATTTTTTAACGTGACACTCGCCATGTAGCTCGTCCTCGATCAATTTTTATAATTTACTGCCTATCATTATATGAATTTTGGCGCAGGCAATAACAGTAGGAATTTGGTATTGGAATGGATTCAATCATATTAAAGTGTAAGAAAATAGGGTGATGGAGCTTCTCACATCACCCACCAAGCCAAAGTCAGGTTTGCTTCCCCCGTGTACTCTAAGCTTCTCCCCCGAACGAATCAGTTTCCTGAATACCTACGTGACTTGAGTACGTTTCGCAAACCCTAGCGGCATTGTAACCAGTCACCCTATTACGTGTTACTGGAAAGGGTTCTTACCATCCACTCTTGGATGGCTGTAGTTTGTGAAAAATTGCTTGCGCCTGCATCCTCCCAAGCAAAAAAATTGTAGGGGGAGTAGACAGGGAGGAGCCATTTTAGGGTGGAGAATACAGAGAGAGATCCAGCTCAAATATTTGTGGCTACTGAGGGTGAATTTGGTCACACAAAGAGATGGTTTTGTGAACTCGGTCGTCGATCGTTGACGATGGGGATCACGAAAATAGTTCATAATAGGTAGGGCGTAGGGAGTAGGAGGATGAGTCTTTTGTCAGTTTGGCTGAAAATCACTGCTGAAATACGGCGAAACCTCTGGTGGAGCCCTACAACACAAATATAAAAAGGATATGAACATGAAAAACGCCCTAAGCACAGTAGCACTAGGAACTCTTGTTGCTCTTGGCTCATTTGGTGCAAATGCTGCTATCGAAGAAGGTCAACTGACTATCTGGATCAATGGTGACAAAGGCTACAACGGATTGGCTGAAGTCGGTAAACAGTTTGAAGAAGACACTGGCATTAAAGTGACAGTTGCACACCCTGATGCGCTGCAAGACAAGTTCCCACAAACAGCGGCGACTGGCGATGGTCCTGATATTGTGTTCTGGGCTCACGACCGTTTTGGTGGTTACGCAGAAGCTGGCCTACTGACTGAAATCAACCCATCTCAAGAGCTTAAAGAAGGTATCGTTGATTTTGCATGGGATGCGGTTAAGTACAAAGGTAAGCTGATCGGTTACCCAGTGGCTGTTGAGTCTCTATCACTTATCTACAACAAAGACCTAGTGCCAAACCCTCCTAAGAGCTGGGAAGAAGTGGCGGCGCTAGACGCTAAGCTTAAAGCAGACGGCAAATCTGCCATCATGTGGAACCTAAAAGAACCGTACTTCACTTGGCCTCTAATGGCAGCTGACGGCGGCTACGCATTCAAATACGGTGCTGAAGGATACGATGTTAAAGACGCGGGTATTGCCAACGCAGGCGTAAAAGACGCGATGAACTTCGTAAAAGGCCTAGTAGACAAAGGCGTAATCTCTTCAGATATGGACTACTCGGTTTCTGAATCTTCGTTCAACCAAGGTAAAACAGCAATGACCATCAACGGTCCTTGGGCTTGGGGCAACATCGAGAAGTCGGGCATCAACTACGGTGTCACTAAGCTACCTAAATTCAACGGCCAATCATCTAAGCCTTTCGTTGGCGTTCTATCTGCAGGTATCAGCACTGCGTCGCCAAACAAAGACCTAGCGGTTGAGTTCATCGAGAACTACCTACTGACCAACGACGGTCTGCGTAAAGTTAACGACGACAAGCCACTCGGCGCGGTAGCGTTAAACTCGTTCCAACGTGAGCTAGATTCTGACCAACGCATCGCTGCGACAATGGACAACGCGATGAACGGCGAAATCATGCCAAACATCCCACAGATGAACGCGTTCTGGGGTAGTGCGAAAAATGCCATCATCAACATCGTTGATGGACGTCAAACAGTGGATGCTGCTCTAGCGGACGCTGAAAAACAGATGACTAAGTAAAGCTATACCTTTTAAGGAGGGGGTAACCCCTCCTTCATTTCTATTTTTTTATTATCGCTAGCAGGTTCTATTATGCAGTCAGTTCAAGGTTCAGGCGTCATGCCATCACCCACAACGAGCTTGCCTTCAAGTAAAAACGTACTGATTAAGTGGGGGCTACTTGGCTCTATTGGTATTCTTAACGGTTACGCGACTATTCTAATGTATTCCCGCGGTGAGATGGCGTTTGCCCTTCTTACTGTGATTCTTACTGCACTGGCACTTTTTATCTTTGGTAGTAAAAAGACCTATGCCCATCGTTATATCTACCCAGGTATTGCGGGGATGATACTGTTTATCCTTTTCCCTCTGGCATACACCATAGGTCTTGCATTCACAAACTACAGTGCAAAAAACCAGCTCTCTTTCGACCGTGCCCAGAGCGTGCTGTTAGATAGAACGTTCCAAAGCGGTAAAAGCTATTCTTTTTCCCTATACAGTACCGAGCAAGGTCATCGCATCGTTATCGAAGATGGTGAACAACTTTTAGCAACGGATTCTTTTGAACTCGGTAGCCTCACTCCATCCGATATGGATCTCGAACTTGTTGACGGCGTTGTTGGCGAGAAAGAAAAAATCAAAACGATTATACAAAATCGTCCGGTATTGTCTGAGTTGGACTTACACCTGCCAACGGGTGAAGACATCCGTATGAGTGGGCTGCGCAAGTTTGCCGCTGTTGTGCCACTATACACACTGCAAGACGATGGCGAGACGCTATACAACAACCGCACTCAAGAGCTACTGCGTCCGAACATGGACCTAGGTTTCTACCAACCCGTGGACAGCAGTGGTAACTTCACTGGTGACACTGTCTCTCCGGGCTTTATCGTCAACATTGGTAGCGACAACTTTGAACGTGTTTGGAAAGATGATGGTATCAAAGAACCTTTCATTAGCATCTTTATCTGGACAGTCGTGTTTTCTGCGGCCAGTGTCGGGTTAACTGTCTTTATCGGGCTGATCTTGGCCAGCGTGGTACAGTGGGAAGCATTGAAAGGTCGTGCTATCTACCGAGTCCTACTGATTTTGCCATACGCAGTGCCAGCCTTTATCTCGATTCTGATCTTTAAAGGTTTGTTTAACCAAAGCTTTGGTGAAGTGAACATGGTACTTGAAGGCTTGTTTGGTATTAGCCCGACATGGTTCTCAGACCCAGTTCTTGCTAAGACTATGATATTGATCGTCAACACCTGGCTTGGTTTCCCTTACATGATGATTCTGTGTATGGGTCTGCTTAAAGCGATTCCAGATGATCTCTATGAAGCGTCGGCTATTGATGGTTCGAACTTTATCTCAAACTTTACCAAGATCACCTTACCGCTGATGATCAAGCCGTTGACGCCATTGCTCATCGCAGCCTTCGCGTTTAACTTCAACAACTTTGTACTGATTCAATTGTTGACGCAAGGTGGTCCAAACATGATCGGTACTTCAGAGCCTGCGGGCTACACAGACTTGTTGGTGAACTACACCTACCGCATTGCCTTCGAAGGCGCAGGTGGTCAAGACTTTGGTCTAGCAAGTGCAATCGCAACACTTATCTTCTTACTTGTAGGTGCGCTGGCGCTACTCAACCTACGTGTAACAAAAGTCGCTCAGGATTAAGGAGACGCAAAATGGCAATGGTACAAGGTAAGTCTTTAAAATACCGCGTGTGGGCAACACACATCGCTATGTGGGCGTTTCTATCACTGATTATCTTCCCACTGTTGATGATCATCGCTATCTCATTTCGTGAGGGTAACTTCGCTACAGGTAGCATTATCCCGGAAAACCCATCTCTGGAGCACTGGAAGCTGGCACTTGGGTTTTCAGTGACCAACGCTGATGGGTCGGTGACGCCACCACCATTCCCAGTACTCACTTGGCTATGGAACTCGGTGAAGGTTGCGGGCATCTCATCTATCTTGATCGTATGCTTGTCGACAACCTCGGCGTACGCTTTTGCACGTATGAAGTTCAAAGGTAAGAACACCATCCTTAAAGCGATGATGATCTTCCAGATGTTCCCAGCGGTATTGGCGTTGGTGGCACTGTATGCTTTGTTTGATAAGTTGGGTCAGTACATTCCGTTCTTAGGTTTGAATACCCATGGTGGTCTGATTTTCTCTTACCTAGGTGGTATCGCACTGCATGTTTGGACCATTAAAGGTTACTTCGAAACCATTGATGGATCGCTAGAAGAAGCGGCAGCACTTGACGGCGCAACACCATGGCAAGCCTTTAGATTAGTACTACTCCCTTTATCTGTTCCTATCTTGGCGGTGGTGTTCATTCTGTCGTTCATTATGGTAGTAGGTGAAGTTCCGGTAGCATCTTTGTTACTTTCTGATGTAAACTCATACACATTAGCGGTTGGTATGCAGCAATACTTGTACCCTCAGAACTATCTATGGGGTGACTTTGCAGCAGCAGCAGTATTATCTGCACTACCAATTACCGTCGTATTCTTACTTGCGCAGCGTTGGTTGGTTGGAGGATTAACCGCCGGCGGTGTGAAAGGGTAATAATAACGATAAGGGCGACCGCGAGGTCGCCCATTTTGTTTAAGACTTAACACTTTTGGTTTGGCCGCCGATCAGTTAAGTCGAGAGCAGAACTGGCGTTACGCATAGCTGGCTGTTAGCTAGATTCCTTACTATTTCACAACTAACAGTTTTTGTAACCAAAACCCGGCTTTGTCCCGGGTTTTTTTATGTCTGAATTTTGCTCAGAGAGGTAGTGTAAAAGCTGTGTGAGTGATTGATAGTCAAGCAATAAATCAATGCGAGTCGGTCAGAGATTTGGGCTGTCGCATTGCAATTCATTGCATCGTAATGCGAGTCACTGCACTGCGTGATGTTTTGGGTAAGAAGCTTGATTAGAATTCGCGGCTAGAGGGCGCACAGCCGAGGTAACGCAGCAGTACGTAATGGCTCTCTTGCGCTAGCGCCACTCGACGAAATAGATCAGCGAAGGTGTCGTCACCGCCAAAACAGGCGCGGATGTAGCGATTAATCTCTTGATCAGCATAGCCTTCCACATAGAGCGATCGTACCCACTGGTATTCTACCGATTTTAGGTTGAGCAAGGTCGCTTCCGTTAATGTGATGTCAGTGGCAGACAAATGTGATTCCTTCAATACGCGTTTAGTTAGCGGATTTAAGCAAATCAAGATGAAAGAAAAATGACAGAGGTATGGCAGTTATATGACTGGCCAGCGGCAGCGCACCGCTAGCCAAATAGCATCCGGTTGGGTTACTTGAGATATTTGACGTGCGCTTCCATCTCTTCGCCGATCTCTTTGCGCATATTCATCAGTCGAATCGCAGAGTCGCGCAGCGCAATATCTTCCGGGGTTTGTGGCACCCAATCAGGCACCTCGGTCGGTTTGCCCTCTTCATCGACCGCCACCATAATCACGATACAGTGCGTAGTGAGGCGGTTTTTAAGCTCCTTCGGATCGCTCGCTTGGACATCGATGGCGATATGCATTGAGCTTCGGCCAGTATAGATAACTTTAGCGCTCACCTCGACCAGATTGCCGACATGAATCGGAGCTACAAAACGAATCCCACCCGCGTAGGCGGTAATACAGTATTTGCCACTCCATGCGGCGGCGTTGGCATAGGCCGCCAAGTCAATCCATTTCATCACGGCGCCGCCGTGTACTTTACCGCCAAAATTGACGTCGCTGGGCTCAGCAAGAAAGCGCAGGGTAATATCGCGTTGACCAGTACTCATTACTCGTTCCTATGGTTATTATTGTCACTCTTTAATAACAAACCACTCAACCTTGCGCAACAACTATTGTCTGCCCTGATTCTTATGCCTAGTGCTCTGTGCGCATCACGCCATCCATAATACTCATGCTCTCAGCAAAGTATGGGTTGTAAGTGAGCCGAGCATGAACTTTTCCCTGTTCTCGATAACCCCAGGCTGAATACCACACTTGGCTATGGGGGCATTTGGGCTCGAGCTCTTCTCCTTGACCGTTGCTACAAATACGCTGGGTGCCATGTTGGCCATAGTAAGGATTGTCTGGGGAGAACAAGAGCCCCATGTGTGAACCATTCGATATCCGCAAATCCGGTAAACGCATGCTATAGCGCGTGGTTCTCTCAATCCCAGTATCTTGCTCACCTTGCCAGACTAGGTGGCTTTCTGGGTGAGTCATCTGGTTGGCAAACACCTGAGTGACGTATTGAGTATCAATCACTTTGTCACCCTCGCTCATCATAATAAATACCGGCTTATCATAGATTTTCTCGGCAAGTGAGGCTCTGACTTGGCTAGACGTCTGGTAATACACGGCCGCCGCATTCATTGGCAGTGAGTTGTAGCGCAGTGGGTTGTCTTCGGGATCTTGGTCCGCCCAAGTAATGAAGTAGCTAGCGAGTTTAGCGTACTTGACTATGCCAGAGAATGGTTGCAATGCGGGTGAAAACAGCAACAAGCCGTTGATTGACTCATCATCAATGGCTTGCTCGGTCACAAGGTTTGCCCCAGTTGAATAGCCGCCTAGCCAAATCGAATCGGTATCTTGTTTTAGCAGTTGAATATGGTGTTTCACAATACCCTGCCAATCGGCATAAGTGGGCAGTTGCAAATCGCCTACTTTACTGCCGTGGCCGGGAAGAAGAATGGTGCGAACAAGATAACCTTGCTCGGCCAGATGGGTTGCGATATCGATAAACGAGTAAGGCGAGTCGCCCAAACCATGAACTAACAGCACGCCCTGGCCATTGGGCTGTTGCGGGCGAAACTCTTGGGGCGCGACTAAGCCTAACTCGGTGTATTTATCTTGAGTGAGGAATACGCGATTGCTCTCAAGCCAAGCTTGAGTTTCATTGATGTATTCGCCAAAGCTGGCTTGAGAGTAGTTGGGTAAGGCTTTAGCGGCTTGAAACTCTGGAGCTTCTGGCGCTGAACTACAGCCTATCGCACTGATTAAGGCTGTAGCGGAGAAAAGTAAGGAAAGGGTGTTGCGTATCATTAAGTTGGGCACCATCACTGCTTAGATACGTCTTCATACTCCCCTTCGAGTACGGAAGGATCGCTCGGTTTAGAAAAAATATCTCGTTGCATCTTAAGTGACTTCTCAATCTTTTTGCCTGTAATCAGCGCGAAGAGAGTCAAGGGGATGGCCAGCACTAGGGTGAACATCAGGGTCATTACACCGATAAACAGCGCCAAGATAGCAGTAACCGCTCTATTCATAATCATTACCTCTTTATTTGTTGATTAGAATAGCGAGTTGAAAATGAATCAAATATGAACAAATGTGTTGCTGCGTGAGTTTGATTGGCAGAGGTCGTTGGATGAGTAAAAAAGCCATCCCAAGAACCGAGAGATGGCAAAGACGGGGGATTATTGTAGGTATTATGTTGTAGAGCTTTGCCTCCACCTAAGTGGAGGCGATATTCGATAACCCGGGGCTGCTGTTATTGAGTCGGGTAAGTCTTGTAACGTACGCCCATCATTTGTTCCATACAGTGGACAACCTGACAGCTGTAACCAAACTCGTTGTCGTACCAGATGTAAAGAACACAGCGACTGTCTTGAGCGATAGTGGCGGCGCCATCGACGACACCCGCGAAGCGAGAGCCCACTAAATCAGAGGAGACAATCTCGGTCGATTCCGTGTAGTCGATTTGTGCAGAGAGCTCTGATGTTAGCGCCATTTCGCGTAGATACGCATTGAGCTCGTCTTTATCGGTACCGTTTTCTAAGTTCAAGTTAGCAATGGCCATTGAAACGTTAGGGGTAGGAACTCGAATCGCATTACCCGTCAATTTGCCAGCGAGCTCCGGAAGTGCTTTCGCGACGGCTTTCGCTGCACCCGTTTCTGTCAACACCATGTTCAATGATGCACTACGGCCACGGCGTTCACCTGAGTGGAAGTTATCAATCAGGTTTTGGTCATTGGTAAAGGAGTGGACCGTTTCAATGTGGCCAGAGATCACGCCAAATTTATCGTTGATCGCTTTGAGCACAGGAGTAATGGCATTGGTGGTGCAGCTTGCCGCAGAGATAATCGTATCCTCAGCTTGGATAACACTGTCATTGACACCAAAGACCACGTTTTTGATATCGCCTTTACCCGGTGCGGTGAGTAGGACTTTTTCCGCACCACTACAGGCTAGGTGCTGGCTTAAACCTTCAGCGTCTCGCCATACACCAGTGTTATCGACAACCAGAGCGTTGTTGATACCGTAGTGAGTGTAGTCCACCTCTTCTGGCTTGTTGGCATAGATAAATTGAATGTAGTTTCCGTTAGCTATGATGGCTTTGCGCTCTTCGTCGACCACAATGCTGCCGTTAAACTGACCGTGGACCGAGTCGCGGCGAAGCAGGCTTGCACGCTTTTCGAGGTCACCTTTTTTGCCACCACGAACCACTACAGCGCGCAGGCGAAGTGGGTAGCCAGGGCCTGATTTTTCAACCAGAAGCCGAGTTAAAAGGCGACCGATTCGGCCAAAACCGTACAGCACTACATCGCGTGGTTCACTCACGGTTTCACCATTCATCGCACCGATCAGAGCGGTATGCAGAAAGTCTTTCACGCCATGTTCGTCATCGCGGTCTTTCCAGAATTGATGAGCGAGTTGACCAACGTCGATACGACAAGGAGAAAGTTCCATATCCGCCAATGCCTTGATAAGAGGAAGCGTTTGCTCTGGGCTAAGGGCGGTGTCCGTGTAACGTCGGGCTAGGCGGTGAGCTTTGATGATATCGATCGTCGCCGCGTTAACCAAAGTTTTACCGAAAAGTAGAACTTCTACACCTTTATGTCGGTAAAGTTGACCAAGAAGTGGAGAGATAGTTTCCGCAATCGTTTGGCTCGTTTGCCAATCTAGGAGATGTTTCTCTGGGCTCATTGTATATGTGGACCTTTCACGTTTTGGGGGACTGACTCTACTTTGCGATTGTAGGGTGGCTAGTAGAGCTGACTAAATATTGTATTAAATTTGTAATTTTTATGCGGCAGGATTGTAATGCCTAACATCTTATTCTGCTAGTAAAAATAATCCGTCGTTTTTATTCTGAGTATGTGGCGGAAAATGGCGTATATTTCCGTTTCCGGCTAGCGGTTGATCGTATTGACTTTTTAATTACTCAAGTCTTAATTCGCGATGAAAAATACTTGAAGCACATATTTGATGTAATAATGCTTTAATGGTTATCATGCAAAGATGATGTCGATCACTAGTTCACCTTAATTAGTAAACAACAAAGTGAAATCACAGCGTAAAACTTTCGGCGGGTCACTTAATGTCTTATCTAGGCGCCTATTATGTCTGAGCATGAAAAAAATTTAACACTGAAAACCAACAGTTTTAGGCGATATGAGGAAAAATGAGTCTGACAGGTGGAAAAGATCAGGTTTTAGAGATTGAAGTGCGAGGTTGAATAGAGAGAGGTTGGGTTAAGCGGTTAGCCAGTATGTTAACCGCTTGCATGACTTATTGGGCCTTGATGTCGGAGAGTGGTAGCCAGTTTACTTTTACGCCCGCTTGGAGGAACATCTCTTGGCTGACTTTAATTTTGTCTTCCCAACGTGACAAAAAGTCTTCGGTCTGCTCTGGGCAGTGCACCGCTGAAATACCGGTTTGAATGATCTTTGCCGCGCAATTTGGACAAGGAAAATGGGTTACCCAGATTTCGCAGCCATCGAGATCGCGTTTAGCGAACAGAATGGCGTTCTCTTCAGCATGAAGTGTTTTCAGGTACTTCATTTCACGATCGTCAGTAATCGCACTGTCGGAAATGCCATGTGGATAGCCGTTAAAACCGACTGAGACAATCCGATTCTGTTTAGTGATGACAGCACCGACTTGGGTGGAAGGATCTTTACTCCACGAGCCAACAAGTTCTGCCATTTGGTAAAAGCGTTGTGCCCACTTAGAAATCATTCAATCGTCCTCTGGATGATGGGAAACAGGTAATGTGATTTAGATCTAATCATAATATCCTAATTTCCCAGTGGATAGTCCAGAAAAACCCGTCGCGCTACTGACTATCTAAGGTTTAGCCTCATCATGGTGCGTTTTAGGTCACACTTTTTGTGGTTTGACTCAAAAACCATGTTGGGAAATTGTCACTAAGGCTTGTAAGAGATCTCTCACAAAAGCGTAAGTGATACTTAAAACGAGTACCAGAAAAACCACACTGTAGGTATTTAAGTCTATGAAAATACTAGTTTTGAATGAGGTTTGTCCGTTTTAATTCAAATGAACATGGACAAAGTGACGTTGTGAAAAAAAAGTAGAGCGCATATTCTTTACTTGTCAGCAGGAAGCCGACACGGAACAGGAAAGACCCAAGGAACGGTCATCTTCAGGATGAAGATTCGATTATTCAGGACGAATAATTGGCAGGGATAGCAAAGGACATTGGCTGGATGCGAGTAACTAGGATGGTTACGCAAGGATAGACAATGGACGCTTAACGGACTAAGGCAATAACTATCAGGACGATAGTGAAGGACACCGCTTAAGGATAAGTGATGAGAGTTAGTCTGGATGACTAACGGGCTGGATTGCCAAGGACACCGCTAGGAAGGCGATGATAAGGACAGTGCTGAAGGAATCAGCGTACTATCATGGAATAGATGCAGGGAGCACCTATTAGTAGCCGGATTGCTGCGAGTAAGAATGAACCCCACTAGGCGAGAGCCTAGTGGGGTTTTATTTTTCTGACATATTTTGTTACATATCGTGATATTGCCTTGTTGAGAGTGTGGTGATTTACTAGCGATCCCTAAGCAACAGAGGTATCACTCTTAATGGACGACCCCTTTAGTCGACTATACACTCCTTCCACTTCCACAACTGTGGAGGTGTCACTATGTTAGAACTCTTCTTACAACCCGAAATATGGGCCATCTTTGCCACATTGTTTATGCTCGAGATCGTTCTCGGCGTCGATAACGTGGTGTTTATCTCGGTATTGTGCGAACGGCTGCCTGTACATCAACGCAAGTTGGCGCGTAACCTTGGCATTAGCTTGGCGGTTGCGGCTCGTATTGTATTGGTTTTCTCGATTTCGTGGGTGATGTCTTTGACTCAACCCTTGCTGCACATAGCGCAACTGGCGTTCACTGGACGTGATGTGATCATGATTTTAGGTGGCGCATTTCTACTTGCTAAAAGTGCCAAAGAGTTATGGGCGTGGTTAACCCACCACCATGCTGCGCATTCGACCCATGTTCGAACCGGTCTTGCGGTGGTGTTATTGCAGATAGTCGCCGTCGATGCGGTGTTTTCGATGGACTCGGTGATTACTGCGGTCGGGTTGACCAGCGAAGTGCCAGTGATGGTTGCAGCGATTTTGGCATCTGCGGTGGTGATGGTGTTGACGGCGGAGAAGATCAACCACTTGGTGACTAAGTATCCAGGGTTCAAGACGCTTGCGTTACTGTTCTTGGTGCTGCTCGGCGGCTTGTTAATGGCAGAAGGCTTTGCGATTCACGTAAACAAAGGCTATGTCTACTTCGCCATGGCATTTGGTTTGATTCTGGAGCTTTGCCATATTCAATTGAAGAAAAAGCAGCAACTGCGGATAAGGACGATTCGTCCATTAAAGATAGCGGATAAAGCACTGTAATTCAGTCGATCGTTAAATGGGAAGCACAGTTGCTTCCCTTTTTTGTCTTTACGCTGGTGAGGGGGAAATTTTTGATAAAAAAAAGCCAACCTCAAGTGGTGAGATTGGCTGATATAGGTGTGAACAAAACCAGTTCACTAACAACGTCAGTTGGCTAGGTGACCCTCGGCTTAATAAGGGTCATCTAAAGTACTGCAGCATATGTGCCAACTTTTATAGTGCTAAATTGCGCAATAAATGGCCGTTTTAGGCTGTTTCTGATTGTATGAGTTGCATATTGAGATTGCAAAATGCGAACCGCGATTAAATTGCTATTGACGATTAGCTTGTTAGTGAGGTTCGCAAGGCTACATCATCACTAGACTGGCTGTGCCTAAAAAGGCAAAAAAGCCGACGACATCGGTAACCGTGGTAAGAATCACCGATCCCGCCAGAGCAGGGTCAAGGTCTAGCTTATCTAATACAATCGGGATCAATACACCAAACATGGCGGCGGTGATGATATTAACAATGATAGCCAGCGCGATGGTGGCACCTAGCACGGTGGATTGAAACCAAAGCCCTGCTAACGCTCCGATGATCAGTGCCCAAAGCAGACCATTGATGGAGCCGATACCGATCTCGTTTTTAAGCAGTGCCCAGCGGTTACCCGTGGTGATCTGGTTGAGTGCCATAGCCCGCACCATTAGGGTTAAGGTTTGGCTGCCGGCGATGCCGCCCATGGAGGCGACGATAGGCATCAGTACTGCCAAAGCGACCACTTGCGCAATTACATCCTCAAATAGGCCAATTGTCACCGAGGCCAAAATAGCGGTCAGCAAGTTGATTCCAAGCCAAACACCGCGTTTTTGCGAGCTTTTAATCACAGGTGCAAACAGATCGTCCCCTTCATCCATACCCGTACCCGCCATCAAACGCGCCTCGTAAATTTCCCGTTGAGTGCCTAATGCAAAGTGCCAGTCGACTTCACCGATCAGGGTTTGTTGCTCGTCAACCACAGGCATGGCAGACAAGGAAGAGTGTTCCAGTGACTCAATACTTTCAGCAAGAGTGAGCTTGGCATCCAAGGTCAGCACGTTCTCTATTGCTAGGTTACGTAAACGCTCACTGGGCTCGGCGCGAAGCAAGTCGATGTAGCTCACCAACCCACGGAACTGCTTACGTTTGTTGATTAGGTAGATCTGTTGCGGAGCATCGTAGCTGTATCGCTCCATCAAGGCTTTGGCTTTTTCCACGGAGATATTGAATGGCAGGGTCACCACTTTTCTCTCAGCCCAGCGGCCCAGCTCGTCATCTTGGTACTGGTTCGCTTGATCGTAGAGCTCCAGCTCATCTTTCTCGATAAGATGCAGCGCTTCGTTAATGATCTCTTCCGGCAGTGAGTCGGCCCACTCAATCAAAGACAGGTTATCGAGTTTAGCCAGAGTCAGTTTGAGCTCGGTATCGGACAGTTCGTTAATCACCGAGTGTCGCACTTCAGCACGAGCTTCGGTCAACACTTCGATGTGCAGCTCAAGCGGCAGACTGCGCCACAGCCTGACACGCTCTTCAATTGGAAAAGCTTCAAGGATGAGGGCGACAGAGCCTGGCTCTAAACCTTGTTCGATGGCGTCGTTAAGGATTGTGGCGTGCTGATCCTCATCAGCCTTGCCAATCTGTTCGATAAGCAGGGAGAGATCCTGAAACTGACTCACAGAGTACCTCGAGAAAAAGAAGTGTTTGTTTGATTATATTCCAAGGTACTCGAAAGTAGCAGAAAAACAACACCCTATAGTTCGTGAAGGCCCAGATAGGGCAGCACTAAGCGACGAATGTTTACTTTCGCACCAATCCGCGCAGCCAATAGGTACATGCCGCCAATCTTACGGTGTAGGAACAGGGCGTCAGCGGGCGGAGTGTGCCAGTAATCTTGTTCCATACTCAGTATGGTTCCTGCGTCACGAAGGCGCTGGGCCAATCCACTGGCTTTAAAGTCATACTCTTGATCAACCAGCATGGGCTCACAGGCCAAATGAACCAGATCAAGCACCGCTTGCCGCTGCTCGGGCAGAATGCTTTGGCTAAAAAAGCCAATTTGCTCAAGCGCCTGATTGAGCCCTTGTTCGTCGTCATTTATCACACTGGTGAAGGCCTTTTTGTACCCAGAGCTTAATCTTTCGCTGTACTCACGGGTGGCGCCAAAGTCGAGTAACCCAATTTGTTGACTCTGCTCTAGATAGAGGTAGTTAGCGAAATTGGGGTCGGTCTGCACCATCTTGAACTCAAACAGCTCTCTAAACAGGAGTTGAAGTAAAGCGTGCATCACAAAGTCGCGAGTGTGTTGGTTTTCGTCTTCGATACTCTCGATGCTTCTGCCTTCAATAAAGCTCATGGCAAGGACAGATTGCGAACTGCTGCTCGAGAACAGTTTAGGCACCACAAAGTGGGGGCTGCTTTCTAGCGCTTGTCGGTAACGCTGCATAAACTTAGCTTCGCGTTGATAATCGGCTTCATCGTGGAGCTGCTTTTTCGCTTCTTCAAGTAAGCCTTTGTAGTCCACCGATTCTGGGATCAAACCGACGATCTTGAGCAGTGTGCCGACGTTATCGACATCACTATCGATGCTCTGACGAATCCCCGGGTATTGCACTTTAACCGCCAGCTTTTCTCCATCATCACTGTAGGCTTGATGAACCTGACCAATGGAGGCGCTGGCGACTGGCTTGAAGTTGAACGCAAGAAACTGGCTTTTCCACTCTGGACCTAGGGCATTGACCAAGACTTGATTGAGCTGCTTGGAGGGCATTGGGTCTGCGCTGGAGCGCAAGCGAGCCAGAATGTCGGCCAACTCAGGCTCTAAGATGTCGCCGGCATCCATCGACAACATTTGCCCAAGCTTCATTGCTGCGCCGCGTAGGTGTGCGAGTTGGTCGGTGAGACGTGAGACATTTTGCGGCGTTAGCAGAAGATCACGCGCCTTAGGGCGATTGCCTTGCACGATTTGCTTGGTACCTTCGCTAATCACGTTGCCCGCGACACGAGTGGCAAGCGAGGCGAATTTTCCTAGCCTCGAAATACGGTGAGTCGGCAGGCTACGTTCTTTGGTTGACATATGATCTTCTCCCTTGTGTTTCGTGCCAACACGAGAGTCTATGAGTTATCGCGATTGACATCATTGAGTTATACGCAAAATGTGTCGGATTGGATACAAGTCGAGAAAATAAAAAGCACCACGTGAAGTGGTGCTTATTATCAATTGGCTTTGCGCCATCGCCTAGCTTGATTTGGCAACCCGGCGTCGCTTCCAAGGTAAGTTTAGCAAGCCAAATACCACAACGGCGTAGAGCATTGACCAGCCTAAGCAGAGAAACACTGCGCTGCACAAAAGCAATGCGACCCCCGCTAACATGCGTTCGACACCACTGAGCAGCTTAAAAGCGGAGAGCATCGCCAGTAAATATACGAGGACGAAAATTCCATTGGCCAGTTTGAGGAAGACTTCGAGATTTAACCCTGATATCGCGCCAACGACACAGGAGAGCGCTACGACGCCCCCGACGGCCAAAGTCGCGTTTGCGGGAACACCACGAATGGATAAACGCGCCAGTCCGCTGCCTGGGTTGTAGTCACGGGCTTGTGCCCAAAGCATACGGGATAGGCTCTGGGTATAGAGGTTGACACTTGCAAAGCAGGCCGCAAAACCAATCACGCTGATCAACACTTTGAACTGAGTCCCAAACAGTTGTTCTGAAACCCATGGTATCGACGCACTATCAAAATGTGCGCTGCCATAAGCGCCGAGCTTGAGAATGATCACCGAGCAAAGCCAGTAGGTCGCGCCGGCCACAAAGCAGCCCACAATGATAGCAATCGGGAAATCACGCTGCGGATTTTTAAACTCTTCCCCCATGTGAGCAAAGGCCTCAATCCCGACAAAGCACCAGAACATGACGCCAAGTGCGACCCCTATGGATGTGATGCCAGAGGCGGTTAGGGTTGGCAGTGCAAGATCCGCGGTAGAGAAATCCCCTTGCCACCAGAAGGCACCAATCAGCGCAAAGATGGCAATAGCAATAACGCTTTGCAGTTGACCCGATGATTTTGCTCCCGCGAGGTTAACGCCGATCAGCAAAGCGACGGTGAGCAATTGGGCAAACAGCGGTGAGCTAAGGCTTTGTGGCAAGAGCTGCTGAAGAAAACCTGCAGCCAGAGCAATCGCAGCGGGTACCCCGACAGGAATCACACTTAGGAATAGCCAAGCGACGCTTTTTTCTAATCGCGCATTAAAGGCTTGGCGCACAAAGAAAGCGGTGCCGCCAGCGCTTGGGTAGCGTTTGCCGAGTTGGGCGAAGGTTAAGCCAATCGGACAGATAGCAACAAACAGCACCAGCCAAGCCCACAATGAGAAGTGACCAGCAATGCCAGCAGCAATGGCTGGCACCATAAATAGGCCAGTTCCGAGCAAAGTAGTGGAGAGCTGCCCGATGCCGGACAGCAAAGTAATGTCTTGTTTTAACTGGCTCATGATGCGCTCCCTCATCTTACGATGTTTTTTTGTCAGCTTATCTCAAGCGTCTGAGGGTTGCAGTAGTCACTTTGTCGTAGTTGTCCGTCACTTTGGCGCTTTTTACTCAACGAAGTGGCAGTTTGTCTGCTTTCCAGCGCTCGGTTTTTGTGTCACATTGCATTGAACCAACAGGATAAGTTGGCAATAGGAAGCAAAAAATGGATAAGTTTGATCAACAGATTATTAAGCAGCTCACCCTCAATGCGCGCGCCAGCGTGAGTGACATTGCCAGGCAAGTCAATTTGTCACGCAGCGCGGTGACAGCGCGAATTCAAAAACTAGAAAATGAGCGTGTCATCTTGGGCTATCATGCCGATATCGCAAGGCCAAACCACAAAGAGATGATCAAGGCGTATTTGGCGCTTAAGTTTGATATGTCGAGCTCTCGTCAATACTGCGAAGTGTATGCCGAGCGGATCTATCAGATTGATGGGGTTAAGTGGTGTCATGCCATCAGTGGTGAAACCGATATGATGCTTTACGTTGAAGTTGAAACCATGGCTCGGCTCAATGCGATTCGAGACGAACTGCAGGAAATCCCAGAGCTACGCCATCTTATGACCCACACCGTCCTAACCGAGTTTTTCAATACCATTAATCATGCTCAATAATATTAATCTCAACTTGCTGCGCTCATTGCACGTCCTGCTCGAGGAGTGCCATGTCAGCCATGCCGCGCAGCGACTCAACTTAACGCAATCAGCGGTCAGCCGGCAGTTGGCGCAACTGCGCGAGTTATCCGGCGATCCTTTATTGGTCCGAGAGGGCAATCAGCTGGTGGCGACGCCAAGAGCGTTGGCGATGCAGCCAAAACTGCGTGAGCTGCTCGAGCAGTGTGATCAGTTGATGGCCTACAAACCCTTTGATCCCGCCATGTGGCAACAGGAGTTTGTTGTCTCATCCAGTGACTACGTAGCTCAATACATATTGCCCGATGTAGTCGCGGTGATGGTCGAACAAGCCCCTAAAGTCAACATCGCCTATCGACTGTGGCAGCCTGACTATTTAGAGCGCTTTGAGCAGAGTGGGATTCATTTAGCTTCGACCATGCTGGCTCAGCCGCCGCAACAACTGAGCAGTATTACCCTCGGACAAGACAGCTCAGTGTGTCTGATGCGTCAAGGGCATCCGCTTGATACTGAGCCGGTGATGACGTGCGAGCACCTGATTGCTTTCCCGCACTTAAAAGTGACCGGTGGCGGCGATAAAGACAGCCAGGCTGACATCGCGCTAAAGCAGCAGGGTTATCAACGTCGTATCGCGCTCAAAGTGCCTTTCTTCTCCGCGGCAGTCAATGCGCTGCTCAGCAGTGACTATTTGATGATCGTTCCAGAGCACATTGCGCGCAACCTTTCTCGCTCATATTCACTGGCCTATCGGGATTTGCCTGTGGTGAGTGATGTGCATCGTTACTGGCTGATGTGGCACCCCAAATATGATCAAGACAAAGCCCACGAATGGATGCGAACCAAGGTGCTAACGGCGATGCAGACCTCGCCCTACTCAATAGGTATGATTTAAAATCATCATGATAATGATTAAGTTTGATTTCAAATCATTTTAAGCCTCGGTTATCTTGGGTTGTATTGAGCGCAGCCAGCGCGAACGGATAATGGAAGGATAAAGGCTATGACACTGACGGTGTGGTTTTCGCTGTTCACAATTTGCTTGCTCGGAGCTATGTCTCCTGGGCCGAGTTTGGCTATGGTGGCTAAACACAGTTTGGCAGGAGGGCGGTTAAACGGATTGGCAACCGCTTGGGCGCATGCTTTTGGTATTGGCATCTACGCGTTTGTCACCTTGATTGGTTTGGCGGTGGTGTTGCAACAATCACCGCTGCTGTTCAAAACCATTAGTTACGCCGGGGCCGGATATTTGGTGTATTTAGGGTTTAACGCACTGTGCTCCAAAGGCGGAGTGGCCGACCGGTTAGAGTCTGGGCAGCGCACCTCGCTGTGGCAATCGGCGCGTGAGGGCTTTTTGATCTCACTGCTCAGCCCCAAAATTGCGCTATTTTTTATCGCGCTATTTAGTCAGTTTGTTGCCGTGGGTGACAGTGTGGCGGCAAAAAGCGCCATTGTGGCGACGCCGTTGGTGGTTGATGGCTTGTGGTACACAGTGGTCACTTTTTTGCTTTCCAGCCCTAAATTAATTGATAGAATTCGCTCTAAAGCATTATTAATCGACCGTTTGTCGGGCGCCGTATTGATCCTACTAGCAATACGTGTGGTTTGGACGGTGTAAAACGGTTTGCCCTAGCCCTGTGCTTGGGCTAGGGAGAACAAAGATGATCAGACTGGCAGTGATCGGCACCAATTGGATTACCGATCAATTTATTCAAGCGGCACTAAAGTCGGGAAAATATCAACTCAGCGGGGTTTATTCGCGTTCGTTAGAGAGTGCAGAGCAATTCGCGCAAAAATATGACTCACCGAGTTTATTTGATGATCTGCAAGCGCTCGCGCAATCGGCAGAGATCGATGTTGTCTATATCGCCAGCCCTAACTCGCTTCACGGACCGCAAGCGATTCAAATGATGCAAGCTGGTAAGCACGTGATTGTTGAAAAACCGATGGCGGCAAATTATGCGTTGGCGCAGCAGATGTTTGATGTCGCGCGTCAAAACCAAGTGATTTTGTTTGAGGCGTTTATGTCGCCACATTTGCCAAACTTTAAGCGCTTAAAAACGTCATTGAGCTCGATTGGCCCCATTCGCAAAGCGCTGATCACTTACTGTCAATATTCGTCTCGCTACCCTAAATATTTAGCCGGAGAAAATCCCAATACCTTTAATCCAGCGTTTGCCAATGGCTCTATTATGGATATCGGATTCTACTGCTTAAGCTCTGCGGTCGAACTGTTTGGTGAGCCGAAATCGGTGCAAGCTGAGGCGCAACTGCTTGACTCTGGGGTTGATGGTAGTGGCAGCGTGATCATGAACTACGATGGATTTGAAGTGGTGCTGCAGCACTCAAAAACCAGTGACTCTTATTTGCCAAGTGAAATTCAAGGCGAACAAGGTGCCCTGCTGGTGGAGATGATCTCGACCGCGAAAAAGGTCACTAAGTACACCCGTGGCAGTGATATTGGTATCGATTTGAGCGTTAAACAAGATGCTAATCCTATGTATTATGAAGCGCTCGAATTTGCTGAGCAGTTTCAACAGCAGGCGATGAATGATGCCTGCTCACAGCGCTCGTTAATTGTGGCAAAATTGCTGGAAGAGATTCGTCGTCAGACAGGAGTGGTCTTTCCAAGCGATCGCTCTTCCGATAAAAAATAAAAGAGAGTAACAGATGCAAGCAGAAGTAAAATGGGTCGAAGAGTTTAAGTTTCTAGGCCAGTCTCAGTCAGGCCACTCTGTGGTGATGGACGGCAACGGTGGTGCGACTGCTCCAAGTCCGATGGAGATGGTGTTAATGGCAGCTGGAGGTTGTAGTTCGGTGGATGTTGTTGATGGTCTAAAAGAGGCCGGTCAAGCGGTAACCGGCTGTGTGGCCAAGCTGACAACGGAGCGCCGTGATACCGCGCCGCGTATCTTCACCAAGGTTAATGTTCACTTTGAGGTGCAAGGAGACAAGCTGGATCCTGACGTTGTGGCAAAAGTGGCGGCAGATTCCTTGGAAAAGTACTGCTCAGTGTGTCTGATGTTAGGTAAAGGGGTTGAAATGACCCATAGCTGGGAAATCATCTAGCGGCATTACGTTGAGAGTAGGCCGAGCGCTCAGCTCGGCTTTTTTGTTTTGGTTGGCAGTAATAATGATAAAAAGCACACATAAGTTCACCCTGGCAGGGGTGGCGGCGATCTTGCTATGGAGCAGCGTCATGGGGTTTGCACGTGCGGTGACGGAAATGCTCGGACCGGTGGGTGGTGCGGCGTCCATTTACACCGTGGCATCGCTATTTTTGGTTTTGGTGATGGGGTTGCCCAAGCTTCGCCACTACTCACCGCGTTATGTTTTGAGCGGTGGTGGTCTGTTTGTCGCCTATGAGATCTGTCTGGCGTTGGCTTTGGCGATGGCGAACTCGCGACAACAGGCGGTAGAGATGCTAGTGATTAACTACTTGTGGCCAGCGCTAACCGTGTTGTTGGCCGTATTGACCAGTGGCAAAAAGACCAGCTTTTGGGTCTACCCGAGTATCGCTTTGGCCTTTTTCGGTGTCGCTTGGAGTATTACTGGTGATCAGGGATTAACGGTGGGGCAAATTGCCGCCAATGTCGCGACTAACCCAGCCACGTACACCATGGCCTTTGTCGGCGCGTTCTTATGGGCCATCTACTGCAATCTGACTAAACGAATCGCCAATGGGCAAAATGCGATCACCCTGTTCTTCATTATGACCGCTGTAACCTTGTGGGTGAAATACGCATTGAGCGCTGAGAGCGGAATGAGCCTCAACCTCGAATCAGGGACCTTGCTGATGATTTCCGGTATTGCGATGGGCAGTGGTTATGCGCTGTGGAACTATGCGATCATCGGCGGCAATATGGTGTTGCTGGCAACCTTATCTTACTTTACCCCAGTGCTATCGACGGTGATCTCGTCGCTAATCTTGGGCTTAGTCCTCAGCCCAAGTTTTGTTCAAGGTGTAGTGATGGTCACTATCGGTTCTCTATTATGCTGGTGGGTGACTCGAGAAAAAACTGACTAGGTTTGCTTACCACTCGATATCAATCGGTGTACCTTCAGAGACTAAGCTCAGGAGTTCGTCCATCTCCTCATTGGTGATGGCGATGCACCCGTCAGTCCAATCGAAACTTTGAACAAACTGGGCGGGGCGCTGCTCGCCGTTTCTCAAACCATGAATTTTAATATCGCCACCTGGGTCAAGCTTAAGTCGCGCAGCGTAGTCGATATCCGCTTGGTTAGGGTAACTGATATGAATTGAGCGATAGAAATCAGATTGCTCAAGGACAAAGTCCAGATAATAACGGCCCTCTGGCGTGCGCTGATCGCCTTCGCGAATTTTGTGTCCTTGCGGACGTTTTCCGAGAGCAATGCGATACTCCTTAACGATCTGCTGACCGTCCAGTAAGTACATTCTGCGCTTGGATTTATCGACCAACACCCGATCCACCTGCGCAAAACAATTGGCACTGATCAATATCAACAACAGCGGGAGCCACCTCAACACTTTGCCTTCCTTTTAGTTGTCACTTTCACTTGTACCAACCAGCATCAATAGATGTCCTGATATCTATCCTGTTTGGCACACTAACGGCAAGGGGATTGTGAATGATGGCATGGGCCAATGGCAACATAAACTGTAGTGTCACCGGATTAAAATGCGTGAAATGCTGCTCTGTTCAAGTCTCAGAAAGTTGCGCAAAAGGAAATGCGAGTCACTTAACAGCCGATGACAAATACATTTGATTGCATAGCGTCAACTGATGATGATTAGTTGTCGGTATTCATCTAAGGTTTAGTCAAGCGCCATGTTGCCCCGTTCGTTACTCAAAGATATTTTGTCTGCTAGAAATCAGCGTTACTTAGCCAATGCTCTGTTTGAGTATCTTGATCAAATGTTGGCGCCGAAACATATGGCGATCTTTGCCGAACCGACCAATATCAAACCAGCAGAGCTGATCTATAGCTATGGTCAGCCGGCCTCACTTGAAGGTTATCCAAGCACTTTTTGGGCCTGGGTATGTCAGTTTGATACCTCGGACGGTTTAATCCCATTAGCGATGAACACCTGTCGATGGCGCTATCGAACCATTATGGGTGCGCACAGCTATATCTTCATGCTCGATAACCACCCGGGGAAGCGTATTTATCTGGTAGTGGAGAGTCTTAAAGCCTCTAAGTTAGATAAACTCGCTGAGAGTCATCAACTCGACGCGTTGCAGATCATCGCGGCACGCTGGCAGTGTGTTCGCGCAGAAAGAGAGGCGGCTGCAGAATTCAAGCAACGAGATATTAAAGAAGCCAAGTATATTGATGTGATCAAGCAGCGCGAACTGTTTATCGATAACATGAAGCTAGTTCAGGCGGTTGCGGTGGATATTTCCAACCCGGAGAATCTCGATGAGTTGTATAAACTGGCGGTGGAGGTGATTCGCGATCGATTGGGCTTCGACCGCGCTTCGTTTATGTTGCTTGATATCAAAAAACGCAGTTTTAACGGGACTTACGGCACCGACGAACAAGGCAACACGGTCAGTGAGCACCATACCCAGTTTGATCTGCACCAGTTGGAAGAAACCTATATCAACGCGCTGTTTGAAGGCAAAGAGAGTTTGGTCGTGGTGGAAGACGCGCCACTGTATACCGCAGGCAACGTGGTCGGCCAAGGGTGGAATGGAATGCTAATCCTACGCGACGGAGAGTCAGTGATCGGTTGGATAGCACTCGATAATTATATCCATCGCACGCCTATCACTAGCTACCAAAAACAGATGTTAGAGTCGTTTTCTTCGCTACTGGCACAAATCTATATTCGTAAGCGACAAGAGCAGAATGTGCGGATGCTGCACACCAGTATGGTTGAGCTGTCGCGCTGTATGACAGTCAGTGAAGTGTGTAAATCGGCGGTGACGTTTGCGATTAACCGATTAGGGATCGACAGGTTTGCTGTGTTCTTGACCGATAAAGAGTGTACCCATATGCAAGGGACTTGGGGCACGGATATTCAAGGCAATGTGGTCGATGAATCTTACTATCGCTCAGACACCGTTGACCGTTCGATTGTCAACGCCGCTCGGATCAACCCCAATGATGTGGTGTTTGAAGAGTCCGTTCCTATTTATCATGATTTTCACATTGTTGGTTTTGGCTGGACCGCTATGACCATGTTGGTCAGTAACAGTGGTGAGCCAATCGCCTTTATTGCTGCCGATAATTTGCTTAAACGTACTCCGCTCACTCACCAACTGCGCGAGATGATTCGCATGTTCGCGTCTAACTTAACGGAAGTGCTACTTCGTACCCGCGCTCAGCAAGCTATCCACGAGATGAACGAAAACCTTGAACAAGAGGTAAAAGCCAGAACGCGCGAGCTGCAACAAGCCAATCATCAGCTTGAGGCTCTATCTAGGCTAGACCCGCTAACGCGACTAGGTAACCGACGTATGCTCGATTCATTGCTCGACGATCTTGGTCTTGAGCAGCAGAGTGCCCCGCGCTGCTACGGATTGATTCTGGTCGATATCGACTTTTTTGGTTTGTACAACAACCACTATGGCCATTTGCAGGGCGACATTGCGCTGATGCGTGTGGGCAGTATTTTGGCCCAGCATACCCAAGGTGAACGTGAGGTGTTCTGTCGAATCGGCGGCGAGGAGTTTGCATTACTGATGATCGCCGAACACCCAACCCGAGTGGCTAAGTTGTCTGACAGCATTCGTGCCAGTATCGAGCAAGAGAATATCGCCCATAGTCAGAGTGAAATCCATTCATCCTTAACCGTGTCGGTGGGTTACTCAGTGATTGAAGTGACTCAAGATAAGTTCTGTTTTGAGAAGTTATACGATGCTGCTGACCGAGTGCTCTATCAAGCTAAGCATCAAGGACGCAATCGCGTGCTCGGCACGGTAACACTGCTCGACAGCAAGACGGAATAAACGGGTCGCCAACTGGCGACCCGTTTTTTACCCCGATAGAGTTATAAGTGAGCCAGCGACGGCTCTGCTTTCTTTGCCTTACGGCGCTTGGCTGTCTTTAAAAGCTGCAGCAAGGTGTCAGGTTGCCAGGCAGACCCCTCCTGGCTATAGCGACTTTGGTTCATCTGCGCTATCTGTTGCACGATAGCGTCGCGGGTGGAGATATCTAGCTCCGGATGATCATCCAGCCAACGGTTGACCAGTAAGTTAACAGTGACAAAATCTCGGTTTTTAAGTGCGTGTTCAACCGACGGTTCGGATGCATCGCTTGCCAGTTCATCATCACCGTTTTGCGAGCCTTTGCGCCACAGACGGTAGGTCACTAGCATCGTCATTAGCCATAGCAAAGCCAACAACGCGCTCAGGTAGGGCCAAAATCCGGCATCATACACTGTGGTGGCTGTGACAGGTCCGATATTGGATGCGATTGGCAGAGTCGCCTCACGGTTTATCTCTTTGGCAGGCAGGACCTCAAGTGCCAGCCCTGTAAGAGTCGCGGTTTTCTGGTTTTTGCTTTTGCTATCCCACCAATTGAGGCTCAGTTCATCAAGGCGAAGTTCGCCCGGTTGCTGCGGGATCAACACCTGCTTTAACGTCATGCGCGTCGCGCCGTTGTCTAGCTGAGTAAATTGTGGTTTTTCTGCATAGACTCGCAAGCTTTCTGGATAAGCGAAGACGAGCTCAGGAAAACGCTCTGCAGGCAAGCCTTGAATATCTAAAGTGATCTGTCGACTAAACGATTCGCCCACTTGGGTTGTGTAAAGCGCTCTAGTATCGAGAACTTGGCCTTGTCCATCTTGCCATTGCTGGCTCAGCTCTAAATGGGCCGCAGGTAGCCATTGCCCTTGATATTGAGCAGGAATCGGCAGTACCTCAAGCGCTAGTTCGGCGGGCTCTGTGGTTGCAGGCACAAGTTTTGTGGTGCCACTTCGATTATCGCCATAAACGATGCTACCGTTAAAACCAATACCATGGACCTCAAAGGTGCCAGCTGTTTCTGCAGTCAGGCGGTAGTTTTGATCGACGATGGTGACTTCGACGCCATCGAGCACACTTTGATACTGGTTGGCTTCCCCCAGCGCTGTAATGGAAACGCCGTTGGCCTTTGGTGGCGTGATGGTCGGGTTTTGTAGTCTTCTTGGATCAGTCTTGACAATGAGTCGAGTGGTGAGCGTGGTGCTTTCTCCTGGATAGAGCTGGCCACGTTCCAAGTGGCTTTGTACTTCAACGAGATCAGTCAGTAGCGGTTGGTCGCTGTCCATCGACACCTGAATGGTGATCGGCTCAGATTGAGCGCCATCAATCGAAAACGCCGGGATCGCCGCCACCCCAAGTCGCTGAGCCGCTAAGTTGATGTTCCATTCACTGCGAGTGCTGCGTTCACCGTTGATGATATTGACCGAGCTACCAAAGCTTGGTCTGCCCACATAGAAATTTTGCTCAAGCGCAGACAAGTCGATAGCGTCGGAGGAAACGCGCTTATCGACGACGATCCGCAGCTGAAACACTTCATTTTTGACCACTTTGTTCTTACTTACCGTGGCCACCACTGTGGTGGCCCAAGTCTGGGCGCTGACCATCAGCAGGGCGAAGGCAAGTAGGCGTAGTGCAAGGGTTGTCGCTGATTTCATACTTACCATTTCTTACCTGTCTGTTGTGGAGGTTGTTTTTGCTGAGCTTGCAGTAATAGTTGTGCGCGCAGTAAGCGAGTGGGATCGCGTGCGTCTTCAACTTGTTGGAGTTTGCGCAGCTCAGGATCAATCGACGCTGTGCCAGTTGACGGCTGCGCTGAGCTGTCTGGATTGTCTGTCGCATCCGTCTTGGCCGTTCGGCTAGACTCCGATTGTTCAGACTTAGCCTTATCTGCTGTCGGATTGGACTCTGGCTCGCCAGTATGGGAACCATCACCTTCGCCTTTTTGTTGCTGATGATCGTCGCTCGGATGTTGGTCGTTTTGAGACTTATTGGCGGACTCATTATCAACGGCGGGCGAGGTCGAACTTTGTGCTTGACTCTGTGATTCGGAAGACTCATCTTGCTGTTGCTGTTGCTGTTGCTGTTGCTGTTGCTGTTGCTGTTGCTGTTGCTGTTGCTGTTGCTGTTGCTGT
>JBCAXU010000046.1:0-26843 GCA_038533895.1 Pseudomonadota bacterium | reverse complement strand
GAGTGCTACAAAAATACAGCTTAACGCTCAACGATGTGGTCAACGCTATTCAGCGTTATTCCGCTAACTACTCAGCAGGTGAGGTGAGAACCAACGCCGGCATGATTTCGGTGCGGATCGAAAACCAATATTACCGTGGCGAAGAGTTTCGCGACATCCCGGTTAAAATAGGGGCCAATGGCGGCAAAGTGCTTCTCCAAGACATTGCGACCATCAAAGACGGATTTACCGAAGAAGATCGTTACTTTAAGTACTCAGGGCAAAATGCCATCTATCTATCAGTCAAGGCGACCAAAGATCAAAACATGGTCGCGGTGGCCGAGTCGGTCAAAGCCTACATCGCGCAGAAAAACCAGGCGCTGCCTAGCGATCTGCAAATTAAAACCTTGGTCGACATGACCTACTATCTCAATGCCCGCCTCGACATGATGTTGAAGAACTTACTGCAAGGCGCGGTGTTAGTGGCGCTGATGCTGAGTTTGTTCTTACGCGTTAAGTTGGCGATGTGGGTGATGATCGGGTTACCGGTCTGTTTTCTTGGTGCAGTGATGCTGATGCCTGCGATTGGCGTGAGTATCAATATCGTCTCGCTGTTTGCATTTATCATGGTGCTGGGCATCGTGGTGGATGATGCGATCGTCATCGGTGAGAGTGCCTACAGTGAGATAGAGAAAAAAGGCGGCGGGATTGAAAACGTGGTTCGTGGCGTGAAACGAGTAGCAACGCCAGCGACCTTTGGGGTGTTGACTACCATGGCAGTATTCGCGCCATTTTTGATGTCAAAAGGGATAGAGCGTGCCTTTTTCTTTGGTATTGCCTCTATCGTGATTCTTTGTCTGCTGTTTAGTTTGATTGAGTCTAAGTTGATTCTTCCAGCTCACCTTGCGCACTCAAAGTTTGACCCGATCAAGCAGGGCAGTTGGCGCGAACGTTTCAATACTCGTTTCTTCCGCTTTATCAATGGCCCTTATAAGCGCTTTATCGAGTTGTGTACCCATTGGCGCTGGAGTGTGCTGGCCGGTTTTGTGGCGATTTTGACCATTAGCGTGTCGTTGGTGTTGGCAAACTATGTTCGCATTGTGCCATCGCCCAAAGTGCCGCATGACTTCCCGAGCATTAAACTGGTGATGAATGACAATATCTCAAGTCAGCAGACCATTGAAGCGCTGAAGCTTATCGAATCAACCGTTCTCGAGGTCGACCAAGAGATCGAGCAACAGACCGGGCAAAAGATGGTGCGCGATATTCTGACCTTCAGCCAAGGACGCAAAGAGGGCTCATTGGTCATTCCGCTGGTTGACGAAGAGTTGCGTCCGTTTGACACTTTTGAACTGGCAAGACGTTGGCGTGAAAGCATTCCAACCATCCCCGGGATGAAGACATTTACCGTCTCGGACAACGTCAACGATGACGGAAAAGGGGATGAATTTGGTTTCTTGCTCTATGGCTCAGATATTGACTCGCTCAATAGTGCCGGTAGAGCGCTTATCGTCGCGCTGCAACAGCAGCGAGGGTTGTTCGATATCTCTTCCTCGATTGACTCAGGTAGCCAAGAGGTGCAACTCTCGCTGGCGCCAGTCGCCTATAACCTGGGGCTAGATCTGTTTGATATTGCCACTCAAGTGGGCGGCAGTTTTTATGGTGGCGAGGCAGAGCGGGTACTGCGTGACGGTGAAGAAGTTAAAGTCATGGTGCGCTATCCAAAACTGACCCGTGAAGCCTTTTCTTCGCTGCGTTACGCGGTGATCACCACCCCAGAGGGCAAAAAAGTGATGCTCGGCGACGTGGTTGAGATTAACCAAAAGCCTGGGGTGAGTAGTATTCGCCGTGAACAGGGGTATCGCAGCGTTTATGTTTACGGCTCAATCGATGAAGAGTTGGTGGAGCCGAATGCTATTGTTGAGCGTGTTTCTGACGAGATCATTCCCGATATTTTGGCGGATTACCCGGGTGTCAAGAGCGAGTTGGGCGGCACGATTGAAGAGCAGCAAGCTCAGCAAAATGAGCAGATCATCTTCTTTGTCGCTGGCATGATCTTGGTGTACATCCTGCTGGCGGTGCCACTGAAAAGCTATACGCAGCCACTGATTATTATGTCGGTGATCCCGTTTAGTTTGACGGGGGCGATATGGGGGCATTATTGGTTTGGACTCGACCTGAGCATGATGTCGACCTTTGGTCTGATAGCGGCCGCTGGGGTGGTAGTCAATGACTCACTGGTGATGACCGATTACGTCAATCAAGTCCGGCGCGAAGGAGTGGGCATTAAACAGGCGGTGATTGAGGCGGGTTGTGCCCGCTTCAGAGCGATTACCTTAACATCGATTACCACTTTTGTTGGGGTGTTGCCAATTATGTTTGAAACCAGCTTGCAGGCACGTTTTGTGATTCCAATGGCGGTGGCTCTGGGCTTTGCGGTCTTGTTTGCGACCTTGCTTAGTCTGGTCTTAGTGCCGTGTTTGTACCTTATTCTTGAGGACATCAAAGCGCTATTTGGCAAGCTTAAACATTTGTTGCCAAGGCGCAATAACACAGCGCAATCCTCTGTATAAATTGTAAAGCCCGCTTTCTTTTTGTGAGGATAACCTTGTCACAGCTATAATTGTTTATGTCTGCGCACTAGCCCAAAATCAGCCAGTACGGCGTAGGCTGCAGGGATCATAAACAGCACCAACAAGGTTGAGGCGAAAATGCCAAACACGATAGAAATCACCAATGGCTGAATGACTTGAGCCTGCAGACTGGTCTCTGTAAGCAGTGGTAACAAGCCTGCGGCGGTGGTCATCGAGGTGAGAAACACTGCTCTAAAGCGCTCGCGACTGGCTTTCACCACAGAGTCATGCACACTGTCACCCTCATCGACATGGTGACGTATGTATTGCACCAACAAGATCGAATCGTTGACTACGATCCCCGCTAATGAGACGAACCCCATCATACTTGGCATGCTGAGCGAATGCCCAAGCAGAATATGTCCCCACACAACACCGATAAAGGCGAGCGGAATGGCAAGCATCACCACAAAGGGCTCGAGATAGCTGCGGAACTGATAGCTTAAGATAGCAAATACACCGAACAGCCCAAGCAGAAATCCTTTGCCCATAGAAGCGCCTGTCTCTGCGGTATCCTTCGCCTCACCCTCAAAATCAAAGCGCAACCCCGGATACTTGGCCATCAACTTTGGCGCCTCTTGGCTTTGAAACTGGGCAATAATCGCGGTGGAGTTGGCTCTGGTATTGTCGGTATCGCCAAACACACTGATGGTACGCAAGCCGTCGATTCGTTGAATACGCACGTAGTTTCGCTGAAAGTCGAGGGTTGCGATGGTGGCCAGCAGTTGGCTGCCATCGGGCAGGATAATCGGAAAGTTAGCCAACTGCTGTAAGTCACCCGCTTGCACTTTGTTAAGGCGCACTTCAATCGAGATGTTTTCAACGCCCACTTGAATTTCGTCTGCGGTTTGACCGAAAAACGCCGCGCGCAGCTGGTTCGCTATTAACTGACCATTTACCCCGTAACTCTCAGCGCCGGGGCGAAGTTTTACCAACACTTCCTCCTTACCCATGCGCATATCATCGAGTACGCCGTGCACGCCATCAAACTCATTAAGATATTGCTGAATATCGATTGAAGCCGCTTTCAAGGCGTCAAGGTCGTCATGTTTGGCTCGAATCTCTATCGCTCGGCCGCCAGGTCCCATGGTTGGTTGCTTGAAGACCAAAGATATCGGGTCTGCTAGTTCACCTACATCCTCACGCCAAGCGGCGATAAAATCATCGATGATGGTGTTTCGACTTTCGGCGCCCAGCAGGTCTAGGCGAACCGTGGCGATATGCGGGCCAGATTCATTGGCATCCGCATTGGCATTGAACTGACTGGTCACATGCTCAATCAGCGGCGTGCCGTTTTCGAAATTCTGTGTCCACTCAGCACCGAGCTTTTGCGCCGAGGCGACGATTTGATCTACTACTGCTTCGGTTTGAGATAATGACGAACCCGGCGGCAAAATAATGCGCGCTTCGGCAATGTCACCGTCTAACTCTGGGAAGGGTTGAAACTTAAGCAGTCCACCGGCAATGGTGGCAATCGAAATCAGAAGTAGGGCTAAAACGCTGCCTAAAAAAGCGTAACGATAAGCGACCATTCGCTCAACGCCGTTGACTAGACGAGTGTTACGAAAATGCTCAAAGCGATCAAGCAGGGCTTGCTTAAATTTGCCACTTGGCTTGTCGCGCTTTTCTTTATGCAGCGAATGGGATAGATGGTTAGGTAAAATTAGGAATGCTTCGACTAGGCTTAGCGTCAGCACTAAGATCAATACTTGAGGTACGGCTTTAAGTACTGCTCCCATTTCACCTTGTAAGAACAGTAAGCTGCCAAAAATACACACGGTAGTGAGGAAAGAGGAAATTACCCCGGGTAGAACTTTCTTTACCCCTTTAATCACCGCATTATCGATATCCTCGCCGCGGTCGAGATGGGCGGCGATCGACTCTGCTATCACAATGGCATCGTCCATCATAATACCTATCGCCATCAATAAGCCGACGAGGGACATGATATTGATGGATAGCCCCAGTTGCGCCATCAAAAATAGGCCTCCGAGGAAGGCAACGGGTAACCCTGCTGCCACCCAAAATGAGTAGCGTAGCGTGAAGAATAACCACATGGTTGCGAACACCAATACGATACCTTGCCACCCATTGCTCACCATCATTGATAGGCGGTCCCAAAGTACCGACGACAGGTCATTAGTCAGCTCAAGTTTGACACCGGCTGGAGCTATCGTTTGTTGTTCGGCAACAAACTGAGCTACGCGCTCCTTGATTCTAAGTGCATCATCTTCTTTGTTTTTGCTTACTTTAAGCAGTGCGGATGGGTGGCCATCAAACAGGACTTTCTGCTCGTCTAACTCAAATCGGTCGGTGATGGTGGCGATGTCTTTTAGACGAATCAACGACCCATTGGCCCCCGAGGCGACCACGATGCTCTCCAGTTGCTGCGGTGTGGTGCGGCGCTCATCGAAACGGATCAGAAAGTTTTTATCCGGCGTTTCCACATTACCACTAGGCAATTTGATGTTTTGTCGACCAATTTGATTAGCGATATCAACCACACTTAATCCAAGTTGGCGAATCGCTTGAGTATCGAGCTCAACACGATATTGGTGATCGGAAAAGCCTGCCACATCTACCAAAGAGACATCATAATCCAACTTTAACGTGCGCTTAAGTTGTTCTGCATAGGCTTTTAACTCGGGCCAAGAGGTGTCGGCGGTAATGGCAACATCAACGACAGGCTCGTTCCAATCCAGCTCTTGAACCACGGGAGATTCAATTTGCTGGGGAAAGTCATTGATTGAATTGATCTGAGTTTGAACGTCGACCAACATCCGACCAATATCGGCTTTTTCATTCAGTTTTAGGATCAGGCGAGCCGAACCTTCGATCGCTTCACATTGGGTTTCTTCTATGTTGGCCAACCCATCGACGGCATCTTCCATGCGTACACATAAACTTTCCTCGACTTCTTGCGGCGACGCGCCAGGGTAGACGACGCCTGCCATGATGTACGGAGGGTCAAACTCAGGAAAGGTTTCGCGTTTGATATTAGGCAGTGAAGTAATCCCTAATAGCAGCAAAGTCAGCATCAATAGGTTGGCGGCAGTGGGATGCTTGGCGAAAAATCGAATCATTACAATGACTCCTGTGCAGTACGCTCAGACTGTTTAAGCGACATACCTTCGATAGCAGGTAGCAAATCGTTGAGGACCAAGCGTTCACCCTGTTCAAATTCGCCGTCGATGACTACGTGATTGTCACGACGGTACAAAACCTGTACCGGTTTTATCGCTAGGGTATTATCATCGGTCATGAGGTAAATTTTGTCACCGTGCAGGGCGCGTTCAGGGATCACCCAGCTAGGGTTGGATTGTCCCTCAATGACCGCACGCACAAACATCCCGTTGACCAATGGAGGCGCGTCAGCCGGGTTGAGTTGACGATAGTCTTGCTCTATTTCCAGAATCACCCCAGCCGTCGCTTGGCTTGGGTCGACAGTTTCACTGATGCGGCTCACTTTTGCTGGCCAACTTGCTTGAAGGTTACCACTGCGCAACTCAATGCTCGCATCGATAAAGGTCATATCGGGTTGCGGGATACCCGATTCATCGCGCCGTATTTCGCCAATACTTGAAGCAAGAGTCTGCATGTCATGTATGGATAGCTGTGCTTCCACCTCCATCATATTGATGCCGTGGGCGGTGACCATGGTTTGCTGAAGGTTGACCACTTGATCCTGCTCGATATCGACATGAGCGATGCGCAAATCATAGGGCAGTGTGATAATGGTTTTATTCAGCGAGCGCTCTGCTTCACTAACTTTAGAAGCGTTGACTTTAACCAGAGCTTCGGCGACGCGCTTTTCATCTGGCATTAGGGCGATCTGGTTTTCAATGTCTTGTACCAGCTTGCGTTGCGATAGGGCGCTTTGCTGCTGCTGGTCAACATCTGATTGAGAGGTTAAGCCTTTTTTGCGCAGGTTGGTTTTGCGTTCTAGCTCCTTATTGGCGATCTGCAAACGGCTGCGTTCAATATTCAACGTCTGTTTTAGGTTGGCTTCTTCTTGAAATAGCTTCGCCAAAGAGGTTTGAGCTGACTTGTAATCAGCCTGCGCTTGCACCAGCTTGAGTTCATAATCGAGCGGGTCGATGCGCAGGATCTCGGTCCCTGCTTTAAGCATTTGGCCTTTTTCTAGCTTTGGATGGCGATAAACCACCTTGCCAGTCACTTCGGCAATCGCTTCCCACTCAACTTTTGGCGTGATTTTGCCAAATCCGATCGCGACAGGTGCGATGGCGCGCAGTTCAAGAGGCATGGTATCCACCAAGCGGGCTCGGTCTCCCGCAGGCTTGACGGGCAGATCGGGTTTAAGTTTAACCGCCATCACCAGTACCAATATTCCAACGGCTAGCGCTGGGAAAAATAGCAGTTTTCTATTGATTGTCATTGTGATGCGTCCTGGTTGTCGTGAGTTTGAAGAAATCCATGCTTCATCAGATTAATATTGTGCTCGAGAAGTTGAGTTAAGAAGCGTTCATTGAGTTCGATGCCGTGGATGGCGAGTAACGCAGGTGGTGCAATGAATGGAAACACCATCAAGCTGATGTATGACACTCGGCAAAGGCTTGGGTCCGCGTCAGCGCGTAAAATGCCGCTGCTGACCAACCGCTCAAACATGACGTGTTGCATCGGCTGAGTGATATCGACAAAGACCTTTTCAAGCAATTTACGTTGGGTCTCAGAGGGATTCATATGCATCACTTGCGCGACCAAGCGAGGAAACTGCGGTACCTTTATCATTTCGCGGTAGTAAGTTTTCATTAGGTCGATAAAGTTCTGCTGCGAGCTCTCTTTGAGCAAGATTTGCATCTGACGCTTCATCGGCGCCAGCGTTTCGCGGAGCATGGTTTCGAATAACCCCTCTTTGGAGCCAAAGTAATAACGAATCATCGCGGCATTGACGCCGGCACGAGTGGCAACCAGTCGAGTCGACACTTTGTCATAGGGCATCACAGTAAACAGCTCTCTGGCGTGATGAATCAGTTGCTCACGCACATCAATGGTCGCGCTCGGGCGTCCCGCCTTGCGGTTAGATGGTGTCACACGGCCACCTCAAAAAATTAATCGGATGATTAATTATAGTGGGCAGCCTCTCAGTGCGATATGACAATAATTAACCGATATTTAATCAAGTGGATAATAAATCGACGTGGTGTCACAGATTTTTGTTTTGAATCGTAAAGAGGCGCGAATTGCGCCTCATGAGTTGCATTAGGAGTTTGAACGTCTCATCGTGCCGCGATGAGACTGAAATTCTTGCTCATCAATGACTTGATCTTGGTTAGCATCGATGCGCTCAAACATAAATTCACTTTGGTTACTGTTTTTCATCAATCGACCTTCGGCTTGGCGTGCTTGCTTTTTGGTTTGCTGAAAATCAGCGAACTCTTGCTGAGTGATCACGCCGTCTTGATTTAGGTCGATATCGGAAAAGAGGGGTGGCTGTTGCATGCTCATCGGTCCGTTTCCTTTTGCGAGTAGGGCAAAAGGTAACGAAAACACAACCAGAGTGAGCATCGCTGAGACGAGATAACGGTTCATGGCATCCTCCGATGACTTGGGGCTCACTATAATTATACAACGCATTAACCATGATAAATGTAAGGTTATGTAAAGATGCAGAGAAGAGCCCGTCGACTCTCACAGCTAAGACAAAAATGTCGTCACTCTTGAGTCGGGCGATATTTCGCAGCCAGTTGATCTATGGTGATCGGGCGTTCAATTAAGAAGCCTTGCAGTACGTCGCAGCCATAGCTCTCCAATACGCTTTTTTGTGCCTCGGTTTCTACTCCCTCGGCGACCACGCGCATTTGCGCCGACTGAGCGATGGCCAGGATGGCTTTCACTAACGAGTCACTGTGTTCTGATGTCACCATTTTATCAACGAAGACGCGGTCCACTTTGAGTTCGTCTAGTGGTAAGCTGCTGAGGTAGCTTAGGGAAGAGTATCCGGTACCGAAGTCATCAAGAGAGATGGTAAACCCGAGTTCCTTCAACTCGCTGATAATAGGTCCGGCTTTAGGCAAATCACTAATGAGCACGTTTTCGGTGATCTCTAGCGTGATGCGATGGGTCGGCAGGTTGTGCTTGGCAACAATGGTGCTGAGCTGTCGGGTAAACCCAGCACTCATCAGTTGCACTGGTGAGATATTCACCGACAGCATGGTGGTGCAATCTGGAGAAGGGAACAGACTGCTGAACTCTTCACACGCGCGATCCAGCACAAATTGCCCTAGTTCCCCTATTAGGCCAATTTCTTCGGCCAGAGTAATAAATTCCAATGGAGAAACATGACCTAATTGACGATTGTGCCAGCGCAGCAGAACTTCAACGCCATAGAGATCACCTGTGCCAGCATAAACCTGCGGTTGATAAACCAGCGATAGCTCACCGCGCTCAATTGCGCCTCTGAGCTCACGTTCAAGCATAAAGTCATACTGGACTTGTTTGTTGATTGAGGAATCGAAAAACAGGACATCGCCTTTTTGACGCGCTTTTGACTTATACAGCACAATGTCGGCTTTGGAGATCAACTGTTCCGGGTCGTCACCATCATTGGGGAACATAGAAACACCAATTGAGCAGCTGGCGAATAGCACTTTGCCATCAATCACAAACTGTTGATTGAAAACGCTTTTGATATTTTCTACTTTGCTTTGTGTCTCGCCGATATTGTTCAAACCAGCAAAGCAAAAGATAAACTCATCGCCACCAAATCGAGCGACGAAGTCATTGGGGCCCATAAAGCTTTCAAATTTACGTCCTATTTCACTCAAGAGTTTATCACCCGCGGTGTGGCCATAAAGGTCGTTGACCTTTTTAAAGTCATCCAAGTCAACAAACATAACAGCCAGCTGCTGACAGTGCTCGGTGGAGTATGCGATGCCTTGGGCGATCTTCTGATGCAACTTGGAACGGTTGGGCAAACCGGTCAGTTCATCATGACTGGCGAGGTATTCCAGTTGGTCCTTAGTGGTTTGTAGGCTGGAGAAGTCTTGATTGATCCTACGCTCAAAGCGTTTGAACCTTTGCGCGATCATGCGGCTCAAGGCGATGGAGAAAATGCCGACAAACAAGGTTGTACTCAGGCCAATGATGATCATCTGTTGCAGGCTTTTCTGCTGCTCCACTTTAACCGCTTCTTCGCGCTGAGCGATAAAGCGCTGACTGAGCTCGTCGTAGACGCCGGCACCAATGCTCCAGCCCCAACTTTGGTCTTGAATGACGTAACTGGTCTTGGATAAGCTTTCCAGCTCAGGTGGACCTGAAGGGGCGATATAGCGAACAAACTCTTCGTTCGCTGACATCAAAGTTTTGGCACCTTCTATATTGGCTTCACTCCCAACACTAAGTGCATTCTTGCCCAGCAAATTGGGGTTGATATGCGATAGTATGGTGCCATCTCTATCAAGCACAAATACGTAGCCATAATCGCCAAAACGCAGATTGGTTAACCACCCAAGCACGGTTTCCTTGATGTCATTTTCTACGTCAACCACATAGTCGCCGGTACCAATAAACCAATCGTAGGGCTCGAAGTATTTACCAAAGCCGATTTTTTCAAACTCTTTGTTTTTATTGTCGGGTTTGACAAACCACCAGTGATAGAATGCCTCTCCTTGGGCTTTGACGACTTCTCCCATTTCGCGAACGATGTAGCTGCCTCGTACATCTTTAAAATCCCAAAGCGATGTCCCTTCAACGCGCGGTAATAGCGGGTGCATGACACTGAGACCATCGGTCTTATAGATAAAAAAGTAGCCTCTGCCGTTGTTAAAACGGATATCACGCAGCGCATCGGTAATCAACTGAGTGACTTCGGCTTCTGATTTGTCTTTGTTGCTTTCGTAGAGGCGGGTAGCGATGTTATGCGCTTCATAAATGCGCGCTTGAATGGTGCTTTCTAACTGTTGTTCGGTTTGAGCTCGGGCATGAGCAATTTGCTGTTGGACGTATTCAACGCGGTTAGTCAGCGTGACATATTGGCGCTGCTCGGCGTCTTCTCTGAGTGAAAGTAGCTCTTGCTGTGAGCTAATCAGTTGATCTTTGGTAGCAATAGCGACCCAAACCAAAGTAAAAATCGCGACAATTAACGCTGGGGCGTAGGTGATAAGATTGAGTAGCTTTTTGTCGGTTAACGTGGTCATAGAGCTCCGCGCGTCAGGCAAATCAGTATTTGTTCTAGTTATAATGATGGAATACTTTATTACACACATATTAGCTTTTGGTCGATAAAAGTGAAAATTTGGTTCTCGCAAGCTGCTTTTTGCATAAATTTGAAGCGGTGTCTTATTTTTGAGATGGCGAGCGCTTAGTCATTGTTTTGATGAACGCGTGTTTTTCTTGCTACTGCATATTTTCAGCCATACTTGATGAAAGTACTGTAATAAGGTGAAGGCGAGTGAAGCGTGTACTGCTTTGGTTGATAGTGTTTACACCGACGGTGTTGTGGGTCGGGTTGACCTTTTATGAAGCCACATGGTGGATTGAAAACTTAGTGGCTTTTCCAGCGCTATTTCTTATTGTGAACTTAGTGCTAATGCTACTTATGGCGGCGTTGCGCGCATGGGCGCCAGCACTGCTGTGTGCGCTGTTTTGCACCGCGTTTTTCTTGCTTAGCCCGAAAAAGCAACAAAGTTTGGTGACCAACTGTGTCAATTCGGTCACTATTGCCCAGTATAACCTTTACTACCAAAATCCAGACATCAACGCTTTTATCAACTATTTGCTCTCTGCTCCTCATGATTTAGTGGTACTGCAAGAGGTCGCGCCCGAGGTAGGGGATAAACTGCACATGCTCGATGACGTCTATCCCCACTATTTCGGTGGTCAAGAGGGTGTCGGTTATCCCTCTAGCCAAATGATTCTGAGCCGTTATCCACTTGAACAGGTGTCGGTTTATATGACTCCGGACCAACAAGCGATAATCCGCGGGGTATGGTATCCCAATACGCAAAAAGCCATCGATTTTATTGCCGCTCACCCTCCTTCACCGCGAACCAAAGCTTTATGGTATCGGCGCAATGCACTTATTCGCACTATCGAGTCTCTGATTGAGATCTATCCGAGTAATGAGTTATTGGTGATTGGAGACTTCAATCTTTCGTCAGTCAGTTTGCGTTTTGGAAAAATATTGCCCAGCTTTCAGACTGCACCGGTTGCCAGTTGGCCCAATGCGCTAGCCTCTGACACGCCGAGCTTTCTCAAGATAGCGATTGATCATCTATGGCTCAAAGCCACTGAAACAGGAAGAAAAATTTGTCGACGCGAGAGTCGTAAGTTGCCAATGGGCTCTGACCACAATCTGATTGTGACTGAAATGGGCTACTAGATGGGGTAAGTGTAAGGACAGGTTGTGTTGTCAGGGTGCACTGGTTAGAATACGCAGCCCTATTACTCTGATTGAGATCAGAACTATGTACAGTGCACACGCTGCGGCGTCTAACTCTGCGCATGTGACTTCACCTAAAGGCGAAGTCGTACTGCGTGAGAGTTTGGCGTTAGCAAAAATGGCATCGCTGCTTGCGTTACCATTCTTGCTATTGTCAATGGCTTGGATCTAGCCATGAACACCCAGCACAAGGATGTGTGCTTTGTCCTATTTAGGCTTACGCGCGAGAACCTGGTCGATATCTGCGGCGCAATGGCGCTCGGCAAGTTGCTCCCACTCTTCACCAAATGAACGGTTTACAATGCGCCCACGTTGAACCCCTTGACGCGCTTCGATTTGCTTAGCCCAGCGCACAACATGCGTATACGACTCCACTTGTAAGAATTCAGCAGCATCATACAGTTTGCCCAGTACCAAGTTTCCGTACCAAGGCCAGATTGCCATATCCGCGATGGTATACTGATCACCCGCAACGTAAGGGTGTTTAGCCAGCTGTTTATCCAGAACATCAAGCTGACGTTTGGCTTCCATAGCAAAGCGGTTGATTGGGTACTCTTGCTTTTCATCGGCGTAAGCATAGAAATGACCAAAACCGCCGCCAAGAAATGGCGCAGAGCCTTGTGCCCAGAATATCCAGTTAAAAGTTTGCGTGCGTTCGGCACCGCTGTTTGGTAAAAAATGGCCGAACTTTTCAGCGAGGTGAACCAAGATAGACGCCGACTCAAACACGTTCACTGGCTCGTCGCCGCTGCGGTCGAGTAACACAGGAATCTTAGAGTTCGGATTGAGCTCAACAAATCCAGAAGAGAACTGATCTGCTTCACCAATGTTGATCAAAAAGGCATCGTATTCGGCTTCTTTAATGCCAAGCGCAAGCAGCTCTTCCAGCATAATTGTCACTTTTTGCCCATTTGGAGTGCCAAGCGAATAAAGTTGCAGGGCATGCTCACCCACTGGCAGCTCTCGCTCGTAGCGGGCGCCAGATTCTGGGCTGTTGATGTTTGCCCACTTATTGCCGCCACTGACATTATTGACCCATACTTTTGGCGGTACATATTGGTTTGTCATTGTGAATCCTTTTTTGGTTATTGTCCGGCATGATCAGAGATTGGGATAGGCGAGTGCGATCTAAACCCTCAGAGAGGGTTTTATTTAGAACGCTTGGTTATGGGACAACGACAAAGGGAATAATGCCAAGCTGAGACACATGCTGCGTGTGCTGCACTTGTTGGTGTTAAGCGTGGGATTTAAGGTAGTTGAGCGCATCATGCAGCGAAGGCATGATGTGATGGCCGAGCGCTTTGACTTTATCGCAAGGCTCAACCAGGTCGGGGATCTGAAACGTTTCCATGTTGGCAGCAACCGCGCTACGAACGCCGTTGTTTGAGTCTTCAAAAGCGAGACAGTGTTCAGGGGCTACTCCAAGCCTTGAAGCTGCCAACAGATAGATCTCTGGGTGAGGCTTACCATGACTGACTTCGCAGCCGCAGGTGAGATGGGCGAAATATTGGTTCAAGTTGGCGAGTTCGAGCTTAACTTGGGCGACCTCGCGATGGGTTGAAGTGGCGACTGCGACTGGGATTTGCTGCGCATTGAGCCATTCAAGCAGTTCAACCACACCCTCTTTAACGGGAATCGCTTGATGCTTTACAACGCTATCATACTGGGTGCGCCACTCTTGTTGAACGCGCTCGTAGTCATCGCCGTAGGCTTGGCGAAAAATAGGTTCGATCCCTGCAGAGTTGCGACCGATGATCGACAGATAAGTCTCTTCATAGAAAGGCACATTGACGGTTTGACAGGCTTGTTTGAAAACGCGCATACAGAGACGTTCTGTATCGAGGAGTAGGCCATCCATATCAAAGATAGCGGCTTGAGGTTTCATAGGTACCACTCTATCCATAACAAAAGTGCCGAGTATTCTGGCACAGTTGCAACTGAGAGTAAAAATGATTGAATGTACTTAAAAAACAACGCCGTGGATTGATGTAACCAATGCAAGGTAGGCCCAGCGTGCTGGCTGGGCCAAGGTTCGCTTACAATTTCCACATCCTTGCACTGCGCGCTGGCAATACAAATTGGTGATAACGAGAACTCACTGTGGTGATGTCGCCGCTTAAAACGTCTTGATACGGGGTGTACCAGTTAAACTCATGTTGGTAAGTATCGACCGTCACCGACTTGCTCTCGCCACATTTATTGATTCCAACAACGCCTTGCTTGCCACGTTTAAATAGTAAGGTACATTGATCGCTAGCCACTACAGTCATGCCTTGCCCTTGCCCTTGCATCGCGTTGTGGAAGGAAAGCATGTTAATCATGTTCGGATCTTGCCACACATCGGCCCAACGACCACTGTCTTTGTCTTCGCTGTCAGGTAGGTCATCACTATAAACAAGTGGCGTTCCTCCATCTTTGCCTAAGATGTAGGCATAAGCGAGCTGTTCGTCGGTTGGATCCATGATCTGGTAGCGGAATCCGTCATTGGTTGGAATGTCGTGGGTAATCGTAAAGGTGATGGCGCGCGAGTCCTGCAACGCTTGACCATAGGCTTGTGGATTGTGTAGCTGATTCATTCCACCTGAGAATGAAAACGCAGCTCGAATCGACGCAAAAAGCGGGAAGTCATAAGCGGCGTGATCGGTATTATTGAGGTAAGGGGCAAGAAAAGCCTCATAGCCGCTATCACCTTGACCACCACTGGTAATGACTTCTCCGAATACATGCATACCAGCGGTAATGTCTGGGGTAAACACTTGGTCTATTTGATATTGACTCATATGTTTGACAGCATCGATACGAAACCCTTTGATTCCCATAGATTTGAGCGCACTCAAGTAACTCTTCTGCTGACTCACAACCCATTGATTGGGATCGAGATCCGGTAGTCCAGTATCGCCTTGCCCGCCGCACAAGCGCCAATACTGGACATGGCCAGGATCATTCCAATTGGTAATACAACCTGCTGGATGGAAATCATTCTCGGAAAAAAGGTTCTCCTGTAAATTGCCGAAAAGTGTTTGCCCTTGATAGTAGGCACTGCGGGATTGATAGTCGTTGAGCACCTCACTCCCCGGGTAGTTTAGGTCACTGCGCTTCCACGATTCGTTCGCCATATGGTTAAGCACCACGTCAGCATAGACGTCGACCCCGACGCTGTTGAGCGCATTGATCATCGCGACTAAATCTTGTTTGTTGCCCAGCGGAGAATCGATGACACGCAAGTCTTGCGGTTGATAGCGAGCCCACCATTGACTGCCGCTGGATTTCATTGCGGGCGAGATGAGGACTTTTTTAAAGCCATTTGCGGCAATTTGATTTGCATTGGCAGTGACATCGGTATAGTTCCAGTTAAATGCGTGTAAAATCGCGTCAGCATAACTGGCGTGGGACACCGTGAGGATAGCGCTGGCAGCACAAAGTCGTATTATATTTTTCATAGTATGTTCTCGTTATTGGTATTCATCAAAATGATATTTTTCTTGGTTTTGATGTGTAGCGAACAGAAATGGCTGCGGAATCATGATCACAATCGGTAGGGGCGAAAATACAAGATTTGCTAGCACGATTGTGGTTTGTGTAATCTGGTTAATAAATGTACTTTTAACCGCTCGTACAATAGCTTACATACGCAAAGCGCGCGCTCAATCACGTTTATAACGTACTGTAAATTAATGGGGATCTAGTGCTACAGTAATGAACTACTACATCGATAATTTAATAAAGGAAGAATATGAGTCAGTACAATGTCGCTTTTATTGGTCTAGGTGTTATGGGCTATCCAATGGCGGGTTTTTTGAGCCGAGCAGGGTATGCCACTAAGGTGTATAACCGCACTCAATCTAAGGCTCAGCAATGGGCTGCAGAGTATCAGGGTCAAGCGTGTGAAACGCCGGCGCAAGCCGCTGAGAACGCTGACATCGTCTTTGTTTGTGTCGGCAACGACGACGATGTGCGCAGTGTGGTTTATGGTGAAAACGGAATTTTGTCAGCGCTGAAACCAGGAGCGATTCTTGTCGACCATACCACCACTTCAGCAGAGTTAGCGGTTGAGCTGGGATTGGCGGCCCAAAAGCAAGGCAACGCTTTTGTCGATGCTCCAGTCTCTGGAGGACAAGCGGGTGCGGAAAATGGTGTGCTTACTATCATGTGTGGCGGCGAGCAAACGGTGTTCGACAAGGTCAGCCCGGTCATGGACGTGTATGCCAAGCAGATCTCTTTGATGGGTGAGAATGGCCAAGGACAGCGTTGTAAAATGGTCAATCAAATTTGCATCGGTGGTATTTTACAAGGCTTAAGTGAAGCGCTGCTGCTGGCGGAGAAATCCGGGTTAAACATCGAGCAGGTGGTCGAGACACTCAAACATGGCGCTGCCGGATCATGGCAAATGGAAAATCGTGCGGTCACTATGTCGCAAGGTCAGTTTGATTTTGGCTTTGCTATTGATTGGATGCGCAAAGACCTCGGCTTCTGTCTTGATGAAGCAAAGCGTGTGGGCTTGACGCTACCGCTGACTCAGCAAGTGGATCAACAGTACGCAGAGCTCCAGCAACAAGGGTTAGGCCGAATGGACACCTCGGTGCTGATCAAAGCCGTGGCCAAGGATCAGTAAAAGATAAACAGTTCTTTGGTATCAAATAGTTTGAAGAAGTTGAAATCACTCATCGCATTTTCCTTCTCTAATCGGGCTACATCCGCATCGACAGTTATGCATCATTGCACTTATCTGTGCGGATTCTGTAATCTTAGTGCAGCTTTGTTGCTTTCGCCACAAGGTGCTGGGTTACTAGAGAGAATAGGACGGGAGTAAGGGGATGGCTAATCGCTTGTTCGGATTAGTTTGATAGGCCAAAGTGATGGAAAAGGGGAGCATGCAGCTCCCCTTAGTGTTATCAGCCATATTTGACTTCAAGTTCCAGTGCTTTTTGGTAACACGGATGTTGAGCCAGTTGCTGTTGATATCGGGCGATATTAGGGTAGTGCTCGAGCAGGCCAAACTTGGTCAATACATCAAACACAAACGACATCATGATGTCCGCTCCGGTTAAACGCTCTTCTACCAGGTAGGTTTTTCCTTCCAATCGCTCGTTGACGTAAGTCATTACTTTCTTGATTTCTGCGTCGGCATAATCCGCCACAAAGTTGGTCGGCGCACCATCTTTCGCGATAAACACTTTGAGCAGCAGCGGTAAAATGGCAGAGCTTTCTGCAAAATGTAGCCACTGCAGGTAGTCGATGTACTCAGGGCTTTCCTTTTCTGGAGCGAGCTCAGTTGGTGCGTATTTCTCAATCAAGTACTCGGTGATGGCGCCAGATTCGCTGATAACGCGTCCATCTTCTTCTATCACCGGTGATTTACCCAGCGGGTGCACCGATTTCAGTTCTGGCGGCGCTAAAAAGGAGACGCTGTCACGCTTATAAGGCACAATCTGGTACTCGACGCCAAGCTCTTCAAGTAACCATATAATGCGCATTGAGCGAGATTGGTTGAGATGATGTAGTTTAATCATGCTGACTCCTTACAGGGGTTGATTGGTTTGTACCACCAATTTGCCGAAGTTCTTGCCTTCAAGCAGACCAATAAAGGCTTGTGGCGCGTTTTCAAAACCTTCAACCAGGTGTTCACGGTAATGGATTTTCCCTTGTGCAAGCCACTGAGTCATATCGGTAGCGAACTCGTTGTAACGGTGCGCGTAGTCGTCAAAAATGATGAAGCCTTGCATCTTAATGCGTTTGACCAATAGTTGTCCCATCAACATCGACATACGATCTGGCCCCTCAGGCAGTGCGGTCGCGTTGTATTGAGAGATAAGGCCACACAGCGGAATACGCGCACTGGTGTTAAGCAGAGGCATCACGGCGTCAAACACTTTGCCACCCACGTTCTCAAAGTAGATATCAATCCCTTGGTCACAAGCTTTGGCTAGCTGATCGGCGAAATCGTCGGCCTTGTGGTCGATACATTCATCAAAGCCGAGCTGCTCTTTTGCAAATTGGCACTTCTCTTCGCCGCCAGCAATACCAACCACTTTGCAGCCTTTAAGCTTACCAATTTGTCCAACCATTGAACCGACCGCCCCTGTAGCCGCTGCGACCACGAGAGTTTCCCCTGCTTTTGGCTGACCGATGTCGAGCAATCCCATATAGGCAGTAAAGCCAGGCATGCCCATGACGCCCAAGGCGTAAGAAGGGTGGCTTGGGTTCTTACCCAGCTTAATTAAGCCCTCGCCGTCAGAGAGACCGTAATCTTGCCAGCCGGTGTACGCCAGTACCCATTCGCCAACTTCGAAGTCTGCGTGGTTGGATTGTTCAACTTGGCACACTGTACCGCCGACCATGACCTCATCAATTGCCACAGGTTCGGCATACGATTTGGCGTCACTCATTCGGCCACGCATGTAAGGATCGAGAGAAAGATAGACAGAGCGCAGTAGCATTTGACCCTGGCCTGGTTGCGGTTTGTCCACGCTCTCTAGGCGAAAATCGGACTCTTTTGGTGCACCTACGGGTCTTGAAGCCAATACAATGCGTCGGTTTGTCGTCGTTGTCATGGTTGTTTCCTATTATTAGACCAGTCGTCTAGTTGTGGTTTTAAAAAATCCCGTCGTAGCGTCGACGGGAGGTGTTATGCGTTTAGCATCCGCTCGGTAGCTGCAAAGCATTGGTGAAGATTCACCTGATCTTGGTTGAGCTTATTGAGTAAGCTTGCACCGAGCCACTGCTGGTAAAGAATACGAGCGGTAGCGGCAGAGTCTAGTGTCGCAATCGAGCCATCTTGTACGCCCGAGTCAATACTGCTCGCCAACTGCTCGATGATTTTATCGGCGCCTTGGGCCAAGCTGACGCGCATCGCTTCTGATAAATCAGAGACTTCAGCACTCAGTTTCACCACCAGACATTTGTTGGCGTTGCACACGCCATTTTCAATCTCAAGCCAACGTGAAAAGTAATCAATAACCCGTTGACGTCCGTTGCCCTCGTTACTGTGAAGCACAGCCTGCGAGCGAGCCAAATAGGTTTTGAAATACTCCTCGATCAGCGCTTGACCAAATTGCTCTTTCGATTTGAAGTAATGGTAAAACGAGCCCTTGGGAACATCGGCGGTTTTGAGCAACTCGCTCAAACCAACGGCAGTAAAGCCTTTGGTGACCACAAGTTGATAACCGACGTCGAGAATATGTTGGCGCGTGTCTTGAGTTTTTGCGTTCATGGGCACACTGTAATTTAAATTAGACCAGTCGTCTAGTTCTGATTTTTAACTGATTAAGAAAGATTTAAGCCAGACTCGAGTCTGGCTTGAGGAGCGACGGTTAAATTAACTCGTAGCTGATTTCAAACAGGGCGTCGGTATCGGGGTAGATCTCACGAATAAGCGGCTTAAGTTTGGCAAGCTCTATCGCTTCTTGCTCGGCATGAAACTCATTGATGTCGTCAAATTTGAGCGGCTTAACCGACAGGATACGGATATCACACACTTTTTTATCCGTTTCTAGGGTAAACACTTCCACCTCAGTGCCAGGGACATAGTGCGACTCAGATTCGTCACGGATGGTAATGGTTTTCTTGCCAGCGGTAATTAGAGGAGTCAGAAACTCGAAAAAGGTAATTTTAGTGGGTGCGCTCATGAGTTTTCCTTTGCTTGACGTTTATGTTTGGGTACATAGTTGAGAATCGAGACTGGAACGGGTTTGCGCGGTGTAAACCCTTCTATTTCTCTACGCTCAATCAAGTGGCCGAGTCGGCTCTCGATCATGCACAAGTTTTTAAAATTGTCTTTTGAGACAAAGGAGATTGCCTCACCTTGTGCATCGGCACGACCAGTACGACCAATACGATGGACATACTCATCAGCAGGGAAAGGTAAGTCATAGTTAATGACGCGCGATAAACCTTCAATATCGATACCGCGTGCGCCAACACCCGTCGCGATCATGTACTTGATCTTGCCTGCTTTAAAGTCTTCGAGCAGTTGAGTGCGAACGGCTTGGCTGCGACCACTATGGAACGCCTCGGCATGAATGCCGCGTTTTTCCAACTGAGTGGCTAACTTGGCTGCTCCGTGTTTGGTCTCGATAAAAATCAACGCTTGATCCCAGTCATTTGACTGAATCAAGTGGCTGAGCAATGACGATTTCTGATCTTTATCAACGGTGACCAGCCACTGTTCAATATTCTTCTTTGATGCTTGGTTGGCTGCAATGCTGATCTCATAAGGATTGTGCACCGCCGTTTTGGCCAGATCACGCACTTTATTCGATAGGGTTGCAGAGAACAGCAGGTGCTGAATATCGGTCGGCAGTCTGTCTAGGATTTTGTTGATGTCGTCAATAAAGCCCATATCGAGCATGCGATCAGCTTCATCAAGCACCAATACTTCCACTTCGTCAAAGTGCACTGCACGTTTGCCGTACATATCAATAAGACGCCCCGGGGTAGCGACCAGGACATCAACCCCTTCAATCAGCGCTTGCTTTTGCGCTTGTTCATCGACACCACCGACCATGGCCAGTGAGGTAATCGGCAATTGCTTGGCATAATCTTCAACCTTTTGCGCTACTTGGATCGCCAGCTCACGTGTCGGCACCAACACTAGGGCGCGGATGCGCTTTTTACGCTGCGTTTCACCTTGGCTCAGTTTGTGCAAAATAGGCAATACAAAACTGGCGGTTTTGCCGGTACCGGTCTGCGCGGCAGCGATCAAGTCCTGACCTTGTAAAACAACAGGAATCGCTTTGGTTTGGATGGTGGTGGGTTTGTCGTAGCCGAGGTCGGCAACGGTAGCAACAAGCGGTTGGCTAAGGCCAAGTTTTGCGAAAGACATGGTGACACTCTGAATCATGGTTGTAACAGGGCGCTATGCCCTTAATTGACGCAGAGTGTAGCACGAAGCGTGAAACAATGATTAGCTTTGTGTCACCTTGACTGGCGCGATCACCTCAGTGACGATTTCAGTTTTGACCGAATTGGCGATAAAACAGTGCTGGTGGGCTAAATGATGCATCTTTTCTAGCTGCTCGAGACTGGGTTGCTTATCGCCCAGGAAGACAATCTCTGGTTTGAGTGTAACTTTGGTCACGCTCATATAGCCTTGGTTATCGGCCTGCATGACCCCGATGGCAGTATCAGTATAGGCGTCGATGACATAGCGCCGCTTGGCGGCAATGCCCAAGAAAGTCAGCATGTGGCAACTGGAAATCGCCGCAACGAAAGCCTCTTCCGGATCGACATGACTTTCCTCTGATAATGGCGGCGGAATCACCAGCGGAGAAGAGGAGCCCGGGACTACCACTCCGCCATCGAAGTGCCAAGTATGTGCTCGGCTATATTGATTGTCGTGAAAAGCTTCGTTGGGTTGACGTTGCCATTCAATTTTGGCTTGATGCTCTGACATGATGATTCTTCCTTGTAATCGCTGTTCGTCTAGAATTCAGCGTCGACTTGAAACGTCATTCGCTGTTTTGTGTACGGATGATCAAGCTCAAGACGTTCAGCGTGCAAATGCAAGCGATTGGCCTTTTCTCCGTATAGGGTATCTCCCACCATAGGTGTCGCTAGCCCAAGGTGATGGGCACAATGGACACGCAATTGGTGCGTACGGCCAGTTTTGGGTTCTAGATAGAGCTTAGTTCGCCCGTTATCATGCGCGATTTTCTGCCATGTGGTAAAGGCTGGTTTACCATGCTCAAAGCACACCAGTTGGCGCGGCCGGTCGACAGGGTCGCCTCGCATCGGCAGATCAATCGTGCCCTGGTCGTCTGCAATATCCCCTTCAAGAAGTGCTACATAGCGCTTATTCACTGCACGAGACATAAACTGCTTTTGCAGGCTTTTGTTTGCGCGTCTGGTGAGGGCGAAAACTAACAGGCCTGAGGTCGCCATATCAAGGCGATGAATCACAAATGGTCCTTCCACGTCGGGAAATTGCGCCTGCAATCGGCTGTAGGCCGAATCGGTGATCACTTTTCCCGGTACTGACAGCAGACCAGATGGTTTGTTAACGACTACCATCGCGTCATCTTGATAGAGTATTTCCAGCGGTTTATCTTCAGCCCAGTTTTCTTCTAACGGATTGTCGTCGACCGTTAGCCCTTGCAGCATATGGCCCAGAATTGGCTGACATTTGCTGTTGCAAGATGGGTAAAACTGACCGTGCTGGCGTATCTCTGATTTTGGCGATGCGCCCCACCAGAACTCGGCGATGGCGAGAGGTTGATATCCGTTGGCATAGGCATAGTGAAGTAGCTTGGGCGCGGCACATTCGCCTGCCCCTGCGGGTGGAGTGGGCGAGGAAGTATCAGCAAAAATGGATTTGAGTGAGCGAGTTTCGCCGCGAGCGTTTAAAAACACATACTGTTCAAACAACTTGTTTTGTAGTGCGTTCGACAAACTCGCGCGTTGGCGGGTGAGCTCAACCAGCTGCTGCTCACGTTGTGATAGCTCAGCTTCGACAACCGCGAGTTTCTGATCCCATTCTAATTTGAGGTATTTAAGCTGGTTTTTGTCAGCGACACTTTGTTTGCCGAGTTGATGATTGAGCTCGGCAAGCGCCAGAGCATCGAGCGTGCCCTCGGCCTGTATGCGTTTCGCTTTGCGCTCTGCGCGTCGCTCAATCATGGTGCTTCTCAGCTCGGCTTCTTGCTGCTGATAGGTGGCTTGCATCGTCTTCAACTGGTGCTTAAGCCGTGTGGTTGTCGGGCAGTTTTCTTGCTGGGCAATTTGCTTGCTCAGATCGGTTATTTCAGCTAACTCAGCTTTAAAAAAGCTTTGCTCAGTCAACATATCAAACACTGGCGGTACAAAGCCGGGTAGGAGATTCTGATCCGCTACTTTCCCCGAAAACGCCGAGAGAAAACCGAGCTCCCCTGCTGAGTTTCTAACCAGCAGTACACCAAACATTTTGCCTGCGCCATCGCTCGTCCCGTCATGGCCAAAGTTATGCTGCCACTGTGTTTGGGTGCTGAGATGTTGTTGCAACTGCTCTGCCGCCTGTACACATAGTGGATGAGGCTGGTAGTAAAAAGGGAAAGTGAATTTTTCTGGCAACGCGACACCTTGAATCGGTGTGTTGAAGCGGGTAAAGCGGGGATCGGTGTGCGACATATCACTATTTAATATCGGGCAAAATCAACTGACGCTGATTTTACCCGTTTGCGTCGGGATTACTAGGTCAGATCATCGGCAGCGTAGAGCCGACGAGAAGTAAAGCCATGGCGATGTTAAAGCTTCGTACTCTGAACTGAGTGGTCAGCCAGCGTTGAAGTTCGCGCCCAGCTAAGATCCAAAACGAGCCTGACGGAAAGTTGACCGTAAGAAAGGTGAGCGAGATAACGGCCAGTTCTAGAACGCCGCCACCGTTACTGTAGAGAGTGACAGCGCTGAGGGCCATCGACCAGCCTTTGGGGTTCACCCACTGAAAGCTCGCAGCGGCGAGAAAACTCATGGGTTTGAAGTCTGTGACATCTTTGCTGTGACCACTGAGTGCAATTTTCAATGCGAGGTAGGCCAGGTAAGCCAAACTGACGTATTTAAGGATCATGTGCGCGAGGGGATAGGCAGCAAACACCGCTGAAAGCCCGAGCCCGACAAGGAGCACCATAAACGCAAACCCAAACGCAATACCGCACATGTGTGGCAAAGTACGTTTGTAGCCGACATTGGCACCTGATGTCATCAGCATCAAATTATTGGGCCCGGGGGTAAACGTCGAAACAAAGGCAAATACGATAAGCGCCGCGAATTGTTCAAATTCCATATCATGATCCTAAAGTTTTACACAATAAAATTGCGTTAAGCTGGCTAGTAACTGGTTCAATATTTAGCTTATGTGGATTTTGCGGCAATTGTGTGCTTTTATTCGACATAAAAGCGGAATTTGCGCAATAAAGGTGAATAATGGATCGGTTTGACGAAAGAATATTGCATGAGCTTAAGAGCGACGGAAAGATGTCCAACGTAGAGTTGGCGGAGCGGATTGGCTTATCCCCGTCCGCGACACTAAGACGAGTGCAAGAGCTGGAAAAGAGTGGCGTGATAAAAGGGTATCGAGTGGTGCTAGACAACAGCATGCTCGGTGTGGGCTTTATCGCCTACGTGTCTATTGGCTTGGCGAGTCACAGCAAACAAGCGCAACACGAGTTTGAACAACATGTGCGCTTTGTCGACGAAGTGGTGGAGTGCCACAATATCACTGGGGCCAACGAGTATTTGCTTCGGGTCGAGACTCGCGATCTCCCGAGTTATAAGCGATTTCATGCCGATGTGCTGGGCGAGTGTCGTCAAGTTCAATCCATCACCACTATGGTGGTCATGGACTCACCCAAAGATAATCGATAGCCGCTGAGCACTAAACTTTGGGGTGACTGAGTGGTGGTTTATCTAGTTAATACGTTTTGGTTATTGATTGTTTTATATTCATTGTTGATTGCTATTAATTATTGTTACATTTTTCTTAGTCAGTTTCTGTTGTACGTCTGGCTTTAGTTTTCTGTAACTGATTGATCAATAAGTGTTCAAATCGGAGTTTTTCATCAATTTTATCAATTGATTGCATAGTTGGGTTTGAGTATCCTTGCTACGGCTAAGGGTTATCATGCTGTTTGAAAAAACCACATCGAGTTTTGACAGTGATTGAGCCCTTATTGGTTAGGTCATTCCCCCCATATAACGCTGTTTAGATCACTATCAGCCATTACAACGTCATGAGAACCAATTAAAATGAATATCTCTTTGAAAAACTTGTCAATCCGAGCACAGGTGTTGTTACCAGTTGTGTTTACCACACTCACACTCGTGATGGCACTGTGGGTTACAAAAGCCAATCTTGATAACGAGCAACAAGCAGTTAAAAACAACACTACTAACTTAGTCCAGTACAAGGATATCCTGGCCGATATCGATGATCAGGTTTATCCACTTCGTATCAGTGCGGTCTATGCGATTTACGACTCATCGCGTCGTGAGCAGTTCCTGCAGGAGTTACAGACGGCACTAACGCACATCTATAAAGATCTCGATATCATGGCTAAAGAGCCTGAGTTCGTAAAACAAGTGGCGGTGGTACGAGATGCTATCGAGCACTATGTTCAGTTTTCTAATCAAGCAGTCGACATGTTTGCGCGTCGCGATGTTGGTCAAGTGACAGAGCAGGAGTACAGCGCTTTTGTTACTCAATATCGTCAGGCGGGCGGGGCGATGATTTCTGCTATTAATAGCCTGTCGGTCAACGTCAATGAGTTTGCCAATCAAGCGATGGTACGCAGCGATGCCCAAAATACTAAGGTAAAAAACACCGCTATGGTTTTGGTGGTTGGCGTACTGGCGGTATCGCTTAGTGTTGCCTGGCTGCTGTCCGGGATGATCGTAAACCCAATTCTGATGTTACAGCAGGTGATGCGTAAACTGGCCCAAGGTGAGTTGTCTGTGCGTGCGGAAGTGCAAGGAACCAATGAAATCGCCATGCTTGGCAATGATGTCAACCAAACCGCGCAGCAGTTGCATTTAACCGTTGAAGAGTTAAGCCGGATCAGTGAGGAGGTAGCGTCAGCATCCACGGAGCTGGCCGCGGTCATGACCCAGGCACAAGCGAATGCACAGCAAGAGTTAGCGGAAATTGAACAAGTTGCTTCGGCGGTCAATGAGCTGTCGAGCACTGCAGATAATGTCAGCGACAATGCGCAATTGGCTGACTCTACCGCACGCGAAGCTGACCAACTGGCCCAGTCGGGAATGAGCATAGCGCAAGAGAGCAAATTGGCCAGCCAACAGATGGGTAGCGCACTTAACGAGGCCGCACAGGTAGTGATGAACTTGAAGCAACAATCTGAGCAGATCAACGATGTGATTGAAGTGATCCGCAGTGTGTCTGAACAAACCAACTTGTTGGCGCTTAACGCGGCCATTGAGGCGGCGCGAGCAGGAGAGTCAGGACGCGGATTTGCTGTCGTGGCCGACGAAGTCAGAATGCTAGCGGCGAGAACGCAAGAGTCGACCGGTGAAATTCAAGCAATCATCGAAGAGCTGCAAAGCCAGTCGGGCCGCGCCAATGACAGTATGCAAGTTAGCCTCGACATTCTCGATAAAAACAATCAATTAGCGGAGCAGACCAACAGCGCGCTGCTAGGCATCACCGAGTCGGTATCCAACATCAACGATGCCAATACACAAGTGGCGACCGCTGCCGAGCAGCAATCCCAAGTGACCCAAGACATTAACCGTAATGTGGTGAACATGTCTGAACTGGTGAATCAAAACGTCTCGGGTATTTGTCAAAGTGCCGCTGCCAGCCAAGAGTTATCAACCTTGGCAGAAAAACAGAAATCACAGCTGGCATTTTTTAAGTTCTAAACTTCTATTTATCGCGTCTGGTATAGTCGAAAAAGCAGTCTCAAGACTGCTTTTTTAATGTTTGATTTCTTCCTGTTGGCGGACGCCCAGGCATTAAAACTCGAACTATGTTAACTGAAACGCCGTCACTACCAGCTTGTTTACCCTGTTTGGTAGCGCAATGGTTTGCGCAAACGTTAAGCGAGGTGAGGTTTAACTGCTTGTAATTTAAGGATAATGTTGATCAGAATTTTGGGATGGGGGTAGATTAGGTATGCAACTTAACCGGACTGTAGCATAAAAAAAATGCAAATATCAGTCTTGCGGGAAATAAATCACAGCCTATAATGCTGAAAACCGGAGCGTCTGCCAACGCTCCGGTTTTTTTGTGTCCGAAACTCAGTAAAGCGTCTGCCAACGCTTACCGAAAACGCACCGACACTCCGATTTTAAGAGAAAGGAACTGTAATCAATGCGTATCGAACAAGAACTTAAGTTAGGTTTTAAAG
>JBCAXU010000045.1:16726-27746 GCA_038533895.1 Pseudomonadota bacterium | reverse complement strand
CTTCTGGTGAACCAGTATCGCCTTCACCTTGAGCGTATTCTGCAACGATTGCTGCTTTAGTTTCTGCATTCAGAGACATAATTCTCTCCTAATAAGAGTAGGTTAATAACTGTGCCAGCCAATCTCTGATTCAGCCGACACGAGGAGCGAGAATTATAGGGGATGAACATCGCTTAAGCAATAGGTAATTGTTCGAGATTCGAGATTCGAGATTCGAGATTCGAGATTCGAGATTCGAGATTCGAGATTCGAGATTCGAGAAAAAATGTTTTATTAAGGAGTCGTTCTGTCAACACCTTTAACACTATAGGTTTTGTCAACTTACTACCCGCCCACCTCCAGCAGGACAAAGGCTGATCCAGTTATCCATAGGACGAAGCCCGTTCTAAATTATCGAAGTCCGGTCTCGATGCTCGGAGCGAGGCGTTCTCGCCCTTTCTAAACTCTCGAAAAGGCGCTGCCCGTTCCTATATTTCCCTTTTCTGTTACACTTAGCCTACCCAAACTTTCCTATCTGAAATTAACAGGATTCCTCATGAAAATCGGCATCATAGGTGCAATGGAGCAAGAAGTTTCCATTCTTAAAAATGCGCTAGAAAACTGTCAAACCGTCACTAAGGCTGGCTGTAACTACTTCTCTGGTCAAATCAACGGCGTTGATGTGGTACTACTTCAATCGGGGATTGGTAAAGTTGCGGCAGCAGTAGGCACAACCATTCTTCTAGATGAATATCAGCCAGACGTAGTGATCAATACAGGCTCTGCGGGTGGTTTCGACTCTAGCCTTAACGTGGGTGATGTCGTCATTTCAACCGAAGTCCGCCACCACGATGCTGATGTCACCGCGTTTGGTTACGAAATGGGACAAATGGCCCAACAACCTGCGGCATTCATCGCTGACGAGAAGTTAATGGATGTGGCAGAAAAAGCACTACAGCAGATGAACGATACCCACGCAGTACGTGGCCTAATTTGTACTGGCGACGCTTTCATTGCCAGCTCAGAGCGACAAACGTTTATTCGCCAGCACTTTCCATCCGTGGTTGCGGTAGAAATGGAAGCGGCAGCGATTGCCCAAACCTGTCATCAGTTTAAGGTACCTTTTGTTGTGGTCCGTGCCATCTCAGATGTTGCAGACAAAGAAGCCGGAATGAGCTTTGATGAGTTTTTGCCGCTCGCCGCTAAGAGCTCATCGGAGATGGTGATCAAGATGGTTGATCTACTCAAGTAGACCTGTTTAAGGAAAACAGCGGCATCATGGAAGATCTGTTTCAACAACTCTACTCAAATGGCGCGCTCTTGGTTCTGTGGGGCGCGCTATTATTTCATCTTATTCTGCCGTTTCCCCGCGAAGCTCACCCAGCTATCCTCTGGCACAAATTTGCTGAGCAATTGGCAGATAAAGTCAATACTAATAACAGCTACTCACAAAGTATATTATCAGGCTCGCTTGCTTGGCTGTTGATGATGCTCCCCATGCTTGCGGTATTGGTTGCGCTCAAACCCTTAGTTTGGCAACCGCAGCTTTTTGAGCTGGCTTTTCTCCTTCTCGCTATCGACTGGCGAAACACCGACAAGTTTACCGCTCAATTTGTTGCCGCTTTAGCACGAGAAGATAAAGAACAAGCAAAAATGCTGCTCAAACCCTTGGTCAACCGCAGTACCGAGCCTCTCTCGTTGCTTGGTCTAGGGAAAGCAGGCAGCGAAACCCTTATCATGAGCTACGGGCGAAATGTGATTGGGGTACTATTTTGGTATGCGCTAGCCGGAGGGATCGGCGCCTTCTTCTATCGAATGAGCGTAGAGTTAGCTCGCGCTTGGTCCCCGTCGCGACAACAGTTTTCTCCCTTTGGTATTCCCGCAATTAAGATCGTCGCCATGCTCGACTTCATTCCGCTACGCCTATTTGCCATTATGATCAGCTGTGGTCAGCGCGCTTCAGCGTGCGTGCAATTGATTCGTCAGCAGGCCCGATCTTGGCCTTTACCGGGGCCAGCTTGGTTGATTGTCAGCGTTGGGGCCAAGCTTGAATTATCACTTGGCGGCCCTGCTATCTATGCCGGTCACAAAGCGGTTAGAGCCAAACTTGGTGGGCGCATTGCGCCATCCGCGATTCATGTCGCGCAAGTGCAAAAGTTACTCGCTTGGCGGATGTTTGCCTGGATCGTCATTCAAAGCCTAGTTATGGGCTTGATTTATCAAGGAATTTAAATGCGTACTGTTATCGCCGTTGTCTGTTTATTTATGCTGGGGATGGCTAACGCCGGCGTGCAAAGGGTCGTGAGTTTAGCCCCGCACGCGACTGAAATCGCGTTTGCTGCTGGTCTCGGAGATAAACTGATCGCCGTCAGCGAGCACAGTGACTACCCACCGGAAGCAAAGCAGCTAGAAAAAGTCTCAAACTATCAGGGTATTAAGATAGAGCGCATCATCGCACTGCAACCCGACTTAGTGATTGCCTGGCCAGCGGGTAATCCAGTAGGCGAACTAAAAAAACTGGAGCAGTTTGGTCTTAATATTTACTACTCACACACCCAATCTCTGGATGATATCGCGAACAATATTGAGCAGCTTAGCCAATTTGCCGACGACTCCAGCATCGGGCAACGCGCGGCTAATGAGTTTCGCCAGCGACTCAACCAGCTTCAAACTCAGTATCAAACCGATGTAAAGGTGCGCTATTTCTACCAATTGAGCCAGCAACCCATTATCACTGTGGCGCAAAATCGTTGGCCCAGTGAGGTGTTCCAGTTTTGTGGGGGCAAGAATGTTTTTGCTAACAGCGATGCCCCCTACCCACAGGTTGGAATGGAACAGGTGATCGTAAAAAATCCACAAGTCATATTTACCTCACAACATGCCATTGCCGATGGTAGCATGTGGACTCAATGGCACACTCAGTTGGATGCGATTCAAAATAACGCTTTGTGGTCACTCAATTCTGATTGGCTTAATCGACCAACACCGAGAACACTGAACGCCATTAAGCAGGTGTGTGAGTATTTTGAAAAGGTACGGCAAAAAGGCTAACGGTTACCGGTGAGATCTCGTACAATCCTACCTCTGTTTCTGTTCCGTTAATTTGTAAGAGATATTAGTAACATGGATTCCATGCTGCTCTACTTTATCGACTTGTTCGGTACCGCTGTGTTTGCGATTTCAGGTGTGCTTTTAGCTGGACGCCTTAAGATGGATCCATTTGGTGTCGCCGTAATGGGCAGTGTGACGGCCATTGGTGGTGGCACAATCCGCGATATGGCGCTCGGTGCCACACCGGTATTTTGGATCACCGATACCAACTATCTGTGGACCATATTGGTAACCTGCTTACTCACCATGATTATTGTTCGCCGCCCTAAACGTGTAGCGTGGTGGATCCTGCCTGTGTGCGATGCTATAGGTTTAGCCGCATTTGTCGGTATAGGCGTGGAGAAAACCATGGCTTATCAAGACTCAGCTCTAGTTGCCATTATTATGGGTGTGATCACCGGCTGTGGCGGCGGCATCATACGTGACGTGCTTGCCCGTGAAGTACCAATGGTACTCAGAAGTGAAGTTTATGCCACCGCCTGTATCATTGGTGGCGTATTCCACACCACAGCCTTGGCAATGGGTTATGACAGCGACAGCGCCTTCTTGGCAGGTGTGCTATCGACGCTATTGATTCGTCTCGGCGCCATCCGTTGGCATTTATCACTACCGATATTTGCTTTGAATCGATAGCGAGAAGCGAGAAGCGAGAAGCGAGAAGCGAGAAGCGAGAAGCGAGAAGCGAGAAGCGAGAAGCGAGAAGCGAGAAGCGAGAAGCGAGAAGCGAGAAGCGAGAAGCGAGAAGCGAGAAGCGAGAAGCGAGAAGCGAGAAGCGAGAAGCGAGAAGCGAGAAAATCTTGGAAGGTTGACGTGAAAGCGTCAACCTTTTTTTATGGATTTTAGACGTAAGTCCCTAACAAAAAACTCTGTAGCAGATACCTACTCAGCATCATAATGTGCACCTCTCGAAGGGCGCAGCCCGTTCTAAATTCTCGTAGGAGGAAGTCCGTTCTCGAAGCGAAGCACTCTAAAAAAACAAAGGCCGCCTAAGCGACCTTTGTTAACTTATTGCTGAACTCGACGCAGGACTGCTTTCAGTGCATCAAAGTCATTGGCGAGGTCTTCAGATAACAGCTCCATCGCCGCGTGTTTTGCCAGTGGGCCTGGCAAGTCGATATCTGTGCCTAAGATATCGTCTACGACTTCTTTAAACTTAGCTGGGTGTGCGGTACAGAGGAAAAGTCCTGTCTCACCAGGTTGCAACTGTTCATCAAGAAGGCGGTAAGCAATCGCACCATGTGGCTCACAAAGATACCCTAGCGCATTTAGTTCGCGGACAGACTCAGCGCTTTGCTGGTCAGACACTTTACCTTTACCTAAGGTGTCCAAGCCCCAACCTTTGCGCTGACACAGCTCTTCGATGCGAGGCCAGTTATTCGGTTGGCTCACGTCCATAGCATTAGATGTGGTCGCTACGGTTGGCTTTGGATCCCATTGACCGGTTTCTAGGTAACGCGGCACCGTATCATTTTCGTTGGTCGCTGCGATAAAGCGCTTAATTGGCAAGCCTAGCGCTTTGGCAAGCAAGCCTGCGGTTAAGTTACCGAAATTACCACTTGGTACAGAAACCACTAAGTTTTCACGCTGCTCTTTGGTTAACTGAGAAGCCGCTTCAAAGTAGTAGCAAATCTGAGCCATTAAGCGGCTGATATTGATTGAGTTAGCAGAATTTAGGCCAATTTCTTCACGCAAAGCGGCATCATCAAAGGCCTGCTTAACCAGTGCCTGACAGGCGTCAAAATCACCGTCAATCGCTACCGTATGGATGTTTTTACCAAGCGTACAGAATAGCTTCTCTTGAAGTGGGCTGATTTTGCCCTTCGGGTATAGAATCACAACGTTGATATCTTCCATACCGTAGAAAGCATGCGCTACCGCAGCACCAGTATCGCCTGAAGTCGCAGTCAAAATAGTAATTTTACCGCCGTCAGACACTGCTGCTAACGATTGAGCCATAAAACGGCCACCGAAATCTTTAAATGCGAGAGTGGGACCATGGAACAACTCAAGAGCATAAACCCCCTCTTTCACCTCGTTGATCGGAGCGGGGAATTGGAACGCCGCATCGACCATAGCGTTAACTTGCTCTTCAGCCAGCTCGTCACCAATCAATGCCGACAAAATCTTGGTGCTACGAGAGACAAAGTCCTCAGCTAGCAGGGCATCCACATCGTCAAACTTAGGCAGTTCAGACGGAAAGAAAAGGCCTTGATTTCGACCTAACCCTTGGCGAACGGCTTGGCCAAAGGAAACTTGTTCATCATTTTCTTTTATATTGTAAAGCTTCATAGCTCACTTCCTGTCACGATCGAACCTTGTTTGTCTAAACGACAAACATGGACGAATCCTTGTTCATTTTGTACATAGTTCTGTTCTAACCAGCGAGCAACTCGCTCAGCGACATCTTTTTCTCTACAAATGCTAAATAGCGTCGGGCCACTTCCTGAGATCCCGGTTGCCAAAGCGCCCGCTGTTGCTGCGTATTTGCGTGCATCAGCGAAGCCAGGCAGCAGTTTCTCACGATATGGTTCTGCGATCACGTCTTTGATCATTTTTGCCGCAAGTTCGGGCTGACCAGAGTGGCAAGCATGGATAAAGCCTGCTAAATGGCGACCATGGGCAATAATGTCTTGTCGGCGATATTGTGAGGGCAGAATCTCGCGCGCTTCAGCTGTCGAAACCTTGATGCCAGGATAAGCCATCACCCAGTACCAATCATCAAAACATGGGACTTCCTGACTAATAATGCCAAGCTCTTCCAACATCAATTGCACGCCGCCGAGATAACAGGGGGCAACATTGTCATAGTGAACGCCACCTGAGATTTGCCCTTCCATCTCGCCCATCAAAGCCAACAGCTCGGTTTGATTGAAAGGTTCACCATGGAAGCGGTTTAGTGCATCCAGAGCTGCGACGATTGAACACGCGCTAGAACCCAAACCCGAACCAATCGGCATGTTCTTTTCGAGCGTCATTTCAAGTGGCAAAAGCGCTTGCCCCTTTTTATCCAGCTCGCGCGCAAACACGCGCCAACAGTCATAAACAATGTTTTCTTTAGGGTTATCTGGCAGTTTTGAGACAAAACTACCCGCCGTTTTTAGACTAAATGGCTCATCACCCGCTTTAACTTGAACGCGATCCCCAAGCAGTGTCCCATCAATTGGAGACACTGCCGCTCCCAGTACATCAAAACCAACACTGACGTTACCGATTGACGCGGGAGCATAAACAACGACATCCATACCTCGACTCATCTCTTTATACTCCTAATTTCCAACCTAACGTACGCATAACATCGGCAAAGACGCCGGCTGCTGTAACTTCAGTACCTGCACCATAGCCACGCAGTACTAATGGGATCGGCTGGTAGTAACGGCTGTAGAAGGCCAATGCGTTCTCACCATCTTTGATCTTAAACATAGGGTCGTTTTCATTGACTGCTGCGATGCTTACTCGGCATTGGCCATCGGCGATTTCACCAACATAACGCAGTACCTTGCCCTCTTCTGCAGCTTGTGCAGAAAGCTGTTGGAAGTAGGCATCCGCTTCCGGTAAACGCTGCATAAATTCTTCAACGCTGCCTGAATCATCAAAACCAGGTGGTAGCGCTTGGTCTACAATCACGTCTTCTAGCTCTAGGCTCATACCCGCTTCACGCGCCAGAATTAACAGCTTACGCGCGACGTCCATGCCTGACAGGTCATCGCGAGGATCAGGCTCGGTAAACCCATTCTCTTTGGCGATATTCGTCGCTTGACTAAACGTCATACCCTCATCAAGTTTGCCGAAGATATAAGAAAGTGAGCCAGACAAGATACCACTGAAGCGCTCAAGTTCATCACCTGCAGAGATCAGGTTTTGCAAGTTTTCGATCACCGGAAGACCGGCACCGACTGTGGTTTCGTACATCAACTTACGTCGCGAGCTACGCGCCACATCTCGAAGCTGGTGATAATAAGCCATGCTAGAGGTATTGGCTTTCTTATTTGGTGTCACCACATGGAAACCCGTAGCCAAAAAGTCTGTGTATTGATTGGCGATCGCTTCACTGGACGTACAATCAACCAACACCGGGTTGATAATATGATTGCGTTGCACCAGCGAAATCAGGCTTGCCAAACTAAAGGCTTCTGACGCGTCCTTCATACGATCACGCCAGTGATCCAGTGGTAACCCTTCGCTGTCAAGAAGCAAGCCTTTGCTGTTGGCTAACCCACAAACGCGTAATACGATGCCTTTCTCTGCTAATTTGGCTTGCTGACGACCAATTTGATCCACTAATTCACCGCCAACGCCACCGACACCCACCACAAATACATCTAAGAAGTGCTTCGAGTTAAATAGGTTCTCGTGACACGCTTTGATCGCTTCAGAAATTTTATCTTCTGGAATCACGGCCGAAATTGCACGCTCAGAAGAACCTTGAGCAATAGCGACGATGTTGACATTCACTTCAGCCAATGAAGAGAAGAACTGCGAGGCGACACCGCGAGAAGTGCGCATACCATCACCCACTAAGGTCACGATAGCGACATCGTCGATAAACTCAACCGGCTCAAGCAAGCCATCTTTTAACTCTAGCTCAAAGGTCTCGCTCAAGGCTTGCTCAGCGAGCGCTTTGTCTTGCGCTTCAATACAGAAGCTGATGCTGTACTCAGACGAAGATTGGGTAATAAGGACAATCGATGCGCCCGCTGAAGACATTGCTCCGAAAACACGGCTCGCCATACCGACCATGCCTTTCATGCCCGGGCCAGAGACGTTCACCATGGTTAGGTCACTAAGCGTGGTGATGCCTTTGATTGCCAAGTTGTCTTCACCGGTATCTTGTCCAATCAAGGTTCCCGCGCCTTGCGGGTTGAAGCTGTTTTTAATCAGACACGGGATATGAAATTGAGCAATCGGCGCGATGGTTTTTGGATGAAGCACTGAAGCACCGAAGTAAGAGAGCTCCATCGCTTCTTGATAGCTCAAGGATTTTAATAGACGAGCATCGTCAACTAAACGAGGGTCACAGTTGTATACGCCATCAACATCGGTCCAAATTTCGCAGCAGTCAGCACGTAAACATGCGGCAAGTACCGCCGCTGAATAGTCAGAACCATTACGGCCTAAGGTGACCAACTCGCCTTTTTCGTTACCTGCGGTAAAGCCCGGCATGATGTTTACATGTCCTTGTGGCAACGGCTTTTGACGGAAGTTTTGCGTTGAAATCTCCACATCCACCATGGCTTCCAAGTGTTCACCGCGCGCAAAAAGGTATTCAACAGGGTCGATTAGGCTCGCTGGCTGACCTTTGGCTTCTAACACCGCTTTCATCAATTGAATAGAGACACGCTCGCCTTTACTGATAATGCGTGCATTCACATTGTCAGGACACATTCCTAGCAAGTTGATACCGTGAACATACTGTTTCAGTTGCGACAGAGATGTTTTAACTTGGTGATCGTAGCCACTGCCATCAATATTTGGCAGTACTTGTTTAATCTCTTGGAAAAGATCGCGAAATGAATCTTCTAACTCAGCGATTTGTAACTCGGCTTGGCCATTTTTCAACGCTCCCTCGATGACCGCCACCAGCTTGTTAGTGGTTTTTCCTGGCGCCGATAAAACAACGGCAACTTCCTCTTGCTGAGCATTATTAGCAATGATATCTGCTGCTCGCAAAAAACGATCAGCATCAGCTAATGATGATCCTCCAAACTTTAAAACTCGCATCCCTTCCTCCAAAGTGTCTCAAAATGGCATAAAAAAAGGCCTGTATCTGGTTGGATACAGGCCTTTTTTTGAATTTCTTTCGCTTAGCAGCCTGCCCCAACAATTGCGATGTCGGTAATAATAATGGTTGTGGTCATTACTAGGCGCTGATGCTGCATAAGAATAATTGTTTATACGATGTGTGTTTGCTTACCCATACGTTTAACCTATTTCTCGTGACTACGTCAACGAAAAGTTTGTATTTTTTATTCTGCCATCGGTTAACTGATGGCCAAAATACACTATGGATTGATAGATACATGAAAGGTAACAATGAAATCAGAGGCACATATCATAATAACTAATCGCTATATAAAAGTTAGTTCGTGCCAATACGAAATGTGCTTTAATTGATCTTGCAGTGGAAAGCAGAGCAAAGGAGTGGCCGATGAAAATAACACTATGCCTATCAGCGCTCGCGTTCGCCTGCCCGCTATTTGCCGCCGAACTGCCCCCTCTGCCCTCTCAGCAAGAGCGTTCTCCCCATAAGCTATTTATGTTGAGTGAAAGCGACCAACAAGATTTCGACTCATGGAAAATCGACGGCGGCTATTCCTATAACGTTTTCGATAAACTGGACCTTTACATTGGCGCTCGGGTCAACAACAGCCACAACAAGATCAATGAGACTGGCTTTTTGAGTGGGGTAAGTTATCAGTTCACGCCCAGATTCTCAGTAAAAAGTACACTGCATTCTTATAACGACGAGAGCTCGAATGAGGGCAAAGACTCCTCTATCGCTGCGGAAGTATCTAGCCGAGTCAAGCTCACTGATAATATTGATATTCACGCCACTCTTGATTATCAAGAGTGGCAGAAAGGGGTTGAAGTTGGATTAGGCTTTCGCTTTTAGCGCCAGTCCAGCAACTCAGTCGACATCAAGACACCATTCCAATCAGCATAGATGTAGTCGCCGGGTTGTATCATCTGGTTGTGAATAGTTAATGTCACATTCACCTCTCCCACATCACGCTTTTCTGTCTTAAAAGGGCTAGTACCTAGGGCTTTTACACCGATATCCATCTCTGACATCATAGCTACATCTCGAACCGCACCATTCACGATCACGCCTTCCCAATGATTATCGATGGCAAGGATTGCCAACTGATCGCCCAGTAGTGCTTTTTGACAAGAGCCGTGCCCATCGACCACCAGCACTTTACCGGTTCCATCTTGGCTGAGTACCTCTCTAACCTTTGAGTTGTCGTGGTAGCAGCGTACAGTGACAATTTCACCATAAAACGAGAACTTCCGGCCAAAGCTGTGCAAAGGCAGCTCGAGTAAGGTCACCTTATCATCATGCTTATCACAGATATCTGGGGTTATGTCATTCATTGTTTCCTCCTTGAACTTACAAATAATAAATCCTTCATCGACAGCGATGTCGCCACTCTCCTATCAGCAATGGTGGTGTTTCATCAATGCAAGAGAGCAACAGCAACTGCTCCCCGTCGATATAATAGATGGCATTTTGAGCATATTTCAGCCCTAGTTCCACTGCCTGTTCGAGACTGATTGGTGCGGCAAAACTCTCTTCAGCCCAAGTGAAATTTTGGTTACCCACTAGTACGCAACTATAATCAGTATGGACCAAATCTGTAGCTAAGCATTGATTATTTCTATCATTCTCTGCCGGTGAGCAGCGCACACTCGATGGGTTCCAAGCAGTAATAATGGCGAACTGCGCCGCCTTTGGATACGTTATAAAACGGAAAAAAGGCTGTTGATACGCACGCCAAAGATCAGCATCGATAGACATCATTTCTATTGTTATACATTGATTGAATACTATTAATATTTGTTACATTCTAACTCTTGATATAAATCAACAAAGTGTTTGGAATTAACATTTCTACGTTGTTAGCATGCTGTTAACATTATAAAATCCGCCTCAAAGACTAATAGAATGCAGAGGAATATGGACCTCTAAGGTCGAGAGATGCACCAAGGATGGCGGGCAATCAAAGAGAGTGTAATTTTATAATCTTTGGTTTATTATCAACATCACATTACCTGTATGTTATGTTTTTGCCTAGAATTTAATCTATTAGCACAAATTTTTCACAAATTTAGGTACCGCCAATGCAAACCCCGCACATTCTTATTGTTGAAGATGAGCAAGTAACTCGTAACACTCTTAAGAGTATTTTTGAAGCAGAGGGATACGCTGTTT
>JBCAXU010000045.1:0-16716 GCA_038533895.1 Pseudomonadota bacterium | reverse complement strand
GTGACGGTGAAGAGATGCACCAGGTGCTGTCTGATAACCAGGTTAATCTGGTAATCATGGACATCAACCTTCCAGGCAAGAACGGTCTACTACTTGCGCGCGAGCTTCGCGAACAAGCTAACGTTGCGCTTATGTTTTTGACTGGCCGCGACAACGAAGTAGATAAAATCCTTGGTCTCGAAATTGGTGCTGATGACTACATCACCAAACCATTTAACCCACGTGAGCTCACTATTCGTGCGCGCAACCTGCTGAATCGCTCTATGAACTCGAGTGCAGTTAGCGAAGAGAAGCGCAGCGTCGACAAGTATGTGTTCAACGGTTGGGTACTCGACATCAATAGCCGCTCGCTGGTAAACCCAAGCGGTGACAGTTACAAGTTGCCACGCTCTGAGTTCCGCGCACTACTTCACTTCTGTGAAAACCCTGGCAAGATTCAGACGCGTGCAGATCTGCTTAAGAAGATGACAGGCCGTGAGCTTAAACCACACGACCGTACTGTCGATGTAACGATTCGTCGCATCCGTAAGCACTTCGAATCCGTATCTGGTACGCCAGAAATTATCGCAACCATTCATGGTGAAGGCTACCGCTTCTGTGGTGATCTTGAAGACTAATCGCTGATTAGATTTAAAAGTGGAGCCTATTGGCTCCATTTTTTATCGCTATCATAAAAAATGCTCACCACTTGGTGAGCATTTTTAGTTCAACTAGGAGTATGGCTAGCCCTTACCACCTTTAATCGCATCGATGATTTCAGTAGTAGAACAACCATCTTCAAAGTTGAGTACTTTCACTTCGCCACCATTGGCGGTGACTTCTTTGCCACCGGCGATCTCTTCCGGTTTGTAATCGCCACCTTTAACCAACAGATCAGGTAGTACTTCACCAATAAGGCGCTGCGGCGTATCTTCGTTAAATGGCACCACCCAATCGACAGCACCTAAGCCCGCTAACACTGCCATACGACGATCAGTTGGGTTCACAGGTCGTCCAGGTCCTTTTAAACGCTTAACTGACTCATCGGTGTTGACCGCCACAATTAACCGATCCCCTAGCTCAGCCGCATGGTTTAGGTATGACACATGGCCTGCGTGCAAAATGTCAAAGCAGCCGTTAGTCATGACGACTTTTTCACCTTTGGCTTGCGCGTTCTTCACTGCTTGGATCAGCGCTTTCTCGCTAATCACACCAAAATCTGTATCTTGGCTACCATGCACGGCCTCTGCCAGTTCTATTGTCGATACTGTAGACGTTCCCAGTTTGCCAACCACAACCCCAGCCGCGGCGTTTGCCAAGGCGCACGCTTGATCCAAAGGTTTACCAGCGGCAACGGAAGCAGCCAACACAGAAATCACCGTATCACCGGCACCAGTCACATCGTAGACTTCTTTCGCTTGAGTCGGTAGGTGGAAAGGCTCTTGACCACGGCGTAGCAGAGTCATGCCATGTTCACTGCGAGTCACCAGTAGTGCATCAAAATCATATTCTTCAATCAAGGCTAAACCTTTCTCTACCAGATCTTGATCCGATTTCACTTTACCCGCAACCAGTTCAAATTCTGCCATGTTTGGCGTCAGTAGCGTCGCACCTCGATAGCGAGCGAAATCGGCGCCTTTAGGATCGATAAAAACCGGGACATTAGCTGCACGCGCTTTTTGGATAAACAACTGCACGTGTTCAAGTGCACCTTTAGCGTAATCAGAGAGCACCACGGCGTTCACTTTGGGCAGTGCACGCTCCATACGGTCAAGGATTAGGTCTGAATCAACATTTTCAAACCTGTCTTCAAAGTCAAGACGGATCAACTGCTGACCACGACTTAGCACACGCAGCTTGGTAATGGTTGGGTAGTTAGGTAGGCCAACAAAATCACACTTTACTTTGAGCGCCGATAACGTTTCATTGAGCACTTTAGCGGGCTCATCAATTCCAGTTAAACCAACAATATGAGCGTGACCACCAAGAGAAGCAATATTCATTGCTACGTTGGCTGCACCACCTGGACGCTCTTCATTATTTTCTACTTTGACTACAGGGACTGGGGCTTCTGGTGAAATTCGTCCAGTCGGGCCATACCAGTAGCGATCTAGCATTACATCACCAATGATCAGCACACCAGAATCACTGTAGTTAGGCAGGATTGGCTTCATTGTAGGTCTCCAAATTCTAATTCGGGCGAAAGTTTAGCATAAAGCCCCAAGGTTATTCTAACCACTGATGCCATTGTTGAATGACAAGAGCGCGCTCGGCGACGAACTTGTCTTCAGCAACATCGGCATCAAGATTGAGTAGGTTTCGATGGTGTATTTGATCGCGCATTTCGGTATAAGCATGGGTTAACGCCATTGCATCAGTTTGATTAAGAATTCCCTGGGCTGTTAGGGTTTCGATAATCCGCACATTGTCGCTCCAGCGGGTGAGTTTAGGCTTTTGCTGACTAAAGCGCAGCACCAAGTATTGCACCAAAAACTCCACATCGGTGATACCACCAGGGTCTTGCTTGAGCATAAACCGCCCCGCTTTCTTTCCCCCTAGGTGTTCACGCATTTTCACTCGCATCTCCGATACCTCTTTGACCAAGGTCGCGTGATCACGTTCGATGCATAAAATTTGATGACGGGTTTGTGCAAATGCCTGCTGCAACGGAGCATCACCGTAAATCACCCGAGCGCGCACTAGCGCTTGGTGCTCCCAAGTCCAGGCATCTTGCCGTTGATATTCATCGAACGCGTCGGTGGGGCTTACCAACAACCCCGATACGCCAGATGGACGCAGGCGAGTGTCGACCTCATAAAGAATCCCTGACGCGGTGCGGGTAGAGAAGATATGAATAATGCGCTGTGCCAAACGTAAATAGAACTGACGGCCATCTATCTCTTTCTTACCATCGGTATACACATGCACTGGGCAGTCGTGAAGAAAAACGATGTCCAAATCCGAGTTGTAACCGAGCTCCCAGCCGCCAACTTTGCCATAGCCAACAACGGCAAAACCTTTGCCATCACGTTCTTTTACATGCGTCGGTTCGCCATATTTCTCGCTCATTTGCAACCAAGCTTGATTGACCACAGACTCTACGATCGCTTCTGCAAGATAGGTTAAGTGATCACTTACTTTCATTAAAGGCAAAACGCCTGCAATATCTGCTGCGGCGATTCTTAAGATACAAATCTGCTTAAACTGGCGCAGCGCCTCCATTTGCTGTTCCATATCATCTTCTGGAATCCGAGCTAAGAAGTCGCGCAACTCAGTACGATAGCTATCCAGAGGAATAGGGTTATAGAGTTGTTGCGGATCAATCAGTTCATCAAGCAGAATTGGATAACGCCCAAGTTGTTCAGAGATCATCGGGCTGGCAGTACACAAACGGACCAGTTGTACTAATGCTGCTGGGTGTTCGTCGAGCAACTCCAGATAGGTAGTTCGAGTGGCGATTTTATTCAACAGATGCAGCACTCGGGGTAAGCCAAACTTAGCGTCTGGATGTGCATACAGCGCCGAGAAGATTTTAGGCATCAGTCGGTTTAACACCTCGCGCCCACGTGGCCCTAAGGTCTTTTTGGCTAGATCTTGTTTGAACTGGATAATGGTGGCTGCCATCGACTGTGGTTGCTCGACCTCGATATCTTGCTCAAGAATATGCTCAAGGACATCTTGTTTAGCGGCCATATCCCACAGTTCAATGAAATGCTGAGCCACCTCTTGTTGATCGTCTTCGTCATCCCCGATCAAATCAGCAAATACCGCGTGCACATTGGCCATATGCGCCTGAACATCGGCTAATAGATCTGACCATGTTTGATAGCCCATCGCGACGGCCAGTTGCAATTGCTCCAACTCGCACTCAGGCAGGGTTTGAGTTTGCTTGTCGGCCATCGCTTGCAACAGGTTCTCTAGGCGACGCAAAAACTTGTAGGCCTCACGCAGATGCGTTGTCTCTTGTGGGGTGAGCTGTTCAAGCTCTTCAATCGCATCGATCGTGACCAATAGGCCACGTTGACGTAATCCAGGTTCACGTCCACCGCGAATAAGTTGGAACACTTGAGCAATAAATTCGATTTCGCGAATGCCACCAGCGCCGAGTTTGATGTTGTTACTCAGCCCACGACGACGGACCTCACTGCTGATCATCGACTTCATTCTGCGCAGCGACTGGATGGCACTAAAATCGATGTATCGACGGAAAACAAACGGGCGCAGCATTTGGCGTAGCTCTTGGTACTGCGGATACATTTCGCTGCCCATTACCCGCGCTTTGATCATGGCATAGCGCTCCCAATCACGACCTTGCTCTTGGTAGTAATCTTCCAAGGCAGCAAAACTCATCACCAGCGGACCACTATCACCAAACGGGCGTAACCGCATGTCAACGCGATAACAAAAGCCATCAAAGGTCTGTTGATCCAGTGCTTTGATGATTCGCTGACCGAGTCGAGTAAAAAATTGGGCATTGGCAATACTTCTGCGCACGCCTTGTGTTTCGCCGTTTTCTGGGTAGGTAAAGATCAAGTCGATATCCGAAGAGAAGTTGAGCTCACCGCCCCCCAACTTACCCATACCGATAATCAGTAAAGGTTGCGCCTCGCCTTGCGCATTGGTCGGGGTACCCCACAATTGACAACATGCCTGATACTGCCACTGGTAGGTTTCGAAAATCATCGCTTCTGCAAGCTCAGAAAGGTGCTGCAAACTCTGCTCTAAACACCATGAAGCGGTAAAATCTCGCCAAGCAATATAGACCATTTCTCGATTGCGAAACTGGCGCAGCACGCGGTGACCTTGCTCTTCGGTATCACACTCACTCAGTAGTTGTGCCAAATGTTGTCGATAATCCTGACAACGTGACGACATGCTTAACATCTGCGGCAGTTGCTGTTGCAGGTACTCATCGGTCGACAAGGTATCACTGATAAACTGACTTAAACCGGCAACATAGGTGAGTTGATCACGTAGCGACTCTGGCCAATGCGCCAAAGTGAGTGAAGGGTTTAAAGGTTCAAGCGCCGATTGGGAGTGAGGTATGAGGCTTTCTGGCAATTGCATGAGTCTTCCTTGTTCGAGAAATACCAGCGAGGGAATGAATGTATTCTATTTATACCAATAAAAAACGCCCACTAGTAGCGAGCGGGCGTTTATTGCAAGCAAGTTGAGAAGTTACACTTTAAAAGAGGTGATCTTCTTATCTAATTCTTCGGCGTTTTGCTGCATGATCTCTGAGGTTTCTAACAGCTCAGACACCACAGTGACGGATGCCTCAACCAGCTCACGAACATTAGTCAGATTCTGATTCATCTCTTCAGCAACGCTACTTTGTTGCCCTGCTGCGGTGGCAATCTGGAAGTTCATATCATTGATCTGATTCACCTGACCAACGATACCGTCCAGTTCACTACCAGCGTTCGTCACTAACTCTACCCCTTCTGCCGCTTCAACCACGCTCTTCTCCATCAAGTCAACGGCTGAATTTGCGCTGGTTTGCAGTTGCGTGATCATCTCTTGGATTTCGACCGTCGCTTGCTGAGTGCGCTGAGCTAGATTACGAACTTCATCCGCAACCACGGCGAACCCGCGCCCCGCTTCGCCAGCGCGCGCTGCTTCAATCGCTGCGTTTAACGCCAGCAAGTTCGTTTGCTCAGAAATACCTTGAATCGTTCCCACGACACTACCTATCGATTCGACACTCTCTTCTACTTGATTGACCGCTTGCGCTGAAGCCGCGATATCTTTAGAAAGCTCGCTGATTTTTAGCACCGTATCTTGAACAAAGCGTTGGCCAGTGGCCGCAGAGCCAGACGCATTTTCAGTTAGAGAAGAAGCATTTTGCGCATGTCCCGCCACAGTTTGCACCGTCGAGGTCATTTCACTCATCGCCGTCGCCAACTGATCAATTTCGTTAAACTCTTCTTGCGCCGACTCTTTGGTTTCGGACATGCTGAGTGTCATCACTTCGGTCAAACCTGATAGCTCTTGTGACGCGTCAATCTGCATTCGAATCATGTCTTGCAATTGAACTCGTGTCTTCTCTAGCTCGCGCGCAACATCACCGTATTCATCTTTGCACGCCATCTCTATCGGTTGCGAAAGATCCCGCTGCGCCATCAACTTGATAACATCACTCAAATACTGCGTTTGACGCAGCATTACTCGCGCGGCAAACATCAATAACGCCACAAACACGATGATCAATAAACCCGTTTGCCATGCTACTTGAACCAGATACGCATCGTAATGTTGTTGCGCTACTTGAGCATTTTGTGTCGCAGCAAGAAGAGAATCATGAAAGGTGCTCGCATCCCACAACTGCTTACCGATGATCAGTAATGTACTGAACACCATCAGCATTACCATTTTGGGCACGAGTCGAACATCTGTAATCACTCGTTCCCACGGCTTAAACGCCATCTTGGTCATTGTCCGTTCTCCACTTTGTCATATTTTGAATTTTCAATGCGTTATACTAGAGTGGCAACACGGTGCGACTCCCTCGACAGCACTGAACTAGATTTATTTCGAGCCTCGTATGAATAATGATATTACCAAAGACGATACAAAACCGATGAGCTTGCTGTCACTGATCTTGTCATTTATGGCGCTAATTGTGATCTCGGGCTTATTGTTTTTCCCATTGCAGCCAGAAACTCGACAAGTTCTTATCGGCTTGGACTTTGTTATCTGTAGCATTTTTCTTCTTCAGCTAAGTGTAGACATGATCCGTGCGACAGATCGGGTGAAATTTTTGCAACGCCACTGGATCGATTTTTTAGCCAGTATTCCGATGATCGAGCCGCTCCGTTATGCACGACTGTTCTCGATTCTGAGGGTGATCTTGGTGATACGCTCGAGTCATCACTTGCTCCGTCAATTACAACAGAACAAGCACGAAGCGACGCTAGCCTCTATCTTGTTGCTATTGGTGCTATTACTAACAGCCGGATCCAGCATCATGCTATTTATTGAGGGACAGTCGCCTGAAGCGAATATTACCGACGGCGGCGACGCGCTGTGGTGGGCATTGGTGACGATTTCCACGGTAGGCTACGGTGATCATTATCCAGTGACCAACGGAGGACGCATTTTGGCCGCCGGGTTGATCATTTGTGGGGTCGGCTTATTTGGTATGATCTCAGGTTTAATCACCTCAATGATCACTTCACCATCTAAGCTGCAAGATCTGCGCTCAAAGAACAAAGAACGATTGTTGCTTGAACTGGTCGACAAACAGAACCAGATTCTTGAACGCCTCGACAAACTCGAGCGCATGAAGCCCCCTCAACAAAAACGAGAGCCTTAGGCTCTCGTTTGGTCAGTTCTATGGGGAAAATTAGTCACGCCAATAAGGCTGAGCCTCGATGCAGATGATGCGCGTCTGCTCCATCGCATGCAAAATTGAGGTCTGCTGGCGAACTAACCAACGCTGGAGCTGTTCACGCTCTTCCGTCTCTAGCTTATCAACCTGTTGCTCGAGCGTTTTGAGTTTGAGTAAATCATCCGTACCATGCAGTAAATCACTCCAAGGAAGGCGGAAACTGTTACGCTCTTCATTATCATATAAACTGGCAAAACTAATGCCAGTATAGAGATTTCGCATTAATCGGTATTGCTGCTCTATATAATCCTCGGAAGAAAGATTTTGCTCAGGAGGAAATGCCTCCATCAACTCCGCCCAAGTTCGGTCGAGTTGCTCTACCGAGAAGTGCTCAATATTAAGCGCCATTTTGTCACGCGCTTTATCATCCAAAAATGGCTGCCAACCTCGAGTCAAAATCCAACGGCTAAGATCGAGCAACAACCCGGTGTATCGCGATGAGTTGATCAGATCCAACATCTGCTCACGGGATGGCAACTGATCTTGGACCAACTTCAACTCCCCAACCAAGAATTTGCGCGCGTCGAGCTTGCGTAGCGTATGACCTTTGTCATCCAGCAAATCTTCTAAATAGTCGAAATCATGCAACCACTCTAACTCTTGTTCTAGCCATTTCAACTCTTGACGTAAAATCGCACTCGCTCGACGAGGCACCACGCCACCATACACAGTTAAAATCTGGCGAATAAAACTGATCGCATTTTTAATTTCGTGCAATGCTTGGACTGAATCTCGCTCAGCGTATATTTGCTCGTGATAATGCCAATGAGATAAAGCGTGTTCCAACGAGTTAATAAAGCAAGACTCAACCGTATCTTGTTTATCTGTATTCACCAACGCCAGAGGTTTCACTTCATCTCCAGGGTAATCCATCGCAAGACGATACCCCTTTGCCGCTTTGCTCAGGTTACCTAAGCGCATTCCCCCGTGTTCACACAAACTGCGTGCTAAGGTGAAAAGCGCATCGGTTTGACCTGATTTGAGTTCAAGTTCGACTTCGCAAATGGGATCTTGCTTATCATTCGCTTCCACCGCGCCTTGATCAAAAGCGACTTCTACCTGGCTACCGTCTGGCATACCAATTAGCCACTGTTCGCGAGTAAAGTTGGTGGAGAAAAGAGGTTTGATTTCAGCTTGCAGCGTTGCGATATCTTTACCTTGTGGCCAAATATCGGTGGGGTGCAAGTTTAAATCAGGTTGATTGCTGTGGTGTTCAGCGTTGTATTCTGGTCTTTGATGCAGCCCTGCTACCACCCGCCCAGCGGTTTTGACCGTTTGCACGTAGACCTCATCGAAGCGGCGAATACGCAGGCCAATATCGTGTTGGCGTAGCCAATTATCAGGGGTATCAAAGTAGGTATTGCCCAGCTCGCGACAGCTATGCTGAAGTACTTTGGTCTCAGAAATCTTACTGTGTAAAGTCTCTGAAAAATCAGAAGAAACAAAAAACTTCAGTTCTATCTCGGTTTCCATAGTGTTACCTTTCAAAGCAGATAGAAACAGGATATTGCCAATTTTCTCGCTCGGCAAGAAAGAAATATCACCCTAATGATGATCTAAAACAGTTTTAATGAGTGATTTAATGGGTTAACATGCGCGCCTTTATAGCCATCGTTCAACATTTCGCCACGAGATGGTGTATGTTACTTTTTAGGTTATAGTAATTGGGTTGAATGACCATGCCAGTAAATACAATCATGGGGTTATTTGCAAAGTCCCCTATTAAACCTTTGCAGCGCCACGTTGTGTGTGTGAACGAATGTTGCTCGCACCTAGTCAACTTCTTTGAAGTCAGTTCAAAGGGTGATTGGGAAAAGGCTTCTGAAATTCGTGCCCAAATCTCTCATCTAGAGAGAGAAGCCGACGTACTAAAGCGCGAAATTCGTCTTAAACTTCCTCGAGGTTTGTTTATGCCAGTAGACCGTAGCGACATGCTCGAGCTTCTGACCCAACAAGACAAACTCGCCAACCTTGCAAAAGATATTGCTGGCCGTGTGTATGGCCGTCAATTGATTATCCCTGCACCTCTTCAAGAAAACTTCATCGCTTACGTTAAACGCTGTTTAGATGCAGCGAATCAAGCGCAAAAAGTGATCAATGAGCTTGATGAGTTATTGGAAACTGGATTTAAAGGTCGTGAGGTTACCCTTGTGGCTGAAATGATCCATCAACTGGATGTGATTGAGGACGACACTGACGCAATGCAGATCGAGCTTCGCCAACAATTAATGGCGATCGAAGCGGATCTTAACCCTGTTGATGTGATGTTCCTTTACAAAATTCTAGAATGGGTAGGTGGTATTGCCGATCAAGCGCAGCGCGTAGGTGCTCGTCTTGAAGTGATGCTATCTCGCTCATAAACATAAGTTAACCAAATAACGAAGAGCATCTAACCAGTTCACACCCCTAGTTAAGCGATAAATACTGACGCGCTTTAGGGGTTTTGTCGTGCTAAATTTTTGCTCCGCTTGTTATCAACAACTAGGTATTACGATGGATATCCTTGCGAACTATGGCACTGTCCTGATTATTATTGCAGCAGCTTTTGGCTTTATGATGGCTATTGGTATTGGCGCAAATGACGTCGCCAATGCGATGGGCACATCAGTCGGCTCTAAGGCACTCACAGTGAAACAAGCCATCATCATTGCGATGATCTTTGAATTCGCTGGTGCATATTTAGCAGGTGGTGAAGTCACCGATACTATCCGTAAAGGCGTAATTGAAACGTCACTTTTTGCTCACCAACCCGATGTTCTGGTCTATGGCATGATGTCAGCACTTCTTGCTGCTGGCACCTGGCTATTGCTCGCTTCTTATATGGGCTGGCCTGTTTCTACTACTCACTCAATCATCGGCGCCATCATTGGTTTTGCCTGTGTATCAGTCGGTACAGAAGCCGTGGACTGGGGCAGCGTTCAGGGGATTGTCGGTAGTTGGATTATCACTCCGGTCATTTCTGGCTTCTTTGCCTATGTGATTTTTGTCAGTGCACAACGCCTGATCTTCGATACCGAAAAACCACTGTTTAACGCCAAGCGCTTTGTACCTGTGTACATGTTTATCACCACTATGGTTATTGCTCTGGTAACGATCAAGAAAGGTCTTAAGCACGTTGGTCTACACCTTTCAAATGGCGAAGCTTGGATGTGGGCGGCGGCTGTTTCAGCTATCGTCATGGCCGGTGGTTACTTTTACATCCAGAAGAAGTTTGCCAGCCGCGAAGACGACCATGGGTTTGCCGGCGTAGAAGGCATCTTCAGCGTACTAATGGTCATCACTGCATGTGCCATGGCATTTGCTCACGGCTCTAACGATGTGGCGAACGCAATTGGCCCATTGTCTGCGGTTGTGTCAACAGTAGAGCATATGGGTGAAATCACAGGTAAGAGCACCATCGCATGGTGGATTCTTCCTCTGGGTGGTTTCGGTATCGTGGTTGGCCTTGCGACCTTAGGTCACAAAGTGATGGCAACGGTTGGTACAGGCATCACCGAATTGACGCCAAGCCGCGGCTTCGCTGCGCAGCTTGCGACGGCATGTACCGTTGTTCTTGCGTCAGGCACAGGCCTACCAATTTCAACCACACAAACATTGGTTGGTGCGGTGCTCGGTGTTGGTTTTGCTCGCGGCATCGCAGCATTGAACCTAGGCGTGGTCCGTAATATCGTTGCTTCATGGATCGTGACACTGCCTGCAGGTGCGTTACTTGCGGTGGTCTTCTTCTACGCGATTCAAGCGATGTTTGCCTAATCAATTGCGTCAGTGATGTGTTAACTCACTGTCATTATTGGCTCAAAACCGCAGAAAGGGAGGCTTAGCCTCCCTTCTTTGTTGCAGTCGGATCAGAAACTACTTACTATTTGGCGTTAGCAATAAAAGACAATGGGTAGTTAGCCCAAACAAAGACTGTTAAAGGATTTACCGTGAAAAAACTGGTTTGCTTGGTTTTAGTATCAATGCTGGCAGTTCCTGCTGCATTTGCTCAAAACCGTTATATCTCTGATAAGCTCTTCACTTATATGCACTCTGGCCCGAGCAACCAATTCCGAATTATTGGCAGCGTGGATGCTGGCGATAAAGTCAAAGTACTGTCGACAAATAAAGACACTGGTTACACCCAAGTTCAAGATGAAAAAGGTCGTACAGGTTGGGTAGAAAGCCGCTTTGTCACCAACCAAGAGAGCATGGCACTGCGCCTTCCTCGCCTTGAAAAAGAACTGGCTGAAGTGAAAGAAAAGCTGGCTAACTCGCGCTCGAATGCCGATCAAGAAAAAGCGGGCTTAATCGACTCCCTAGAAACGCGCAACCGCCAAATCAGTGAACTTGAGCAAGGCTACGGCGAAATGAGCCAACAACTGGCGGCCTCGCAAGAAGAGGTGCGCAAACTGCGCGCTAAGTTAGATACTCAGAAAGATGATCTGCTGTTGAAGTACTTTATGTACGGTGGTGGCGTTGCGGGTATCGGCTTGTTACTCGGCTTGATTCTGCCACATATCATTCCGCGCAGAAAACGTTCGCCGTCAGGCTGGGCTTAAGCTTTCAACAAATAGTATAAAGGTCACGCTAGCGTGACCTTTATACTATTTAGCCTTTCCAATCGTATAGCGCTGGCACCTCAATTAACGCCCCCTCAAAGCGTATTAAACAGGCTTGCGGTTTAATCTCGACCAGTTCAACACGCTCACCAATCCAAGTTCCCTCGCTGTATTCAATATCATTGATTTTTACCCAGCGCTTATCGGCTTTACTTGAGTAAACATGGGTTTGAAAATTCATGGCAGGCAGCTTTCCATACCAACTTTCAGGCTGATGAGAAAGATTGGCGGCTTTGGAACTGGTCTGCTTTTGCTGAGTCTGTGTTGATGAGTTGAGTGCCGCTTCAAAGCGCTGCGCTAACTCTGGTGAAAGTTCCGACAAGTCAATCCCCTGCAACAAGTCAGACGCACCACTATCATTATTTACAACCGTGGATTGTTCGTCAGTTGAGGGCTCTGCCGCTAACGGTTGACTAACCAACTGCTGTTGAATCGATTCAGGTGCTTCGAAGGGAGTCTGCCTATAAGTGACAGCTAAAGGGCCAAAGTCTGGTGCTGGCTTAACTTGATACTCAAACGGCACCTCAATCGATATGGTTCGACTAACATTGGACTCTAGCCAAGACTGCTTTTGAGATTGATAGGTATACAGCGCAACTCCGATAGCAACAACGAGTGGTGGCGTGATGGCTATAGCGATATAGCGCCATCCCCGACTGCGTCTGCTTTGTGGAGAATAGAGCTGGGTTGAAGCAAAGCTCGCAGCACCAGATTCAAGATGACGGTGCTCGGAATGTTTCAGTTGCTGCATCACTTTAGACATGAGTGCTTTCCCCTTTGACCGTTAATTTGGGTGCATCAGGCTGCGACAACACTTCGAGCACGCGCAAGGTTTGTTGACCAGCTATACCATCGACACTGAGTCCTTGCCACTGCTGAAACAACTCAACCTTCTGCTTTAACTCATTGTCGAAAATGGGTTGTGCCGACTCAGGTTGACCCAGAACCCGAGATAAGTGGCTATCCAATAACGCCACTTGTTGGCCTCTCATACCGGGTTTTAAAGTCTGTTGCCAGTAACCTTGCCAAATCCGCCGGTACTCGCCCTGCCAGATAATGGCGAGCCATTGCTGCTCAAACTCAATCAGCTCACCATTGATTAGTAGCTGAACCTGCCCTTCTGGCAATCCATAGAGCACCGCAAAGCGCGTCTGGTCATCAACATTTAAAGTGAGCACTACTGGGGTATTGTGCTGTGCGAGTTGAGATAAGCTCCCTTGCTCGACTGCGCAGCGAAACCGCGCTTCACTCTCATCAAGGCACAGCTGATCAAGCACAGACGCACGATAGCCCCACACTTGATATAGAGCCGACAACGCTTGCTCTTGAGTACTAGGCTGACTCAGTTTTTGTTTTAGCTCTACTGGAAACACAGTCTCTATATGCTCCACATTGTCTACTTGAGGGTAGGCTTGCTGAATCTGTTGCACAAAAAGCGGCGCAACTAACTGAGGCGTAACCATATACGCCGAGATAGATAACCCTATCGAAACACTGAGCGCGACTAAGGTTTTTGTCACCACTCGCTCCGCTCCAGCCGCTTGATATTGCTTGGGCTGAACCGAGGCCATCTGAAAGCTCATTACCTCGTCACACGTTGCTCGCACAGTCGCTTGGGTGGGGGCAGAATCACCATTAGCATACGCCCGCTTCAAACAGGCATCACAAACTAGGTTAATCAGTCTTGGAATACCCTGAGTTTGCCGCGCGATATATTTGATAGAGGCTAAAGAAAAAAGATCGGTCGAGCCTCCCGCTAAGGTTAAGCGAAACCGGATGTAATCACGCGTCTCATCTGGATTAAGTGGCAGTAAGTGGTAGCGTCCAGTAATACGCTGCGCTAACTGCCTTAACTGCGGCATTTGCAATTTATGTTGTAGCTCTGGCTGACCAATCAGTAACACTTTCAGCAACTTTTGCCGTTCGGTCTCTAGGTTAGTGAGCAGTCGCAACTGCTCAAGTACATTCGCTGACAGGTGCTGCGCCTCGTCTATCACCAGTAAGGTCTGTATTCCTTGAGCATGGTTGTCTAGCAAAAACTGGTGAATTGTCTGGTTCAACACCTTAAGTGACGCTCCCGGCCTATACTTGATGGTAAATTCATCACAGATGGCTTCGAGCAACTCGATTTCGCTAAAGGTAGGGTTAAGGATCAGTGCCGAGCGAGTATTACCTGCTAGGGTGTTGAGTATTGATTTAGCGATGGTGGTTTTTCCAGTCCCTACCTCTCCGGTAAGCATGGCAAAACCGCCACCTTCACCAAGACCAGACTGAATCTGATTCAGTGCTTCTTGATGACGTCGGCTCTGATAAAGAAAACGAGAGTTTGGCACAATAGAAAAAGGCAACTCGGTCAGCGCAAAATGTTGTAGATACATACTTCTCGTCTCTGGGCATTTGTTGCTAAGGAAAGTACCATTGCTGACACGATTAGCCAATGATCAGGTAAGTAAAAGGGAGAGCTAGGTGCAAAGATACCTTGTTGGTGGTGCTGTTCGCGACCAGTTGTTAAATATTGACGTCTACGATCAAGACTGGGTGGTGGTCGGCGCCACACCAGACGAATTAATGGCTTTAGGCTATACCCCCGTGGGTAAAGACTTTCCGGTGTTTCTTCACCCAAGAACCAAGCAAGAGCACGCTCTAGCACGCACTGAACGCAAAACTTCAAGCGGTTACACTGGTTTCGACTGTTACTTTGCCCCGGACGTAACCCTAGAGCAAGATCTTGAACGACGCGATTTGACCATCAATGCCATGGCGCAAGATCAGCACGGCAACATTATCGATCCATTTAATGGACAAACCGATCTGCAGGATCGTTTGCTACGCCATGTTTCCGCTGCTTTTATCGAAGACCCGCTACGAGTGCTGCGGGTTGCCCGCTTTGCAGCCAAACTGCACCACTTAAGTTTTACCGTTGCGCCAGAAACGTTAAAAATGATGCGTGAGATCAGCCACTCGGGAGAGCTTGAACACTTAACTCCTGAGCGTGTATGGCAGGAGTGGCATAAATCCTTGTCCACTCGTAATCCGCAGATCTTTCTCGACGTACTAAAACAGTGTGACGCACTAAAAGTCGTGTTGCCAGAAATCGATGCCCTGTTTGGTGTACCACAACCGGAGAAGTGGCACCCTGAGGTTGATACCGGCGTTCACACCCTTCTTGTAGCAAAACAAGCCGCCCTACTGAGCGATTCCCTTCCGGTTCGTTTTGCTTCTCAAGTGCATGATTTAGGTAAAGGTATAACCCCTGAATCAGAGTGGCCAAGCCATAAGCTGCATTGTCATACCGGGCTTAAACTGATTAAGAAACTGTGTGAACGAATCCGCGTCCCCAACGAGTTTAAAGATCTGGCTCTGATGGTCTGCGAGCAGCACTCAAACATTCATAGAGCGGCTGAGCTTCGCCCAGAAACCAAGCTCAAAGTACTTAACAAGTTCGATGTGTGGCGTAAACCGGAACGCTTAGAGGACATTTTGCTGTGTTGTATGGCGGATAGCCGCGGTCGAACTGGCTATGAAGAGATTGAATACCCTCAAAAGGCGCTATTTGAGCAAGCGTATCGAGCTGCTCTGTCCGTCAATGTACAGGATATTATTAAGGATGGGTTTAAAGGCGCAGATATTCGAACTGAGATGGAAAAGCGCCGGGTTGAGGCGATTAAAATCTCCGAAGGTTAGTCATTTTGAAAAGGGAGGTACGACCGCAATTCAGAATCTACCTACAGTGCACTATGTGAATAGATTCCAGATAATTCGTCCCTCATTTCAGGAATGACGAACAACCTACCAACCAACAAAAACGCCCCCGAAACCGGAGGCGTTTTGTTAAAAGCTCAAGTTAAGCGATTAATTCAACTAAGAATTAAGCTTGACCTTTCACTTCTTTAAGACCGCTTCCTTGAAACATGGAGGAGCACGCTCACCTAGCGCTTCCTCGATACGGATTAGTTGGTTGCTTTCTTTTAGGTATAGCAGCAACACGGTCAGAACGGCTCATCATGCTTACTTAGCAAAGCCTAAAAACAAAAACCCCCGCCGAAGCGAGGGTTTCATCAAGCTATTTAGCTAAACTAACTCAACTAAGAATTAAGCTTGACCTTTCACTTCTTTAAGACCGTTGTAAGGAGCACGCTCACCTAGCGCTTCCTCGATACGGATTAGCTGGTTGTACTTAGCAACACGGTCAGAACGGCTCATAGAACCCGTTTTGATTTGACCTGCAGCTGTACCTACTGCTAGGTCAGCGATAGTTGCATCTTCAGTTTCGCCAGAACGGTGAGAGATTACTGCTGTGTAACCTGCGTCTTTAGCCATCTTGATTGCAGCTAGAGTCTCAGTTAGAGAACCGATTTGGTTGAACTTGATAAGGATAGAGTTAGCTACGCCTTTCTCGATACCTTCAGCAAGGATCTTAGTGTTAGTAACGAATAGGTCGTCACCTACTAGTTGAAGCTTGTCACCTAGTAGTTCAGTTTGGTGCTTGAAGCCAGCCCAATCAGACTCGTCTAGACCGTCTTCGATAGAAACGATTGGGAATTGGTTAGCTAGCTCAGCTAGGTAGTGGTTGAACTCTTCAGAAGAGAAAGTCTTACCTTCGCCTTTCATGTTGTAGATGCCAGCTTCTTTGTCGAAGAACTCAGATGCTGCACAGTCCATCGCTAGAGTCACGTCTTTACCTAGTTCGTAACCAGCAGCGGCAACAGCTTCTGCGATAACTTCTAGAGCTTCAGCGTTAGACTTAAG
>JBCAXU010000044.1:0-27789 GCA_038533895.1 Pseudomonadota bacterium | reverse complement strand
CAGCACGCGATGGTATCGAGGTTTGGGCACCAAAACGAGTGACTGAGATTGCGGCTGCAGCATGAGCAAACTTAATCGCTGATTCTAAAGGCAAATCCTCGAGTAGACCAGTGACCAATGCCCCATTAAAGGTATCGCCTGCTGCTGTGGTATCGAGCGCTTCGACCCGGAAACCTTCGATCAATGTACCTCGACCATTTTGACTGAGCCACACGCCTTTTGCGCCTAAAGTGATCATTACAATTTCGATCCCTTTACTGTGCAGTGCATTGGCCGCCTCTTGAGCGCTTTCGTTGTCTGTCACTGTAATGCCGGTTAGCACTTCCGCTTCGGTTTCATTGGGCGTAATCACATCAATACAAGCGAGTAGCTCATCTGACAATTGGCGCGCTGGCGCCGGGTTAAGAATCACATTGGTACGCGCTTGCTTAGCAACCTGCGCCGCTTTTTCGATCCCGCATAATGGGGTTTCCAATTGCATCAGCAAGTACTTGGCATTGCGGATAGATTCCAAGTCTGACTCGATCGCTTCAGCGGTCAGTTTGGCGTTGGCTTCGGCGGAAATACAGATGCTGTTTTCACCACTATCAGACACTTGGATCATCGCAATCCCGGTCGGGCAGTTCGGCTCCATTTTCACGCCGCGAATGTTGATGTTGTCCATCTTGAAGTTTTCACGGATATTAATGCCAAACGCATCATCACCCACACAGGCAATAAAACCCGTGTCGGCGTTTAAGCGCGCCGCCGCCACGGCTTGGTTGGCCCCTTTGCCACCCGGAATCACTTGATAGTTACGACCATGCAACGTCTCGCCTGGGCGAGGAAAAGAAGGCACTTGAAGAACATGGTCAGCGTTAACACTACCTAAAACCACTAACTTATTCATAAGGTTGTCCTCGGCTCGGTAGAGCCCAATAGATGTGAACAGGAGAAATAGTGGTGGACTCTCAGGCGCAGAGCCCATGACTATTTGCCCTCTTTGCGGCTTACAGAAAGCAGCAAAGAGGGCCGGTTGCGAATTACTTAGTAATCACTTTTAGTGGAACAGGAATGTAAGCTTCTACCTGCTCGCCTTTTAGTACTTGGTCGGCCGTTTCGATGCCTAGCGCACCAATCAGATCAGGCTGCTGTGCGATAGTCGCAGAGAGCTGACCACGGTTAACCGCTGCAATACCGTCGTCTGTACCATCAAAGCCAACGATCATGACGTCTTTGCCCGATGCTTGTACTGCGCGCAGTGCACCCAGTGCCATTTCGTCGTTCTGTGCAAATACCGCTTCAACGTCTGGGTTAGCAGCAAGCAGGTTTTCCATTACGTTTAGACCTTTAGTACGGTCAAAGTCTGCTGGCTGGCTAGCAAGTACTTGCATCTCGCTGCCTTTTACTGCGTTCATGAAGCCTTCGCCACGTTCACGAGCAGCCGAAGTACCGGCAATGCCTTCCAATTGGATCACTTTGGCTTTCATACCCACTTTTTCAACAATGTAGTTACCGGCCATTTCACCACCCACCACGTTATCCGACGCGATATGACTCACTACGTCACCACGGCTAGCACCACGGTCTAGAGTCAGTACTGGAATGTTTGAGCGGTTGGCCATGCGAATCGCGTTTGATACCGCATCCGAATCGGTTGGGTTGATCAAAATCGCTTTCACGCCACGGACGGTTAAGTCTTCGATGTTCGACAGTTCTTTACTTGGGTCGTTTTGCGAGTCCAGAACAATCAAATCATAACCAAGCTCCTTCGCTTTCGCTTCTGCACCGTCTTTCATGGTCACAAAGAACGGGTTGTTCAGCGTCGACAGTACGATAGCCATCGTGTCTTGTGCCTGTGCTGATACAGAAACAGTGGTAGAAAGTAGTGCCGCGGAGATAAGAGTTGCGAGTTTTTTCATTTTCTCTGTCCTTGTGTAGGGTGGGTCAAGACACGTCACTTGACCCTATTTAGTTTAGTTTTGATTTACTTGTTTTTGTTGTCTACCAATACCGCCAGCAAAATAACCACTGCTTTGGCAATCATTTGGTAGTAGGAGGAAACATCGAGCAAGTTTAGGGCGTTGTTTAGGAAACCAATGATCAGCGCACCGATCAAGGTCCCCATAATGCGGCCCTTACCGCCCATCAAACTGGTGCCACCCAATACAACAGCCGCAATGGCATCCAGCTCATAGCCCATACCAGCCGTTGGTTGGGCAGATGAGAGTCGAGAGGTGACGATAATGCCAGCCAAGGCAGCAAGCAGACCACAGATGGCGTAAACACCAATCTTAACGCGGTCCACATTGATACCCGACAAGCGAGTAGCAGATTCGTTGCCGCCTAGTGCGTAAACGTATCGGCCGAAACGGGTGTGATTGAGCAAATACCAAGCGGCAGCAAAAACGAACACCATCAACCAGACGGGTACTGGAATACCCAGCGCATAACCTGTACCGAACCAAGCGAACGCATCCGCTGTGTCCGTAAAACCTGTCGAAATAGGACGACCATCGGTGTAAACCATAGTGACACCGCGTAGCAAGGTCATGGTCACGAGCGTTGCGATGAACGCCTGCACTTTACCTTTAGCGATAATGATGCCGCTGATGGCCCCCAGAGCTGCGCCGGCAAACAGTGCCGTCGGTACCGCAATCAGTACTGGCACTTCCAAGGCAATCAAGCTAGCCGCAAATGCACCACATAGCGCCAGCACCGAGCCAACACTCAAATCAATACCTGCGGTTAGGACGACCAGCGTCATACCCACTGCGATAATCGCGTTCACTGAGGTTTGACGAAGAATGTTTAGAATGTTGTCGACAGTAAAAAAGTTCGGGTTTAAGAAAGAGACAACAACAATCAACAGTAGCAGCGCAATCAGCGACTTTTGTTCAATGAGCCACTCTTTGCTAAACAGCTTAGTGCTGTGAGATGTATTTGTTTTGCTCATGGTATCGGTACTCATGCGGCTTCCTCATTAATCTTTTTGCCTACGGCACAGGCGAGTAGTTTCTCTTGGTCAGCGTCTTGGGCAGCAAATTCGCCACTGATTCGCCCTTCGTGCATCACTAGGATGCGGTCACTCATGCCGAGCACTTCAGGCATCTCGGAAGAAACCAGAATGATGCTCATACCATCGGCCTTAAATTTGTTGATCAGTTGATAAATTTCTTTTTTCGCACCGACATCCACACCTCGGGTTGGCTCGTCTAAAATCAATACCTTAGGTTTGGTCATCAAGCCTTTCGCAATCGCGACTTTTTGCTGATTGCCTCCCGACAAGTTGCCAATAATCTGGTCTCTTGTCGGCGTTTTGATATTGAACAAATTGATGAAGTCTTCGACGGCCACCACTTCGTCATTGTGTTGGATTCGACCACCTTTGGTCAGTTTATCGAGCGCGCAAAGTGACATGTTCTCTTTGACGGAGAGCCCTAATACCAGGCCATCCCCTTTACGGTCTTCTGAGATATAGGCGATACCATTGGCCAAGCCATCTTGAGGCGACACTGGATTAATGGTTTTGTTGTCGAGATTGATCACGCCGCGCTCACTAGGCAGCGCGCCATAGATCACTTTCATCAGCTCAGTGCGACCTGCGCCCATTAAGCCTGAGATACCGAGGATCTCACCGCGCTTAAGGGTAAAACTGACATCGTGCACACCCGAACCGGTCAATCCGATCACTTCCAGACAAGTCTCTCCGTGGCGCACATCAATGCGTGGATACTGCTCATCGAGCTTACGGCCGACCATCATTTCAATCAGGCCGTCTTCGTCGGTATCGCTCACTTGGCACTCACCGATGAATTTGCCATCACGCAGTACGGTAATATCGTCACAGATTTCGAAAATCTCTTTCAAACGGTGTGAGATATACACAATGCCGCAACCTTGTTCGCGCAGCTCGTTGATCACCGCAAACAGAGATTCGGTTTCAGTATCCGTGAGTGCGTCGGTCGGCTCATCCATGATGATGACTTTAGACTCAAACGACAGCGCTTTGGCGATTTCCACCATCTGCTGTTCACCAAGACTCAAATCACCGAGCAAGGTCTTGGAGCTGTGCTTTACGTTCAGTCTCGCCAACAACTTGTCGGCCTCTGCGTACATTTTCTGCCACTGAATACCACCAAATCCGTTGGTGAATTCGCGGCCCAAGAAGATATTTTCTGCGATGGTCAGCTCTGGAATCAGGTTCAGTTCTTGGTGGATGATGCTGATACCCGCTTGCTGCGAATCACGTGGACCTTTGAACGCGGCTGGCTGACCCTGATAGTGAATGCTCCCCGCATCTAAGCTGTAGATGCCGGTTAACACTTTCATCAGTGTTGACTTGCCAGCGCCATTCTCACCCAGTAGCGCCATTACGCGGCCGGGATAAACATTGAGGCTCGCTTTATCTAAGGCTTTCACTCCAGGGAACGCCTTTTCGATCGAACTCAGCTGTAATATGGCTTGAGTCATAGTGCTTCCTTCCTGTTGCGTCACTTAAAACACAACGCCAGCTTGAAAAATGACGTTCGCGTAGGGTGTGAACTCCCCGGTACGTACCACTGCACGGCTCTGTTGGGTACGCGTTTTAAAATCTTCATGGCTGACATAGCGAATGGCAATCGCCTTACCCGTCGCCAGACTTTCCGCATCCAGCTCTTTAATTAGCGCCTCGTGATGCGTTGGGCTTACGGTTTTAAATTCCTCGGCAATGATCACCCCTTCAATCTGAGATTCAGACAAGATCACTCGCACTGTCTCTAAAAACGAAGGCACGCCATGAGTCAATGCTAAGTCGATTCGTTGCACCTGCTCCGGGATGGGTAGCCCTGCGTCACAAATGGTGATTTCGTCAGTATGACCGAGCGTCGCTGTCAAATAGGACAACTCTGAGTTCAGTAGGGTGTGTTTTTTCATCTCATCGACCTTTTAAAATAGACCTTTGTTCGACTAGCAGTGTTGGATGTCAGCGAAAAACTCGCGATAAAACACCAATCGAAACGTTTCGATGAAATAATAATAGCTGTTTTTTTTAATGCGAGTGGCGGAGAGTCAGAATGTGAATTGGATCTTTTCCATGGGTTTAACTCGATAGCAGCAAGTGATCGCTATCACTGATTGATAAAAATATCAGCCGAAAAAAAGCGACAAATTTACCCAGTTTGAACACACGACATAGGAAAAAACGGTATAGTGGCGGCAAAAAGATATGGACCAAAAAGATGAATAAGACACTCATTTCAATCAGCGCATTATTACTGTTTACCGGTTGCCAACAAGAAATTGGTACACAGGCGTGGTGTGACAGAATGGACCAGAAAAACAAAGGGGAATGGAGCGCGCAAAATGCGGTCGACTACACCAAGCATTGCGTGTTACTCGATGCTATCGGCAGTGAAGCTTGGTGTGATGATATGGAGCAAACACCCAAGGGTGACTGGAGTGCAAACCAAGCGACCAGCTATGCCAAACACTGTGTGTTCTAAGCACGCGCACAGAAAAAAGGTCTGGATAACCAGACCTTTACTCGTTAGTAACTAAACCCGCTCCTCGAGGGAGATATTGTTGTTTGCCCATAGCAAGGCTTGTAAGCGATTCTTGGCGTTAATCTTTTTGAAGATATTGTGCAAGTGAGTTTTGACTGTGTTCTCACTGACAAACAGTTCATCGGCGATTTCAATATTCGATGCGCCGTGTCCAAGCAAGCGCATGATCTCTTTTTCACGCTTGGTCAGGTTTGCATAGGCTTGTGAACTGGTGACGCTATGAGCACAGCGGAAGTGCTCGATGTAATCCTGCGCGACTTTACGTGATAGCCACATTTCATCTTGCATCACTTTCTCCATGCCTTTGAGCAACAATGGCAGTTCATCATCGAGATAAAATACCCCGACCAGGTTACGCCACTTAAACAGCTCGCTTGAAGGGGCATCCGATGGACAGTTAAACACAATTTCTTTCACCGTAGTTTGACTCTGTCCTTTAGCAAAGTGGTAACTCTCAAACTTGTCACTATCTAGGTAGTGATAATCAATCAGTACTAAGTTACCGAGTAGCGGTTCCCCAGATGCGCAGTTTTTTAGCGAATCCGCGGTGATTATGCTTACCTGTAGATCGAGCCCTTGTTCCAATGAATCTTTTAATAGTTTTGATTGCATACTCACATCAGAAATGAGTGTGACTTTATAGATGTCATTGCTAGCCATAACGTTAATCCCTACCTAACCAAACTTCCGACTTAAAGCTATCGCTTGAGGAAGAATAGTCAACCGGTTGAAGAAGGCCAATTAGAGAGCAGTCACAAAAAAACCAATAGCTTTCATGAATTTAATTTGACATTCTCATTTGTAAGAAGAGGGTTAATTTAGCGACCAACAGCGCTTAGCGGTGAAACGCCAGTACGCCAGAGGCACTAAAGCGACCAGCGTAGAAAGCGGTATCGAGCCGCCACCGCCTCCTCCCTCAGATTGAGGCTGTGTCGATTCACTACCACCGGTGTCGTTATTGATGAGAACGCGCAGTCCATTGCGCGTTTCCACGTACGCTTTCGGTGTTGCTAGACCGTTGATAACTTGCGATATCCAACCTTGGTAATCATAAACATCAGTAAAGACCGCGATCACATTAGCACTCGGGTCGCCACAAGTCGCCGGACCAAAGCTGGTGATGCCGATTTGTACATACTGACCGCCTGTGTACCAGTAGACGGGCCCGCCAGAGTCACCACTACAGGTCGCGTTCTTGAATGTCGTCCCCAAAGCGCCATCAAAACAGAGTTGGCTTGAGGTGATTTTGCTGCCAAACACCGCTTGACAGTTACTCGTATTGACGTAGGTGAGTGACGTCTCGAGTAATCGGGTTCCGCTCGAGTCGTTTTCAGCAATATACCCATGTCCCACGGCTTTATAGTTGTCATTGGGCGCAAACGAGTTGTTGACGGTCGTGTTGAGCAAAGAAGTGTATGTTCCGACGGCTAACGGTGATTCCAGTTTGATAATAGCAATGTCATTTGGCCAACGCTCAACCTCAGAATCGAGGTAGTTGTCGGGATAGTAGAAGGCCTCGGCCTTTGCTTGCTGAGTAGACAAAAAGTTACTTTCATCTTCCAACTGCGGCGCCACCACGGTGTACAACATTAGATTATTGTCACCATAGATACAGTGCGCCGCGGTAAGTACATACTGCGGGTTAATCATGGTCGCCCCACAGTAGGAAGAGGCACTGTAGCTATTACCATTTCGGTAAAACAGACTCGCGAAAGAGGGATAGTCAACAATATTGGCGTCGGAACCATTGACGATGTAGGGTTGGATTTCAATCGAAAAAGCTTTAAAGCAAACTGAAAGTCCTAAAAGGACCAAAAGAAATAAGCGTCTCATCCAACATCCCTCAGCACAAACCCTGTCTTATAGTTTAGTTTACGCTGAGGGAGCTAGGTTAGATTACTTGTTCGTGCTACGTCTAAAACCAAACAGGACCATTAGCCCCAAAGTTAACCAGCCAAGCGAGCCACCGCCGCCGCCACTAGATGGATTTAGAAAACTATTTCTTTGAGCATCCGAGATGCTCACTTTTGGCGCTTCATTACCGCTAAGTACTGATTGAATCCAATCGTAGTGGTGTGAAACTTCAGTAAAAACAGAGTTTGGTGTCATGTTGGGGTCACCGCACACTTGAGGCCCAAAACTGGTAATGCCAACCTGTTTGTTACCCCAAAACAATGGACCACCTGAGTCACCTTGACAAACAGCATTGTCGTACACAACTTCAGCAGCGCCTGTCATACATAGGTTATCACTAGTATCAGCATTAGAATATGCATGGCAGTCAGCATTCTCTACGTACTTTAGTTGAGTTTCTTGCAGGGCACTACTTAGGTCAATACCTGTTTCAGTATTGCCATGCCCTATTGCCATAAATACTTGGACAGGGCTAGTCACTCGATAATTGGTTTCATCGCTTGCTTGCGCTAAGTCAGCATAACTAAATACCGCTGTTATTGGCTCAGACAGCTTTAAAATCGCAATATCGTTGGCGAGTGTATCGTTATCATAATCATTCGGGTAATAGTATGCGTTTACCATCACACGCTGTTTAACCGTGCTCGGAAAATCATACTCATAGTCGAGCTGAGGTACTACCGACGTGAACAATTGCCCTTCACTATCACCATATACACAGTGCGCAGCAGTCAAAACATGTTGGTCATCTAATAATGTACCACCACAGTATGGGCCGGTGCCGTGAATACCATCATAATCAATACGGTCGTAAAACAGACTAACAAACGATGGGTACTTATCCCCGTTGATGTCATTTCCATTTACAATATAAGGGGTAACTTCTGCAGCACCAACGCCTGTCGCAGCCATCGCTGCCACTAATAATATTTTTTTTATCATCAATATCATCCATAATGAATCAATTTGATTCACTCTAAATTTACAACTGGGCTGTTGGATAGTACCTCATTTCAAGAAAAAAAAACCTCTCAAAAGAGAGGCTTGGTTCGCAAATCGTTCCTTACTTATTGCCATCAGCCGCGGTAATAGCGCTGCGGTACGAATGGCATTTTCTCAACCGTCATCGGTAGCTTCTTACCGCGCACATCAGCAAACAGCTCAGTACCGATCGAAGCGAGATCGGCACGCACATAAGCCATAGACACAGGTTTACCAGCGTTTGGACCAGCAGTGCCACTGGTTACAACGCCGATTTTGTTGTCGTCAGCATCGAACAGCTCAGCACCTTCACGTACTGGTGCTTTAGTTTGGCCCACTAAGCCAACACGCTTACGCACCACATCTTTGCTTTCGATCTGTTTTAGGATTACGTCAGCGCCTGGGAAACCGCCTTCACGCTCTCCACCAAGACGACGGACTTTCTGAATACCCCAAAGCAGGCTTGCCTCGACTGGTGTGGTGGTGGTATCGAGATCGTGACCGTACAGACACAAACCGCACTCTAAACGCAAAGAATCACGAGCACCAAGACCAATCCACTCAACTTCTTCTTCCGCCGTTAACTTTTGCGCCAGTTCCTGTGCATGCGTGTTTGGTACTGAGATTTCGTAACCATCTTCACCAGTGTAACCACTGCGGCTGACAATACACTCAACGCCTAAGATCTCTAACTTCTTCACATCCATAAATAGCATGTCTGCGACTTGTGGATTGAATCTTTTTAGTACATCAACCGCTTTAGGGCCTTGCAGTGCCAAGAGCGCGCGATCGTCTATGACCTCTAGCTCCACACCTGAAGGAAGGTGAGCTTCTAGATGATTGATGTCTTGCTCCTTACACGCCGCATTCACCACCACGAAAAGATGATCACCCAAATTAGCCACCATCAGGTCGTCCATGATGCCGCCTTGCTCATTGGTGAAAAACGCATAGCGTTGGTTGCCCGATGGGAGGTCGATAATATCGACTGGCACTAATGACTCTATAAACGCGGCCGCACCCTCACCATGTAAACGCAGTTGACCCATGTGCGATACATCAAATAGACCGGCCGCATCACGCGTGTGTAAGTGCTCTTTCTTTACGCCAAGCTTGTATTGGACAGGCATATCGTAGCCAGCGAAAGGAACCATCTTCGCACCCGCTTCAATGTGCAGCGCGTGTAGAGGGGTTTTTAGTAGATCTTGAGTCATTGTTGTCTCCATTTTATCAGGTTCGTTTTCCATGCAAGGAAACCTTGTTTCCAATAATAAACACGGGTGGAGAGAATTTGCACGATTAACACGTTGAGAAGCGTTCAAAGTGTGATGTTTAACATCATATTTACATCTTAACAAGCAAATAAAAAACGCCGCTTTGATGGTATCATCACCAAAGCGGCGCCATTTTACTCTTTTGAACAACAAAAGCAAACGTTTGCTTTCACTATAAGAAATTCGTAACCACAGACAGCTATTTGGCCGTCACCCACAAAATATGGGCGTCATTGTCACTGGTCGAAACCAACATATGTCCCATGTTGGCGTCATAATACACACTGTCTCCCTCACTAAGTTCGACCGGTTCATAAAACTCAGAATAGAACATCACCGAACCTGACAGTATTAGCAAAAACTCTTCACCGTCATGCCTAACCCAATCACTATACTCCTCAAAGCTTCGCGCATGCACTTGGCTCTTAAACGGCATCATCTTCTTGTTCGACAGTTGAGTCGCGAGCAGTTCGTGTTCATAGGTTGGGGTCGGATGCGGCTTTCCCTGGCTCGCTTTGGTGATATCTCTTCGACCCGTCGCCACTTTTTTTCTTGGTGGTTCAAACAGTTGAGGCATATCAATCTGCAAACCCATCGCCAATTTTTGCATCGCTTGGAAGGTGGGAGAGATCTGTTCGTTTTCGATTTTGCTTAGCGTAGATCGCGCCAGACCGGTGCGCTGACTTGCTTCTTCTAGCGTAATGCCCAGCTTGCCACGGATCTCTTTTATCCGCTGTCCTAGCTTCAATGGCTCTATGTTTTCATCGACCGACTCTTTTGCCAGAGTCAACGACGGATACTCGTCATAGATATCTTCGGGCATGCTTCCCTCTTAAATATGTAGCTACATCCTGTGTGATTTTCATTGTGCCCCAAGCGAATAGTAGAGGAAAGACGTGAACAAGAAATAAACCGTGCTCTCGCTAACAAAATTAGAAACCTTGTTTCCAATAGGAAATTTTTTATTGATTGTTGTGGCGACAACCGCTATGTTACCAACTTGTTAGTTGTAGAGATGCGATTTCCGAGACCAAACGTTGTTCAAGCGAACCATTGGAATCGGCTTTTCCCACGATTTTGGGGTATGGATATTCACCCTGGTCTTACGTAGATAAGAACAGTAACAAAAGCAGAGCCAAAGAGAGCCACCCACAGGCGCAACTCCTCTTAGGCACGAATGGAAGGTCATCTACCATGAACAAACCGTTTCAAAATCACAGCTTAGAGAACTTTTTCTCTACCAACCTTGCTGCTACCGACGATGCTGTCTTCGCTGGAATCCAAGCAGAGTTTACTCGTCAAAACGAACAAATCGAACTTATTGCTTCAGAAAACATTGTTTCTAAAGCAGTAATGCAAGCCCAAGGCACTTGCCTAACCAATAAATACGCAGAAGGTTATCCGGGCCGTCGTTATTACGGTGGCTGTGAGCATGTTGATACGGTTGAGGCGATCGCTATCGAGCGCGCCAAGCAATTGTTTAAGTGCGAATACGCAAACGTTCAACCTCACTCTGGTGCACAAGCGAATGGCGCGGTGAAACTGGCGTTGCTGCAACCTGGCGATACTATCCTTGGTATGTCGTTAGACGCTGGCGGCCACTTAACTCACGGCGCTCGCCCTGCGCTTTCTGGAAAATGGTTTAATGCCGTCCAATATGGCGTGGACCGCAACACCCTAGAAATTAATTACGATGATGTGCGCGCACTCGCGGTGGAGCACAAACCTAAAATGATCATTGCTGGTGGTAGTGCGATTCCGCGTACCATCGATTTTGCCAAGTTCCGTGAAATCGCTGACGAAGTCGACGCGATTCTGATGGTCGACATGGCGCACATCGCGGGCCTTATCGCCACTGGTGCACACCCTAGTCCGCTACCTCATGCCCACGTTGTAACGACGACAACACACAAAACACTACGTGGACCTCGCGGCGGAATGATCTTGACCAACCACGAAGATATCATCAAAAAAATCAACTCAGCGGTATTCCCTGGCCTTCAAGGTGGACCACTGATGCACGTGATCGCCGCAAAAGCAGTCGCCTTTGGTGAGGCGTTGGGCCCTGAATTTTCGACATATATCGATTCAGTGATCAACAACGCAAAAGTTCTGGCTGAAGTGTTGCAAACTCGCGGTTGTGACATTGTGACTGGCGGAACAGATACGCACCTGATGTTGGTCGACCTTCGCCCTAAAGGCCTCAAAGGCAATAAAGCGGAAGAAGCCCTAGAGCGTGCAGGGATCACATGTAACAAAAACGGCATCCCGTTTGATTCAGAGAAGCCTATGATTACATCGGGCATCCGTTTAGGGACGCCTGCGGGGACAAGCCGCGGCTTTGGCGCTGAAGAATTCAAACTTATCGGTAACTGGATTGGCGACGTACTCGACGGGTTGGTTGAAAACCCTGAAGGCAACGCAGAAGTTGAGCAACGCGTTCGCAAAGAAGTGAAAACACTCTGTGCTCGCTTCCCACTTTACCAATAAACAATTTAATCAAAGTTATTTTGGAGAATAAGCAATGGACAACACACTGAAGTTTGCAGATAGCCACGAGTGGGTACGTGACAACGGTGACGGCACAGTAACTATCGGTATTTCAGAGCACGCTCAAGAGATGCTGGGCGACGTGGTTTTCGTTGACCTACCAGAAGTAGAAGACGAAATCGAAGCAGGCGATAGCTTCTCGTTAGTTGAATCTGTAAAAGCAGCCTCTGACATTTACGCCCCTATCACAGGTGAAATTGTCGAAATCAACGAAGAGCTGGAAGATAGCCCAGAGCTTATTAACGAAGAACCTTACGAAGGCGGTTGGATCGTCAAAGTGAAGATGTCTGACCCATCTGAGCTCGACAGTCTGAAAGACGCAGAAGAGTACCTAAACTCAATCGACGATGAGTAATTAGGAACAACTAGGAAGGCTGCCCCTGTTTCAGAGGCAGCTTTTTTTCAAAGTTCGGACGTACAAATAATAGTGTCAGTAATGACCCCCATAGCCGAACGATGGATTAGGTAAAGGACAATGACTGAATTACTTCAAAGCCTCAGCACACAAAATGAGTTCGTTGCTCGCCACAACGGCCCAAACAAATCTGACCAACAGAAAATGTTGGACGCGATCAACGTTGCGAACCTAGATGCGTTGATTGATGAAACCGTTCCAGCGCAAATTCGCCTAGAAAAACCGATGACACTGGCCGAAGCGAAAAGCGAAGCAGACATGCTGGTTGCCATGCGCGAATTTGCCGATCAAAACCAAATCAAACGTACGTTTATTGGTCAAGGTTACTACAACACCTTCACGCCGAACGTGATTCTGCGTAACGTGCTGGAAAATCCAGGTTGGTACACGGCATATACCCCTTATCAACCAGAGATTTCGCAAGGCCGCCTGGAAGCGCTACTAAACTTCCAGCAGATGGTGATGGATCTAACGGCAATGGACATCGCCAATGCTTCGCTACTTGACGAAGCAACCGCAGCTGCAGAAGCCATGACTCTATGTAAGCGTGCTGGCAAAAGTAAGAGTAACGTGTTCTTTGTCGCCGATGATGTGCACCCACAAACTCTTGAAGTGGTGAAAACTCGTGCTAAATACATCGGTTTCGAAGTCCTAGTCGGCTCATTAGAATCGCTCCCAGAGCAAGATGTCTTTGGTGCGCTAGTTCAATACCCAGGCACAACGGGTGAAGTTCGCGACCTGACTGACATCATCGCTAAAGCACAAGCCAACAAAACCCTAGTCACGGTTGCTACCGATCTACTCGCTTCAACGTTACTTAAACCTGCGGGTGAAATGGGCGCAGACGTTGTAATTGGCTCAGCACAGCGCTTCGGTGTCCCTATGGGTTACGGTGGTCCACACGCTGCATTTATGGCGACACGTGACAAGCACAAACGTACGATGCCTGGTCGTGTTATCGGTGTGTCTATCGACGCTAACGGTAACCAAGCACTACGTATGGCGATGCAAACTCGTGAGCAGCACATCCGCCGTGAGAAAGCGACATCAAACATCTGTACTGCTCAAGCGCTGCTGGCAAACATGGCATCGTTCTACGCGGTTTACCACGGGGCAGAAGGCTTGCGTACTATTGCTCGTCGTACTCACCACATGACAGCTATCCTTGCTGCTGGTCTAACTAAATCTGGCTTCGAGCTAGCTCACAACAGCTTCTTCGATACCATCACCATCAATTCTGGTGAACAGACTGAAGCGCTGTACGCCAAGGCTCAAGCAGCTGACATCAACCTGCGCAAACTGCCAACTCAACTCGGTGTTAGCTTAGATGAAACAACAACCGTTGCTGACGTTGAAGCGCTATTTGCCGTATTTGGCGTAGAACAAGACGTAAACGCACTGTCATCAGAAATTGCGAGCAACGAATTTGCAGCGATTCCTGAAGCGCTTCGTCGTACTTCTGAGTACCTAACGCACCCAGTATTCAACACGCACCACAGCGAAACGCAGATGATGCGTTACCTAAAGCAGCTAGAGAACAAAGACTTCTCGTTAACTCACGGTATGATCCCACTGGGCAGCTGTACCATGAAGCTCAACGCTGCCGCAGAGATGATTCCTGTCACTTGGCCTGAGTTTGGCTCTATCCACCCATTTGCACCAATCGAACAAGCGGCAGGTTACTCTGCGCTAGCAAAAGATCTGAAAGAGAAGCTGTGTGAAATCACTGGCTACGATGACTTCTCACTACAGCCTAACTCGGGCGCGTCAGGTGAGTATGCTGGTCTTATTGCGATTCAGCGCTACCATGAGAGCCGAGGCGAAGGCCACCGCAACGTGTGTCTGATCCCAAGCTCAGCTCATGGTACCAACCCAGCGACAGCATCAATGGTATCGATGAAAGTGGTTGTGGTTAAGTGTGATGAAGATGGCAACATCGATATTGCCGACCTAGCAGAGAAAATCGAAAAACACGCTGAAAACCTATCAAGCATCATGATCACTTACCCTTCAACGCATGGCGTGTACGAAGAGCAAGTGAAAGAAGTGTGTGAGATGGTTCATGCCGCGGGCGGTCAAGTGTATCTAGACGGCGCCAACATGAACGCTCAGGTCGGCCTCACGTCTCCTGGTCTGATTGGCTCTGACGTTTCTCACTTGAACCTGCACAAAACCTTCTGTATCCCACACGGTGGCGGTGGTCCGGGTATGGGTCCTATTGGTGTGAAGTCGCACCTAGCGCCTTTCCTACCAGGTCATATCGAAAATGGTGTTGAAGGCGAAGAATTTGCCGTTTCAGCGGCTGACTTAGGTAGTGCTTCTATCCTGCCAATCTCTTGGGCTTACATCGCGATGATGGGCGAAGCTGGCCTAACCGATGCAACCAAAGTCGCCATTCTAAACGCCAACTACATGATGGAGCGCCTGCGCCCTCACTACCCGGTTCTGTACCGTGGTAAAAATGGCCGCGTCGCGCACGAATGTATTATCGACATTCGTCCGCTGAAAGATGAAATCGGTATCAGCGAAGAAGACATCGCTAAGCGTCTAATGGACTACGGTTTCCACGCGCCAACCATGTCGTTCCCTGTTGCGGGCACACTGATGGTCGAACCAACAGAATCAGAAGATCTTGAAGAGATCGACCGCTTCTGTGACGCGATGATTGCGATTCGTGAAGAAATGACCAAGGTAAAAGAAGGTGTATGGCCGCTTGAGAACAACCCTCTGGTGAACGCGCCTCACACCCAAGTTGACCTAGCGAAAGACGACTGGGATCGCCCATACTCTCGTGAAATTGGCTGTTTCCCATCACCAGCCACCAAATCTTGGAAATACTGGCCAACGGTGAACCGCGTCGACAACGTCTACGGGGATCGCAACCTGATTTGTTCTTGTCCAAGCATCGACAACTACGAAGAGTAGTTTGTTCAATGATCACAGATAACTAAGTTAGACACTAACTTGAACAACAAAAGGCGAACCATTCGGTTTGCCTTTTTTATTTTGCGTTATATGGATCCTTATTTCCCATAAATTATTATTGGCATATGCTATTAATAATTTATACAGTAATGTTGTTCCTCAATCAAAAGGAGAATCCAATGTTATTTGCCATTCCTAGTCGCCAGTTGTCTCTATCCAATCACTTTGCCAAAGCTCCCCAGATAGTACTTTGGGATAGTCAGAGCCAAACTGAACGTATGATCGAGCTTCCCGAGCCTTCAAGCTGCTGTAGTCACAAGAAGTTTTGGATTAAGACATTGAGAGACAATCAAGTAGATGCTGTCGTTGTTCGCTCAATAGGCACTAATATGCTAAACACCTTGTTAACGCTTAATGTGGCAGTGCTAAATGCGCCGCGCGGTTTTGACATAACGAGGTTTGATCAAAGTGTTTTGACTCCAGTGACAAGTCTCGACTTTGCACGGCCATCACCTAATAGCAAAAAACACGGCTGCGCAACGCACTCTGTCTCGCATCGATTACAACGCCCTTCTTATAACGGCGAGCTTAAGGCCCACAAACTTTCATCAACAACGATGAAGCATCTGACAAAAACCTTCGAACGCGCCACCCTACCTGAGAAAAAGAGATGACATATATACTGTGCTTTTTAGTGCTTTTAGGCGTGATAGTGTTGATGGCAGTCGGTGTCATTTTGCAACGAAAAACCCTACAAGGCAGTTGTGGCGGGCTCGCGACGCTCAAGATAGAAAAAGAATGTAATTGCGTGAGCACATGTGATGAGCACTCGCATCGGCTCTATCAAATTCATGAGCCGAAAGAGAGAACTATGATTCGCGACTGATGATGATCGCCTGACCAAGAACAAGGCTTTGAGCGACTTTGGCTCGCGCACGTTTCACGATATTGCCAAACGTCTGCCTAGAGACTCCCATACGAGTCGCGGCTTCAAGCTGACTTAATGCTTCAAGATCGGCTAAGCGTATCGCTTCAAGTTCATCTGCGAGTAGATTGATCTGATTGAGTTTTGACAGAGGCACCCCGTTTGGTTTGAAGCACTCATACGGCGCGGTTCCGCATATATTTCGCTCTTTCTTTGGTCGAGCCATATTCTCTAATCCAGTGGTATTTTTATGTCTATCCAGATTCCAGAAAATCACCAACAATGTTCGGTGTGCTGTCAGCCTTTTTTTAGCCGTCACACTGTCATTGACTTTACTTTAACGTCGGATGGAGGGGTTGAAGGTAAAATTGTACCAACAGAAAAAGTGCAAGGCTATCAAGATGTCATGCAAGGCGGTTTAATCACCACTTTACACGACTCAGCCATGACACATTGTTTATTTGCTCAAAACATTTACGCCATGACAGCACAGTTAAATGTGCGTTTTCTTAAACCCATCCCGCTCAACTCTGTTGTTTGGGTTAAGGCTCACTGCCTAAACAGTAAGCAGAGGATGCACACACTGCAAAGCGACATCTATGTTGATGGAGTTTGTCACTCTCGAACCGAGGCGAAATTCATGCAAAGTTTTGACGCGAAATAACGCTCAAACTTCGCGAGGATAAAGCAAGTGACGCACAGATTGGTTACACTGATGGAGTACTATAGACATAAGGACTCCTTTTGCTGACCAACCAAACATTAACGCTTGCTTCAGCCAACCTGTTTAACTTTGTCGAGCCACCTAATGCGTTTTATCAGTTTGATAATATCTATGAGCGGGAGCAGTGGCTCGACAAGTGCCGCTGGACCGAACAACAGCTTTTAGCGCTTGATGCCGATATTGTCGGCTTACAAGAAGTGTTTAGTATTGATGCTGCCAAGACGTTGATGGCGCAAATGGGTTACCACTACTTTGCTACGGTCGACACCCCTGAGGTTGCGGATGAGTACATTTTTTCACACCCAGTGGTGGCCGTGGCATCACGCTACCCATTGAAACACGTACAAGCCGTCACTCCTAGCTGCTCCATCCATCAGGGATATCAAATCTCGCCGCCTACGTTTAGCCGGCAACCCATTTTTTGTATTGTTGATGTGCCTAACATTGGTGAAGTTGGTGTTTACGTTTGCCACCTAAAGTCACAGCGGGCGACAGAGAGCATCGATGAACAGAGTGCGCTACCTTTGGTAGGAAGGTGGTTATCGGCGCAGCAGCGAGGGTGGGAAGCGCTGCTGTTAAGGCTGTTTATGCAGCAGCAGTATCAACAGCGCCCAATGCCGACCGTATTAATGGGTGATTTTAATCAAAGCTTAAGCAGTGATACGCTTGCCCCGCTAATTAGCCCAATCGATTCGGACGATGCGACATTGGCGTTGACCGATTGCTGGGAGCTGCAAAATCCGGTGCCTACCGATAGACCCGCTACTCATTATCATTTCAGTACCGGCAACGTGCTTGATTACATTTTGCTGTCACAAGAATTTCAACCTCACTCAGCCCAATCGTTAGCTGATGTGATCGGCGTAACGGTGCTTGATCAACACCTGATCAATCCTGCCTACGAAAAAGATAAAAACGCCAGCGACCATGCGTTTGTTGCTGTCACCCTTCGCTTTGTTTTATAAACAAACAGGCCGCGCTATTGCACGGCCTATTGAGTGATAGAACTTGCCATTAAGATGGCTGCTGAAGTTTGGCTTTCGCCTGCTCCACTTTAGAAAAATCCAGCCCTAACTCTTCTACTGCTTGTTTGATCAGCGCGGGATTTTGCATCACTTGGCCCATCAACAGTTGCAGCTTATCTTGCGGTAATCCAAGTTGGCCAAGCGTCGCCATCGCCGCCAATGGATTATCCGTTAGCGTTTGGAACAGTTGGTTGATTTGTTCATCGCTTATATTGTTCTCTTTCAACAATGCAATAATTGGATTCATCAGGTTACCTATGTTTCTCAGTAAAATACCACGCGCAGTCTAGCACCGGCTCGCAGCGATTTGTAGTACTGCTAACTGCACCACAGGCCACCCACCTAATATGCGCTTAACCAACATCACAAATACTTTTCAATTGGCAACAACTGTAGAAACATAGATTGGAAGCGATGCCAATGACCAGTATCAGGCTCTGTATTCGAACTCTTATCCTTGGCGTACCAATACACGGCATCCTCTTTCAACTCTAAGCGCCAACTGTTGTCTTCGCTCATCGCATCGTTAATATCGGCAGCCAGCGCGCTCGCAACCTCTGGGTTATGTATTATCAATAGCGATTCGCTGTTGAGGTAGGTAGAGCGAAGATTGAAGTTAAATGAACCAATGGCGGCGATGTTATTGTCAAACACTGCAGATTTAGAGTGGAGGCCATAGCCCACATTTGGCGCGCATTTTAACTCGTCTTGAGTCGATTGAAGGCATACCGGTGCATCCGGCATCAGCTCAAACAGTTGTATGCCATGTTCAAGCATATCTTGGCGCCTTCCCGCATAGGCGGAGTGGTTAGTAACCAAATCGTTCGCCGCCATAGAGTTAGTCAGCGCTCGGATACGCACACCACCCTCGCTCAGTGCCTGCCAACCATCCAATTGACCATCATCGAACACCAGATACGCCGACTCGAGTAAGATTTCTTCAGTCGACTGATTGGCAAGTTCAGTCAAGTATCGGGCCGTTCTTTTGGGCTGATCGTCCTCGCGAACATCATCTGGAACAGGATTATCAATCACGTACTCAGCGCCGACAACGGTCATCTCGCGTGTAAGATCAGTTAAAAACTGCGTGGCTTGAGTTTCTCCTAATGGTAGTGGCGGGTAGCCGCGATAGCGAGGAGCGCTGGCTTCATACAGAAAAGTTAAATCAACCTCCTGAGATTTGCCAAGCAAGTCAACCGGATAGGACCATGTGCTGTCCCAATATTGGTTATAACCGGATAGAATATCTCGTACAACATCACCCATCACCAGTACATCTCGGTCGCGAAAGTTGAGGTGTTCAGATAAGTCAAAGTATTCATCACCGATATTGCGCCCACCGACCACGGAGAACGTGCCGTCAACGGTGAATGACTTATTGTGCATGCGTCGATTCAATCGAGAGAAATCTCCCAAGACATTCAGCCACTTAGCCACTCCGGTGCGAGTTGGGATGGGGTTGAACACTCGGATTTCTACATTAGGGTGCGAATTGAAGGCAATCAGCAGAGACTCTCGTTCGTCTAAGTTGATATCGTCAAGCATAATTCTCACCTTAACGCCGCGATCCGCAGCCGCGAGTAAGCGATTCGCCAAGTAGATCCCCGATTGGTCTGAGTTCCAAATGTAATACTGAATATCAATATGACTTTGCGCTGCATCAACCAGTGCCAGCCTTTGCGCCAGAGCATCCCAACCGCTGTTTTGTAGGACCACAGCACTGTCCCCTGCCTCTGTATTGAGTTGCCAATAACTGTCATTGAGCTGGGTGAGTCTTGTATCTACAACCGTTGAAGCCGCTTGATTAGAGTGAACGATTTCATCAGGCAGTGAGCTGCAACCAACGAGTACAAACAGCAGCAAAAAACAAATCCGGCGGGAGATAGGCATAAAGTAGATTTCCTTAACAAATCACAGACTCACGATAATTTTCAAAAGTATATCAAAATGCCTACGAGCTTGAGCGAAAACATAGTCGCTGACGCTGCAGATAGACTGTGATGCTATGGTGGCCTTCTAGCTTACTCAGTCAAGCCATCTAGACCGCTGAGTTTCTCTGGCAACCCTAAGCGACATCCTTTATCCTGCCTGGCTAACAACGATTATCATCAAGGCGATACCATGCTTGGCCAAGTTTACACTCAAGTCCCAGTTGGGGTTCGATTCATGCTGCTCTCTGCGCTGGGGTTTGCGCTGATGTCAGCCTGCGTCAAGTATGTTAGCCAATATGGCATTCCAGTGTTTGAAATCGTAGCGGCGCGCGCTTTGGTGTCACTGGTCATCAGCTATCTTGATGTCAAACGCAAGAGACTGTCGCCCTGGGGCAATAACAAGCCTTTGCTGCTTGTGCGTGGCGTTATTGGCACCTTTGCCCTGATGTGTGTTTACTATTCAGTCACGACTTTACCTTTGGCTGAGGCGACCATCTTACAATATGTTCACCCCGTGTTTACCGCGTTGCTCGGGTTGGTTTTTCTGAAAGAGCGAATTCAAACTTCCACTATCATCTGCATCGTGTTTTGCTTGGCTGGACTTGGCTTCATGATTCAGCCCAGCCTAAATAGTGGGATAGAGTATGAACTGCCGCTGTTTAGCGTGATAACGGCGCTACTTGGCGCTCTTGGGAGCTCGATTGCCTATGTTATCGTGCGTAAACTGAGCCAAACCGAAGACAGCTCGGTGATCATCATGTATTTTCCATTGATTGCACTGCCTGTCTCCTTGCTGCTCATTTGGGATAACTTTGTTTGGCCCAACCTCTATCTGACGCTGTTGTTAGTCCTAGTGGGTATTTTTACTCAGATTGGTCAGTACGGATTGACCAAAGCGATGCAAACTCAAGCTGCGGGTAAAGCCTCCGCTTACTCCTATATTCAGATCGTCTTTTCCGCGCTGCTTGGTGTGTGGATCTTTAATGAAATCCCATCAATATGGACCTTCCTTGGCGGTGGTCTGATTGTAACTGGAGCGTTGATCAATGTCTTCGGACATCAGTTGCTGCGCCCTTTCCAACGTGGATAACGGATCACAACATATTGCTCATTGAACAACGTGTTTTTGCTTATGCTAGGTAAAAACTTGCTCAGCCGACGAAGCCCAAAAACTTAAGTGATTGATATATAACAATATTAAAATCAGGCATAACAATTGCCCTTTAGTCATCACATTCACATGTTAAACAAACACACTAAAGGAAAGGATTGCTATGCCAACTCCATGTTATATCTCTATCGAAGGTGAAACTCAGGGTCTAATTACTGCAGGCGCATGTACTGCTGATTCTATCGGTGATTCGTTTGTAGAAGGTCACGAAGATGAAATGCTGGTTCAAAAGTTTGACCACGTCGTAACCGTTCCAACTGACCCTCAATCAGGTCAACCTTCAGGCCAACGTGTTCACAAGCCATTCCAATTCACTGTTTCTCTAAACAAAGCAGTACCACTACTTTACAACGCACTCTCTTCTGGCGAAAAAATGAAGACTGTTGAGCTAAAGTGGTACCGCACTTCAATCGAAGGTAAACAAGAGAACTTCTTTACCACTAAGCTAGAGAATGCTTCGATCGTAGACATTCGTTGCGAAATGCCACACTGTCAAGATCCTTCAATGGCTGACTTCACACAGAACCTAACTGTGTCAATGTCTTACCGTAAGATCACGTGGGATCACGTTAACGCAGGTACGTCTGGCTCTGACGACTGGCGTAAGCCTATCGAAGCGTAATCTAACGCTTTGTTTTAGCCCACCTTTAGGTGGGCTATTGACAACCCTAATCAAGACGCAGCTAGCGGATGTGTCTTGATTAGGGTTTTATACCGATCTGGTTAAGCCAAATTTGAATGCAGTGCCAAACAGAGGTTGGTAGTGGCGATTACCTAGGGCGAAGTTTATGACCAAACTCAATTTCAATCTCACTGTTGAAGGACTCGACGCTGAAGCATTTGTCGTCAGAGAGTTCAACGGTAGCGAGTCTCTCTCTCACCATACTCAAGCAGACGGCCAACTCTGCAATGGCTATTACTACGATATTCAACTGGCCAGCCGCAATGCTCGGCTCACTGCCGAGGATGTAGTTGATAAGTCGGTACAACTCAATCTATATCGTGACTCCGTACGGGTGAAAACCGTTCACGGCATTGCTCGCAGTTTTTCAAAGGGCGACACCGGACATCACCACACCTTCTACGCACTGACTTTAGTACCAGCACTCGAACGTCTGTCTCTGCGCCAAAACAGTCGCATTTTCCAGTTCAATACCGTCCCTGAAATTATCTCTATATTGCTGCAAGAGATGAATATTGATGATTTCGCATTCTCACTAAAAAACAACCATCCGCAGCGCGAATACTGTGTTCAGTACCGTGAAACCGATTTGGACTTCCTGCATAGGATCGCGGCAGAAGAAGGCATGGTGTATAGTTTTGTGTTTGAGCAGGGCAAGCATACTCTGCTGTTTAGTGACAGCACTTCTTGTTTGCCAACAATGACGACCCCAGTCGCCTACAATGGACTAAGCAGTACGGAAACCAGTCAAGAGTATATATCTAGCCTCAGTGTTGACACCCAAATTGCGTCGAGCTCTGTGCTACTGAAAGACCAGAGTTTTAAAAAGCCCACTTACTCATTTCAGCAAACGGCTCTCGCCACAGATTTCGACTATCAGAGCCAAGATTATGAACACTTCGATGCGCCAGGCCGGTTTAAAAGCGATGCCTCAGGCAAAATGATCAACACCGCCCGGCTTGAGTTTTTGCGTCGTGATGCAAAGCTTGCCCACTGTAAAAGCAATGTAGCAGCCGTTCAGCCAGGTTATCGATTACCGCTCATTGACCACCCAGAGACGTCCCTCAACCGTGAGTGGCTAGTCGTCAAAGCCACGCATCAGGGCACTCAGCCTCAAGCACTCGAAGAAGAAGCAGGCTCTGGCGCAACCACATACCACAACCAGTTTGTTGCAATATCGAGCGAGCAAAATTGGCAGTCAGAGCCGATGGTCAAACCGGTTGTAGACGGCCCGATGATGGCCACTGTCGTTGGTCCTGAAGGAGAGGAAATCTACTGCGATGAATACGGTCGAGTTAAAGTCCAAATGCCCTGGGACCGATACTCAGAGGGCGATGAACACAGCTCGTGTTGGGTTCGCGTATCGCAAGGTTGGGCAGGTAGCCAATACGGCATTATGGCCATACCCAGAGTGGGCCATGAGGTTATTGTAGAGTGCTTAAATGGCGACCCAGATCAGCCGATCATTACGGGGCGAACCTATCATGTCACCAATACTCCACCCTACTCGCTCCCTGATCACAAAACTAAAACTGTTATCCGCAGCGAAACGCACCAAGGTGAAGGTTACAATGAGCTGAGCTTTGAAGATCAAGCAGACCAAGAACAAATCTTTTTTCATGCACAAAAAGACTTTGATACCGAAGTTCAAAACGATGCAACTACCCATATCAAACATGATAAGCATCTCAGTGTTGGCAACCACTACTATGAGCGGGTGCAAAACAATCGACACGAAACGGTAGAAGGTGACAAGCGCACCCAAGTCGGTAAAGACCAAACGTTAGTCGTTGAAGGCGCTTTGCACCTCAAAACGGGAAAAGTATGGGTGAACGAGTCAGGCTCTGAAATCCACATCAAAGCCGGCAACAAAGTGGTGATCGAAGCTGGTAGCGAAATCACGTTAAAAGCGGCTGGAAGCTTCGTGAAGATCGATCCTGCAGGCGTTCATCTCTCAGGGGCTGGCGTCAATCTAAACTCAGGAGGAAGCGCGGGAAGTGGCAGCGGCTATGCAGGCCAAGTTGCGGAGCTACCAAAAACACTCGCCAATGCCATTGAAGTTTCAGAATTAAAGCCGTTAGAGGTTAACGCCTCAAAACAAAGCGCCACGGCCAATGTGATCACTACGCTTAACGTGCCAGCGGCCGAAACAGCGCAAGCTGAAGACGAACCACAAGCCGTGTCTGCCACACCTGCTAGTCAAACGAAGAGTGCCTCTAGTGATGAGCAACACCACCAAACACCGATTCTAAAGTCATCTCTACTCAAACAATCGCCGCCACTCGAAAAGCTCGCGAACCGTGAAGTTCCTTCCTATAAGCAAGGTTCAAAACTCGATGAAGTTGTGTTTATTCAACACGCTTTGATAGAACTGGGCTTTGACCTAGGCAACGCAGGCGCCGACGGCCATTTTGGTCCCACGACTGAGCGTCAGGTTAAGCTGTTCCAAGAACACTACCAGCCCACCAACACCACCCACCCTGATTACCAAGTGGGCGCCGTCGATGGTATTGTCGGCAAAGGTACTATCTTAGGGTTGGACGAAGCACTTGTTGAGGGGGGGAGGTATGAGACCAGCATGCTCCGCCTGTCGGAAAAAGGTCTACAACTACTCAAAAACATCGAAGAACTACGTTTAATCCCATATGACGATCAAACAGGAGAGGACATTTCAACTTATGTAAAAGGAGCAACGATAGGTTACGGCTATTTAATACCAGAAACTGAATGGCCAAAATATAAAAATGGAATTGATGAAAGTAAGGCTGACGAACTCTTTCTACGTAAACTTCCAGTATATGAAGATAGAGTTTCTAAACTTGTGACTTCCGAAGTGAAGCAACACGAGTATGATGCACTGGTGTTGCTGTGCTACAACATAGGGCCAGCAAACTTCGAAAACTCATCAGTCTTAAAACTTGTCAATGGCGGGGTAGCACCTTCTTACGGAAACAACCTAGAACGAGCTTGGCTTGCGTGGAATAAATCTCAAGGTGAGGTAATGCAAGGGCTTATTAATAGAAGAAAGTGTGAACTCAAGGTATATCATAAAGGAGTATATGAGAAATGGTAAAAAGGTTGCTTATACTTGCACTTCTGTGTGTATCTTTTTCCTTAGTTGCCAAGCAACTAAACAACTTACAGCTATACACTGTTCCAACAAACCAAATTTGGACTGTGACTGCGGTCAAACGCAACGACTGCAACGTATGTACTTCAGATGTCTACGTACAAAATGGCAATGCATTGATTAACGGCGTTTGGGTTTCAGGGACGTTTGACTTTTCGATATATGATGATGCTGAGGTTACTTTTGATAGCAGCTCAACATTTGCTCTGGGAGATGTTGTTCAATATGTTGAAGTGTCTGTAAAGGAAGACCCATAAGCACCTTTTTGCACTAGGAGTCAGCTAATGCGTTTTGTCTCCGCTAAATACTACACTCATCTTTGACTCAGCTAACCCTAATGCAAAAGGGGCCTAGCTTATTAGTTAGGCCACACTCTTCTATAATGGCAAAAGCAAGCTCTGACCCTAGAGCTCCCAACGAAGATAGAAAGGCTCAAGATGACGCTAAAAATTATTTTATTACTACTGCTATTTACAGCATCCTTATCTGTAAATGCTGATTTTAATAAAGTAGAACAAGAACAACTTGCTCATATCAATGAACAGTATCAACGTGAATCCAGTGAACTCTCCACTCGCATAGATAATCTACATCAGAAATCATTGGAATACTTCCCAGAAAAAAGTAAGCAAATAGAATCACTTATAAACTCTGGTTGTCTATGATTGAGCACAAATGTCGACTCGAATCATTTGAGTCTCAAGGCACTGATGCTGAGTTGAGTGTTTTTGAAGCGTGTTCAATCTTAGAAAAAGAAAAAATCGCAAAGTATTTAGAAAACATGGTGGCGATGCCGTAAGACTTAGTCAACTGAGCGATGATCCGGAACATGGTTATCTCCAGTTTATTAGAGGCAGCTCTTGCGTTTTATCCCAGCTAAATACTACATCCATCTTCGACTCATCTCCCCCTCATAAAAAAAACCTGGCTGATTAGCTAGGCCAAACTCTTCTGTAAAATCAAAAGCAAGCTCTGAACCTAGATTTCCCAACGAAGATAGATAGGGTCAAGATGACACTAAAAATTAATAAATTTTCGCTGAAACAATCGATGTTTTAGATAAGGTTTACACTCGAGGTCTATTCGGTTGCGACTAGTCTTTAATCACAGCCCTCGGCAAACGCGTAGGCATTCTTGCCTGACTTTTTCACCTTGTACATGGCGTCATCAGCGATTTTGAGAAGATCTTTTAGATTGTCGGCCTGCTCGGGGTAAGAGGCTATACCAATACTGGCGTTCACTTTTACCATGTTGCCCTGCACTTTGATCGGCTCAGCCAAGGTGCTGAGCGTGCGCTGAGCGATGCTCTCCGTATCATTTGCACCAGCCTGAAGGATGACAAACTCATCACCACCGATTCGGGCGAGCATATCAGTGTCACGAATGACGGATTTGATCCGCTGCGCGACGATTTTAAGCACTTCGTCACCAATATCATGGCCATGTTTGTCATTGATCTGCTTAAAACCATCGAGATCAATGAACAACACTCGAACCCCTTCCCCTTCACGTGTTGCGTCGATGAGTGTTTGCTTGGCGACTTCTTGCATATGGTGCAGGCTCGAAACTTGGGTAAGCGTGTCGGTCATCGCGATATCATGAAGGCGTTTTCGTGCTTGCTCGACTTCAGCAAGTGCTTGGTAGAGCTCTGTCACATCATACTCAACCACCAGCAACAAGAACTCGCCGGTAAGAGGGTGGCGGGTGCGACGAATATCTAACGAATGTTGCCGCTCTCCTTGAGCAGTGCGCATGATGTAGTCCCATCGCCCCCCTTGTTGTTCGATGGCGGTTGCCAGGCATTTTCGCCCTTGTTCAGCGCAGGCAAAGCGCGCAACAAAGGTACTCGTCTCATCAGGGGTGCGACTGGTATTGAGATGTGCGTAGGTTTCGGTAGCCGCTGGGTTTTCAATCACCACTTCGCCGGCTTCAGTAAAGGTTGTAGCTGCCACTCGGGTATAGCGCATAGCTTCAACCAATAAAAGGTTTTCCGGCTGCTCACCTAACTCTACTTTCTCATTGATGAAAGCAATGATGCCGCGATGTTTGTTGGGGCCAAGTAACACCGCTCGGTGCATCATAAATACGGTTTTCGGTTTGCCGTTTGGGTAGGTGGTCCAAGGGTCGATAGTCAGACCATTTTTCGCTGCTAGCTCAAAGGTTTGTGCGGTTCTATCCTTAGCCCCTTGCGTATCACCAGACAAATCCTTGTCGATCAACTGCTGCACATTATCCAAGCCCCAAAACTCTACTGCTGCTTGGTTTCCCCACCACCAGCCATGCTTGTCGAGGTCAAAAAACCAAACCACGTTTGGGATCAGTTGATACAAAGCCAGCTCATCATGGCTCTTGATATGGACTAAGTGATCGTATTTTTCGGTGCTTTCCATGCTTTGAATCTACCTGAACACTGTATACCTTGATGTTATCACAATAATAACGCGGTTATCGGTGGACAGAGTGGTTTCACTACCCGCTCTGTGATGAGCGCAAAAGTAAATGGCAAGTAAGACTTAGCAGAATGCAAAAAGCCCGCTGAATACAGCGGGCTTTTCTGAATAGTGGCGGAGAGATAGGGATTTGAACCCTAGATACGCTATTAACGTATGCCGGTTTT
>JBCAXU010000043.1:0-27920 GCA_038533895.1 Pseudomonadota bacterium | reverse complement strand
GTGACCTGCCCAGAAGTTGCAGAAAGCTTCGATCTTGAGTACGTCGATCCTGCAGAAGCCATTGCGATGTTCAACTAAGGTTGAGCCTTAATAAATATAAGAAAACGCTCACTTCGGTGAGCGTTTTTTGTATCGGATGCGAGATGCGAGATGCGAGATGCGAGATGCGAGATGCGAGATGCGAGATGCGAGATGCGAGATGCGAGATGCGAGCAAACCTTGGAAGATTGGCATTACAGCGTCAACCTTATTATGTATTTTAGACATAAGTCCCTAACAAAGAACTCGGTATCAGATATCTGCTCAGCAGTTATAGCGCGTGCACCTCTGGAAAGGCGCAGCCCTTTCTAAATTCTCACAGGACGAAGTCCGTTCTCAACTCTCGAAGCGAAGCGTTCTCGAAACTGTTCTTTTAGAACCAACGCTCCAACGCGCTTTTATCCAGTTGGCGAAACGCTCGATTGAGGATTTGAGCCAACTCTTTATAACGTGGTCGAGATTTCATTGGCTCAAGTGCAAAACCGCTTTCTACTATCTTTTGATGGATTTCTCGATACCAACCTGCCAGTGACGGAGGCAGTTGCGTATTAGCGCGGTTACCGAGCCACCACATCCCTTGGATAGGCATACTGATTGCGAACAGAGCAATGATCACAGCTTGAGGCATAGATTGATAGTTATTAAACGCCATTTGAGTAAGAACGCTGATAGCCGCTATCGCTGGCATAACCTTAACACCGAAGCGGGTCGCTTTGATAATGCGTTGTTCGGGAAACAACATGCTCAATTCTTTACGCATTGGCCAAGTATCCATGTACTTTTGTCCATCACGTAGACTATGAACGATACCGACTTTATTACTCATAGGGCTCTCTCACTTCACTTAGCAATAGGTCCGAACTAAAAATAAGTTGAAAGTTTCAACTATTGGCACAAAAAATTGATGAAAGTTAATATTCTTTCAAATTTTTTTGTTATTATCGCCTATTATCGTTATCCTTTGCGGACCCACAATCTCATTGTTGCCGTTATTTACAATTTAAGCAACTCTAGAGACCTTTCTGCAGCGGATGCATGGGTGGTGATCAGGATCACCACTGTCTTTTATATACGGAATTCGAAGTTTTTTTGACCAAGATTAGTGCGCAGCTTTTTCTGCATCGTCTATTCTTGTGGTTAATTTTCATCCTAACTGATTGTTACAGGTAGTCACACATGTCTAAGCTAGTTTTAGTTTTAAACTGCGGTAGTTCTTCTCTTAAATTTGCTGTTGTTGATGCAGAAACAGGTGCAGAGCACTTGTCAGGTCTCGCTGAATGTCTTCATCTTCCTGAAGCACGTATCAAATGGAAGCTTGATGGTAAACACGAAGCTCAACTAGGCGAAGGTGCTGCGCACGAAGAAGCACTAGCGTTTATGGTAGAGACTATCCTTGCTTCTAAGCCAGAGCTTAAAGCGAACCTAGGCGCTATCGGCCACCGTATCGTTCACGGCGGTGAGCAGTTTACTCAGTCAGCACTTATTACTGACGAAGTACTAAAAGGTATTCAAGACGCTGCAACATTCGCACCTTTGCACAACCCAGCACACATCATCGGTATCGAAGCGGCGAAGAAAAACTTCCCTGAGCTGCAGAATGTTGCCGTGTTCGACACTGCGTTCCACCAAACTATGCCTGAAGAGTCGTTCCTATACGCGTTGCCATACAAGCTATACAAAGAGCATGGCATCCGTCGCTACGGCATGCACGGTACTTCACACCTATTCATCACTCGTGAAGTAGCAGGCCTACTTAACAAGCCAGTTGAAGAAGTAAACATCATCAACTGTCACCTAGGCAACGGCGCTTCGGTTTGTGCAATTAAGAACGGTAAGTCTGTTGATACTTCTATGGGTCTAACTCCTCTTGAAGGCCTAGTGATGGGTACTCGTTGTGGCGACATCGACCCTGCAATCATCTTCCACCTACATGACGCGCTAGGTTACTCAGTTGAGCAAATCAACAACATGCTAACTAAAGAGTCTGGTCTTGCGGGTCTAACCGAAGTGACCTCTGACTGTCGTTTCGTTGAAGACAACTACGGTGAGAAAGAAGAAGCCACTCGTGCAATGGACGTATTCTGTCACCGTCTAGCTAAGTACGTAGCAGGTTACACCGCTTCTATGGAAGGTCGTCTAGACGCGATCACTTTTACTGGCGGTATCGGCGAGAACTCAGGCCCTATCCGTGAAATGGTTCTTAACCGTCTTGCTATCTTCGGTATCGAACTCGACAACGAAGCGAACCTAAAAGCACGTTTCGGCGGCGAAGGCACTATCACAACAGCAAACAGCCGCATTCCAGCTATGGTTATCTCGACTAACGAAGAGCTAGTTATCGCTGAAGACACTGCTCGTCTAGCAGGTCTTTAATTGACTTAACCGGCTGACACAACGTCAGCCGGTTTTCTTACCAAGGGGCTTAATTGAGATATCGCCCTCAAGATACTCAGCTAAGCTTTTATCCCAATAGCTAAAGGTACTCTACGAATGTCTCGTACTATTATGCTTATCCCTGCCAGTGCTGGTGTTGGTCTTACTAGTGTTAGCATGGGTGTTCTTCGCGCTATGGAGCGCAAAGGCGTTAAAGTTTCTTTCTACAAGCCTATCTGCCAACCTCGTAGTGGCGGCGATCAACCAGATCTAACCTCAACCATCGTTGGTCACAACAGCGATATGAAAATCGGTCAACCTATGGCGATGTCTATTGCTGAGAGCTTGATCGGTAACGACAACATGGATGAGCTGCTAGAAACCGTGGTTGAACGTTACAACCAGATCAATAAAGACGCAGACGTTACGCTTATCGAAGGTTTGGTTCCAACTCGCAAGCATCCATTCGCAAACCAAGTAAACGCGGAAATCGCAGCAACACTTGGTGCAGAAATCGTGCTAGTTGCTACACCAGGTACCGATAACCCTGCGCAGCTTAAAGAGCGTATCGAAGTCGCATGTTCGAACTTCGGTGGTACTAAGAACAAAAACATCTCCGGCGTTATCATCAATAAATTGAACGCGCCGGTTGATGAAGCAGGTCGTACTCGCCCTGACCTATCTGAAATCTTTGATGATGCAGACAGCGCCAAACAAAACGAAATGAAAGTGATGGAGATCTTTAACACCTCTCCTATTCGCGTTTTGGGCTGTGTGCCTTGGAGCATCGACCTTATCGCTACTCGTGCTATCGATATGGCGAAGCATCTGAACGCAGATATCATCAATCCTGGTGACATCAACACGCGCCGTATTAAGAGCATCACTTTCTGTGCACGCTCACTACCAAACATGATCGAGCACTTTAAACCAGGCTCACTATTGGTCACCTCGGCTGACCGCCCAGACGTCATCGTTGCTGCCGCGCTGGCTGCTATGAATGGTGTTGATATCGGTGCTGTACTACTTACCGGCGGATACGACATCCCACAAGAGATTGTCGGCCTATGTAAACCAGCCTTTGATACTGGCCTACCTATCTTTAAGGCGCAAGGTAACACTTGGCAAACCTCTTTGAATCTACAGAGCTTCTCTATTGAAGTCCCTGCAGATGATAAAGAGCGTATCGAGTTTATCAATGAACACGTCGCTGGCCACATTGATGGTAACTGGATTGAGTCAATGACAGAAGGCACGCAGAAGTCTCGTCGCCTAAGTCCACCAGCGTTCCGTTACCAGTTAACTGAGCTGGCACGTAAAGCAGGTAAACGTATCGTACTACCGGAAGGTGATGAACCTCGTACCGTTAAAGCAGCGGCTATCTGTGCCGAGCGCGGTATTGCTGAATGTGTATTGCTAGGTAATCCTGACGAGATTCGCCGCGTTGCAGCGCAGCAAGGTGTTGAGTTGGGTGCTGGCGTGCAAATCATCGACGCTGATGCGGTGCGCAATAACTACGTCGCTCGCTTGGTTGAGCTTCGTGGTGCGAAAGGCATGACGGAAGTGGTGGCTCGCGAGAAACTGCAAGATTCTGTTTTCCTTGGCACTATGATGCTTGAAAATGATGAAGTTGACGGCCTCGTTTCAGGCGCAGTTCATACTACGGCGAACACTATCGTTCCTCCGTTCCAAATCATCAAGACTGCACCAAATGCGTCTATCGTATCTTCAGTCTTCTTTATGCTACTGCCTGACCAAGTACTGGTTTACGGTGACTGTGCGATCAACCCAGATCCAACCGCTGAGCAGCTTGCAGAAATCGCAATTCAATCAGCAGACTCTGCAGCCGCCTTTGGCATTGAGCCACGCGTAGCGATGATCTCTTACTCGACCGGTGAGTCTGGTAAGGGAGCCGACGTCGATAAAGTACGTGAAGCGACTAAGCTTGCTCAAGAGAAACGTCCAGATCTTGTTATCGACGGTCCTCTTCAGTACGACGCAGCCATCATGGAAAACGTCGCGGCTTCTAAAGCGCCAAACTCTCCAGTGGCAGGTAAAGCGACCGTATTCGTATTCCCAGACCTGAACACAGGTAACACGACCTACAAAGCAGTACAGCGTAGTGCTGACCTAGTGTCGATTGGTCCAATGCTACAAGGTATGCGTAAGCCAGTGAACGACTTGTCTCGTGGCGCTTTGGTTGACGATATCGTCTACACGATTGCTCTAACAGCAATCCAAGCTGACCAAGAACAAAAGTAATCGCCTTTAAACGCGATACTTAACTGCAAAAGCCCTCCTCGCGAGGGCTTTTTTGTATCACAACGTCAGTGCGTGAGTAGTAGTGTTACCGCTCCAGCGATGACACTTGTGGTCATCACAGGGGCGACTCTCAACCATAGCTTTCGATGGCCAATCGCCACCACCATCGACATCTTCACTAAGGTATTGACGGACGCAGCGAGAATAATACCCTGAGCTGCTGTGGAAACGGCAAGGCTCTGGGTGCTCTGTCGGCCCAACGCGAGTGAAATAGCATCGACATCGGTAATGCCTGATAGCGCTGCTAAAATTAATACACCAGTACTCCCCAGCCAGTTCGACAAGGCGTGGGATAACAGCATGATTATCGCGAGCACCACACCAAAAAACAGCGCAGATTGCAGTGCAAGTGGATTGGTTTGTTTATTACTCTGCTCTACTTTTTCTATCTGGCACGCGCGCCAAATCCACCAAGCGGGCACATAGATGGCAACCATCATAGTCACGATTACCGGCCATATTAAGCTCACTAGCTGCGGATTGATCACCGATAACACAATTAAAAGACGGGGAAACATGGTACCACAACTGAGCAAAATACCGCTCGCTAACAGCGGGCTGATCCCCTCTTGCTCTCTTGAAAGCTGAGAAAACTGCAGTGTTAACGCTGTCGAAGAACTGAGACCTGCAAAAACCGAGGTGAACAGAATCCCTCGTTTCGCACCGCCAATCTTAATCGCGAAATAGCCGACGAACGAGATGCTGGCAATCAGCACCACCATCCACCACATCTCATATGGGTTAAGCGCATTCCACGGACCAAATGTCTGGTTGGGAAGTAACGGCAATAACACCACTGAGATAAGCATCAGGCGCAGCGCTGCATCGAGTTCGTACTCCTGTAAACGTTGCAGCGCTTGGTGGAGCTCTCTCTTGTTGTCCAAAACCACAGCGGTAATGACCGCCGCCGCCGCTGCAACCACCACTTGCCCTGACACCGCCAAGGTGCCATTGACAAAAGTGATCAGTAAGCTGACCACACCAGTAATACTGATGTCTTTACTCTTTTGTTGCTGAACGACAAACGCAATGCAGGCCAGAGTCACTAAAGCGATGAGGCCAAAGCCAATCAGATAAGGGGAATAGATTTCTGCCGCAGCACCAATCAAACCGCCGAGCAGTCCCACCAATGAAAAGGTCCTTATCCCCGCAACACGGCTGCCCTCTTGATTGTTGCGCATCACCCACCCGCGTTGAGTGCCCACAATCGCGCCAAGCATCAATGCGATAAACAGGTTCCAAACAAGATGATCGCCACTGACCAACTGATCAATATCCATTAACCCCTCGCTAAAAGATCGTTCGCGATATCATTAGTTTATGTGAACAGGCAATTTAAGTTGTGACCGCTAAACAAGTTTGAGCAAACAAAGTCAGACGGCGCTTATTCTTAGCGTACTCGTGATAGGACATCGGTCGATGATAAAAAGATGAAACAAAAAAGCGCCATGGACACGGCGCTTTGGGTTGAATAGTTGGAGCTAGAGAGCCTCTCGCCCATGTGGCGAATCGAGATCGAGATCTGGCCCTTTGGGTACCACTTGTGTCGGGTTGATTCCGGTGTGGCTGAAATAGTAGTGGCGTTTAATATGATAGAAATCCGTGGTTTCTTTAACACCGGGCACTTGATACAGCTCCTTCATGTAGCCATTGAGATTTGGGTAATCGACAATGCGTTTTTTGTTGCACTTGAAGTGACCAACGTATACCGCGTCAAAACGGATTAAGGTGGTAAACAAACGCCAATCCGCTTCTGTGATCTGCTTTCCTGCCAAGTATCGGTGCGTCGCTAGGTGCGATTCCAACTTATCTAGCGCGTTAAACAATTGTTCATAGGCTTGCTCATACGCCTCTTGCGTAGTAGCAAATCCACAGCGGTAGACACCATTATTCACATTAGGATAGATAAAGTCATTCCACTGGTCGATGGTTTCAGCCAGGTGCTTGGGATAGAAATCGAGGTCATTACCAGTTAAACCGTTAAATGCCGAGTTAAACATGCGGATGATTTCTGACGACTCATTGCTCACAATACTGTTGTGTTTCTTATCCCACAATACTGGTACTGTCACTCGACCTGAGTAATCGGGTTTGGCTTGAGTGTAAATCTGGTGCAAACGCGTGTGTCCGAACAAGGGCTCTGGCAATCCCATTTGCCAACCTTCACTCAGCATGTCAGGACACACCACTGTTACTTCGATATGAGGCTCTAGCCCTTTAAGCTTTCTGAAGATCAAGGTGCGATGCGCCCACGGGCAGGCCAAAGAGACGTAGAGATGGTATCGGCCAGACTCAGGTTGGAACTTAGCACTCGCATCGTCCTCAATCCAGTCTCTAAAGCCGGCATCTTCACGAACGAACTTACCATTGCTCGACTTGGTGTCGTACCAGATATCATGCCATACACCGTCTACTAGCTTTCCCATTCTCCACTCCTACGCGAATCAGTTTCTTTACAGACAGTATAGGGATAATTCGGCTTTGGTTGGTTAGAGACAGTTGGTTTAGATGTTCGAATATTTTGAAGCCCTCCAAACTAACTTTAGACATAAAAAAAGCGCGCCCCTTTTGGAGTCGCGCTTTCTATTAACAACACGTTGTTAGAAATACAACATTTAAACACTCACATGTAAACAAGATACTGCGTGAGAGTCGTTGCCTTGAATGGTTGGCTTGGTTTGAGCACAAACCTCGGTCGCTTGTGGACAACGGGTACGGAACACACAGCCAGAAGGCGGACTGATAGGTGAAGGCAAGTCTCCTTCAAGCATTTCAATCTGCTTGTTGCGTTCAAGCTTAGGATCCGGAATAGGCACTGCAGACATCAAAGCACGAGTGTATGGATGCTTTGGATCGGCGAACAAGGCTTCGGCTTCACCCAGCTCAACCGCGTTACCTAAGTACATTACCAGTACGCGATCAGAGATATGTTTGACCACTGACAAATCATGCGCGATGAAGACTAATGAAAGACCTAGCTCTTTTTGCAGTTCTTTCAATAGGTTAACAACCTGAGCCTGAATCGAAACGTCCAGAGCAGATACCGGTTCGTCACAGATGATCATTTTAGGCTTAAGAATCAGGGCACGTGCAATACCGATACGCTGACACTGACCACCAGAAAACTCATGTGGGTAACGGTTGATAACGTTAGGCAGTAGACCCACCTTTGCCATCATCTCTTTAACGCGATCTTTCACTTCGGCCTTAGACAATTCCGGATAGAACGTTTCTAGCGGCTCAGCGATGATGTCCCCGACCGTCATACGTGGGTTAAGTGATGCAAGCGGGTCTTGGAAGATCATTTGAATCTCTTTACGAGTTTCACGACGCTGCACTTCTTGCATCTTGGTCAAATCTTGACCTAACCACATCACATCACCGTCAGTGGCTTCTACCAAACCGATAATGGCACGGGCAAAAGTTGACTTACCACAGCCAGACTCACCAACGACACCGAGTGTTTCACCTTCGTACAAACGCACGTTAACGCCGTCAACGGCTTTAAGTTTGGCCGGTTTTGCCCATGGCCAAGCTGACTTGGCGGCAATATTAAAGTGAACTTTTAGGTTCTTTACGTCCAATAATAGCGATTTATCTACACTCATTTGCTCCAAGCCTCCCAATCAGAAAAACATGCACGCTGACGGCCATCGGCAAATGGAGTCAGAATTGGTGTATCTTGCTTACAACGGTCCATCACACGGTGACAGCGTTCCTGATAAGGACAGCCTGGCGGTAGGCGCAGCAAGTTTGGCGGGTTACCTGGAATCGTCGGTAGAATTTCACCTTCCGTATCAAGGCGAGGAATCGCTTTCAGCAGACCTTCGGCATATGGATGACTTGGGTTGTAGAAGATTTCATCAACCGTACCGTATTCCATTGTACGGCCTGCATACATCACCAACACCTTGTCACATGAACCAGCCACCACACCTAGGTCGTGGGTAATCATGATGATTGCTGTGTTGAACTCTTGCTTCAGCTCATTCAGCAGATCCATGATCTGGGCTTGAACAGTTACGTCCAACGCCGTGGTCGGTTCGTCGGCAATAAGCAGCTTAGGGCGACATAGCAGTGCCATTGCAATCATCACACGCTGACGCATACCGCCCGAAAACTCGTGTGGGTACATGGTAATACGTTTGCGAGCTTCTGGAATTTTGACTGCTTCAAGCATACGTACTGACTCTTCGAATGCCTCGGCTTTGCCCATGCCTTTGTGCAGCATCAGCACTTCCATAAGCTGATCACTCACCTTCATATATGGGTTAAGTGAGGTCATTGGGTCTTGGAAAATCATCGCAATCTGCTCTGCGCGCACCTTGTTCAGCGCCGCTTCTGGTAGATTGAGGATTTCATTCCCTTCAAACTTTGCGCTACCAGAAATGATACCGTTTTTGGCTAACAGGCCCATAATCGCAAATACGGTCTGAGACTTACCTGACCCAGACTCACCTACAATACCCAGTGTCTCGCCTTGGTTTAGCGAGAAATTTAAATCGTTAACTGCGGTGACAATACCATCTTGGGTAGTAAACTCTACGCGCAGATCTTTGACATCTAATAAGCTCATCATTGCTTCCTTAATCTTTCTCTAATGCATTATCTGTCTTTAGGATCGAGCGCATCGCGCAGACCATCACCAACGTAGTTGAAGCAGAACAGCGTCACCACCATAAATGCGGCTGGGAAAGTCAGCTGCCAAATGGCGATTTCCATTGTTTGCGACCCTTCTTGAAGAAGCGCGCCCCAACTTGTCATCGGCTCTTGAACACCAAGACCAAGGAATGAAAGGAAAGATTCGGTCAGAATCATGCTCGGAATAAGTAGCGTTGAGTACACCGCAACAATACCCAGTACGTTTGGCACGATATGGCGAGTAATAATTTTCCATTTGCTCACACCACATACATGTGCCGCTTCGATGAACTCTTTGCTGCGTAGGCTAAGTGTTTGACCACGTACGATACGCGCCATATCTAGCCAAGCAATGGCACCGATAGCAACGAAGATCAGAATGATGTTACGCCCAAAGAAGGTGACCAACACGATAACCAGGAACATAAACGGCACCGCGTACAAGATCTCTAGGATACGCATCATGATACGGTCGACTTTTCCGCCGACGAAGCCTGATGTCGCACCATATAGAGTACCGATAACCACGGCCACTAATGCGCCCAATACGCCAACCATCAATGAAATACGACCACCAACCAAGGTTCTGACATACAGGTCACGACCTAGGCTGTCGGTACCAAACCAGTGTTCAGCGCTTGGACCAACGTGCATCGCATACCAGTCGGTGTCATCAAATGTGTACGGCGCAATCATTGGCAAGAAGATAACCGCTAAGGTCATCAAAAATAGAATAAACAGGCTGACCATTGCCGCCTTGTTGCGCATAAAACGAATACGCGCGTCCTGCCACAAACTGCGGCCTTCAACTTCTAAATTCTCTGCAAACTTCTCGACCGCTTCGAGATTTTCTTTTTTCGTTAACATAACCAATCTTCCCTGTTAGTAGCGAATTTTCGGGTCAATCATTGCAAGGAGAATATCTACCACTGCGTTGAATAGAATGAAGAGGAAACCGATCAGAATAGTAATCCCCATCACCAGCGAGTAATCGCGGTTAAAGGCTGCGTTGACGAACAACTTACCGATACCTGGCAAGCCAAAAATGGTCTCGATAACGACTGAACCAGTAATAATGCCGACGAACGCTGGTCCCATGTAAGAGACAACAGGTAAAAGAGCAGGTTTAAGTGCGTGTTTCAGAATAATGTAACGGTAGCTCAACCCTTTCGCGCGCGCGGTACGGATAAAGTTACTGTTTAACGTTTCGATCATCGAACCACGAGTAATACGCGCGAAGGTCGCGATATATAAGAAAGACATGCCGAGTACTGGTAACACCATGTACTCAATGGCACCGCCATTCCAGCCGCCCGCTGGGAACCAACCCAGACCAAGATACCGGGATCGGGATTCCTGAAGATAAGCAAGCCTTTATCTTCAACTCGTTCGAACAAGCTGACTCCTCCACCACTAGACGGTTTGGAGGAACGGGCTTAGGCTTAGCTATCGTCAGTAGATTGGTGAGCTTAATGGATGGCCAAATCTTTCTCAAAAGCAGTGAGGAACATGGTTCAACGTTTACTGTCACCATTCCGGTTAAATGGAAATGCGTTGATGAGAGCTCAGAGATCACTGTCACTCAACACGAGAGTCTCGAGTGCTTGACTGATCTGAGTGTCCTGGTGGTCGACGACAATCGCGTGAATGGCATCGTGGCAAAGAACTTTTGTGAAAAGTTTGGTTTCCATGTCGAACTTGCGGAGAACGGCAAAGTTGCGCTCAATCTGTTAGAGAAAAAGCCATACGATCTGGTATTGATGGACAATCATATGCCCGAGTTAAGTGGTATTGAGGCGACGCGTTTGATCCGAGAGCAGCTCAATAGCGATGTGGTCATTTTCGCGTACACCGCCGATGTGTTTGACCAGCCACACCGAGAATTTCTTCAAGCCGGAGCCAATGCAGTTTTAACCAAACCGCTGCAAGAGCAAAGCTTTAAGGATGCACTACTGGATAACTTTAAGCATTGCTTCCGTACGATTAACGACTCTGCGCCGCAGGATTCAACCTCACTTTCTAAAGTAGATAATCGAGACGCAAAGCTGACCGAAGAAGAGTTGAGCCACTCAGAAATGTTGAAAAGTTTTGACGACGATAATCAAGGCAAATATGCATTTGTTCAAACCATCATAGAGGAATTTGACCAAGGTGTGGCGACGTTGCTTGATAGTCACAGCAACAATAACTTACATCAACTGCACATGACGTTGCATAGCCTTAAAGGCAGTGCGCAAAATCTGCAAATGCTCAATTTAACCGAGCTCGCCCAACGCTTAGAGACAAAGGCCAAAAGCGGGATAAAAATCGAGATAGACGAGTTACAACAGTTGGTGAACTTACTCGAGCTGAATATTAGCGCAGCGCAAAGTTTGATCATCCAATTACAGAACTCGATAAGGCAGCAGCCTCAAGAAGACGCCGCCACCAACAAACGTGCCTAGTAGAAACTATCGACTTAGCGCTGCGTTTGCCAATGTGCAAAGTGTTCAATCAAATAGTCAATCGCGACCCTAGCTCGCTGTGGTAAGAAGCGGCGATTTTGATACACGATCCAACTACTGGTCCCCCTTCCCCAATACGACTCGAGTACTGGCACTAGGTTGCCCGCCTCTAACGCATCGTTGAAACTACTCTTTGGCAGATAAGAAATGCCCAATCCTTGTTCACAGGCTTCTATCACGGTTTTGGCGTTATTACTCTTCCATCGCCCTTGGACTTTAACCGGAGTCAACGCTCTGCCATTTTGCTCAAACACCCAATGGTCACTGTTAGCAATAATACAACTGTGTTGCCTAAGCTGCTCTGGGTGCGTTGGTAAACCATGTTTTGCAATATACTCCGGACTGGCCGCAGCGGCCATTGGTCGATTTGCCAGTTTTCGCGCCACCAAACCCGAGTCCGCCAGTTTTCCATATCGAATCGCGAAGTCTACTCCATCTTCTATAAAGTTGACCATGCGGGTATTGAAATCAAGCTCAATACTCAGGTCTGGGTACCTATTGGCAAACTCCATTAGTGCGGGGGCGACGTAATCTTCTGCAAACGCCCCTGCTGCACTAACACGTAAAGTGCCACTGAGCTGGACCTGTTGCGAACTGATCTGTTCGTTGGCTTGTTGTAAGCCATGAATTAAATCTTTGCATTGGCGGTAGTAAACTTGCCCCGCACCTGTCAGCGATACCATCCGTGTTGAACGTGCCAGCAAGACAACACCGACCCGCTCTTCAAGCCTAGCGACCTGGCGACTGACATGACTGGTGCTGCACCCTAGTTGTTTTGCGGCTGCCGAAAATCCTTGCGACTCCGCCACGACCACAAATTCGTTGATTCCTTCAAAGCTGTCCATCTTTTTATCTTTGCTATATAGCAATAATGTTTTGCAATTTTGCCATATTATCATCATATCCGTTTGCAATTAATATCTAACTGAAGCGACAGCACACCAGATAAGAAGGATAATCATATGAAGAAAGTACTGATTCCTGTAACCAATCACGCCACACTGGGCAATACAGATCAAGCCAACGGCACTTATGCTCCAGAGCTAACCCATGTACTTAAAGAGCTTATCAGCGCAGGAATCGATTATGACATCGCCTCGATTAAAGGTGGCCAAGCGCCTCTTTACGGAACAGACATTGAAGGCGATTCAATCAATGCGGAAGTACTCTCTGATGATGAGTTTCAAAACCGCATCAACAACACTCTTCCAGTCTCTCAAGTAAATATTCAAGACTATGACGCAATCTTTTATCCGGGTGGTTTTGGTTTGTTGAGCGACTTGGCAACCAATGAAGACTTTGCTCGCTTAGCCGCAGAGCACTACGAAAATGATGGCATTATCTCTGCTGTCTGTCACGGCCCGGGCGCTCTGTTGCCAATCAAACTGAGCAATGGTGAAAGCCTATTGGCATCAAAATCGGTCACGGGATTCACTCGCGAAGAAGAGGTCGACTTTGGCACGATCAATGACATTCCATTTCTTTTAGAAGAGTCCCTCGCTCGCTCAGCAGCCCGTTATAGTAAGGTTCAGCCTTGGCAAGAGTTGGTTATCGTCGATCAACGCCTAATCACCGGGCAAAACCCAACTAGCGCACATGGTGTAGGTAAAAAGCTCGCAGAGCTACTTGCTGAATAGCACTGTGGGAGAATTTAGATAGCAAAACGCCGCTAATCAAAGCGGCGTTTTTAATGGGTGGAAGCCCCAGCCACATCCCGGCACACAAGTCACACGCTGCGGCTGCTTCCTTCCGGACCTGACCGAGTTCACGAGCTATTGTTGCGGGAGGACCAGGGCCTCCATAGATTCTGTGTTCTTAGCTTGGCTAAGAAGTGGGAGGATTATCAGTCATCCTCTTGGCTATTTCAAGCCCTGACGGCAATAAAGTCACCCTTTTCTACTCAACTGCTTAGTCAGTGACCACTATCGTAAATAATGCACCACTTTCTTTTGGCTTCGCTGATGGCTCGGCGCCGCATTAGGGCCGTGTTTATGACGATACATAGCTTCGTCCGCTTCGCTGAGCACTTCTTGTAAACTCTTAAACGTCGCTCGAGGTGGCGAGATACCGATCGCTGTTGAAATATCAAAGGACAGCTGGCCATCTGCAGACACAAAGGCAATGGTCGTCAACTTGTCGCGAAGCTCATCAAGTCGATGAGTGTCCATTTTACCAATCAAGATAAACTCATCTCCTCCGACTCGAAAGCTTTGACCGTGCCAAACTTTATCAATGTATGCCGCGACACTCTTAAGCACTTGGTCACCAATTTCGTGGCCATAGCTGTCATTGATGGGTTTAAAACGATTCACGTCGATGTAGATCACCGTTTCATCGGCATTCACCCCACTGCGATACTTCTGATGCATGGCGCGACGATTCTTGAGTCGGGTTAGTGGGTCTGTATTGGACTGGCTGTGCAAGTACATCGCGACCACCATCAAGAATCCAAGTACCAGCAAAAACATAATTTGACTATAGCGCGAGAAGGTTTGCTGTGCTTGCAGTGTCGCTTTCCAGTTTGGGTGAAAATCATAACGATCAATAATCGCATTGGTATCAATGATTTTAATCGCTCGACTAAACAGAGGTGCTAAAGATTGTCCGATGCGGTTTTTAGCAAAACCGATGGCAATATTCGATTGATAAAAGTGACCGATCGAAGCATCTTCTTCCAGCGGAATGATATCTCCTGATTCGCGCATCATCTTGTTAAAGTTGGCTCGGCTTATCGCCATGTAGCTGATATCGCCATTGAGTAACGCATGATATAGCTCATCGGTGCTGGAGAACGATTTTAGCTGCTTATTGGGCAGCAGCTGCGTCAACAAACTCTCAAAGAAGTCGTCTTTCATCACGCCAATATCTTCAACAATCAGTTCAGAAACATTACTGTAGACCCCGTCTTTGTAGCCTTCGCGTTTGATCATTATCGCCTTAGGAAAATAGTAAGGTTCACTGAACTCCATCAGCGCTTTACGCTGCTCAGAGATAACAATCGGCGCCAAGATATCAATTCGCTTTTCAATCAAGTCTTGGTACATGCTCTCCCAACTTTCTTTGGCATCACTGACAATGTCACACTTGAGCAATAGAATCTGACAGGCTTGTTGGACAACATCCGCACTGATCCCTTTGATGTCACCGTTACTTCGATATTCGGCGTACTGACCAACATTATGCAATTTGACCTTGTAGTGACGGTTGATATTCACACCACTGTCAATCACCGCTTGGCGCAGCGCTTGCTGGCGGATTTCAAACTGATACGTGTCGACCGACTCACGCAACATTTTTTGAATCTCTGCTTGATGTAAGTAATCAACAATTCGACCCAGCAAAACTTGATGACGGCCTTTTGGGGTGATGATAGAGACAGGCTTGATAGGAATTTGGTGATTGAGCAGCTGAGCATCAAAGCCAGCCAGCAACATAGGTTTAAGCTGATTTATCGCATCAATAACGCCATCGACCACGTGTGCTTCAATAAGCTTTCGCGCCTGATGATGACCACTGTACTCAATTTGCTTAATGTGTGGATAGTGGGTCGCCACGAGGTCAGCATAGATGGTGCCTTTAGGGACGCCAATCACCTCGGCGCTGTCCAAAGTGGCGTTGGTCATGCTGTACAGATAGGTGTATTCAATATTGGTTGGACTTGAAAAGTCAAAGCGCGTCGCGCGCTGATCGGTATAAGTGACGTTGGCGGCAAAGTCACTCTCGCCTTGCTCAACCGCCTGTAAAATGGCATCAAAGCTTGGGTAATAGACGTACTCAATATCGAGATTAAAATGCTGGCCCGCTGCGTCAAACAAAGTTCGGGTAACAATATCATCCGCTTCTATGCCAACTTTGTAAGTGCTACTCGCATGCGTCGCTGGGATCATCATTAGAATGAGTATCAATACCCTAACTGCACGCCAAAAAAGAGCCATCGCGTTGTCGTCCTGTTTGAATAGTTATCTAGCCCTAATATTGCGCGGCAGTAGTGTTCCTTCACTCAATAACGCGCAAAATTTGGTCAAGTCTGACACAACAACGCGCATATGCCAAGTAGTGATAACCATTCAAAAGCATTGATCACTTATATATCTTGCTGTTCTTCTGCACTGCGCAAAATATAGTCCGTCATCCACGCTGTACCGAGTAAACAGATCCAAACCACAAATACCGGATTCGGTACCTCGATATTTGGCCAAACCACCAAGGCAGCAAACCCAACTGTCGGCAATGTCCAGCACAGTAGCTTACTCCAGCGGAATGTATTCAGACGCGACAAGCTTTCAGTCGATGCGATAATAGCGGTTACGCACAGCGCCAATAGCGCCGCATAAGGTAGATCGGCTATCCACAATGGAATCACTAATCCTAGTGCCCACCAACTGTGCTGATGACTTGGTCGCCAGTGTGACGCGGCCCACCATACCACACCAATTGCCAGAGTTTGCACCACAGTCACAATAGGTTCACCTGGCAACTTGCCAGCCGATTGGGTAACCATAATGCCAACCAGCAAGGTCGTCACTATCAGCAAGCTGGTTAGAATCACATTGATACTACTGCGTTTAGAAAAGGCAACCATCAGTAATGGGAACAGAATCCACAGACTCACTGATAATGTGAAAGGCTGATATGGAAGGGTCAGTCCATAGCCCGTCATAGCTGCGAGAAGCACAAGACCTCGAAATCCGCCTTGTGGTAGTATCCACAACGCTGGGATAATGAGCGCCAATACCGGGATATCGCCCTCGCTTAAACTCATCGCTCGAGCACAAACAATAGCTAACAAGGTCGTAATTACAAATTGGAAGGTAGAAAATATCATGCCCTCTCCTTATCCATTCCTTGGAAAATTGAACTAGGACAGAGTCATTATGGACCAGTTTTTGATGCAAATCTTTGCTGTGATTCACCAAATTCCCCATGGTAAAGTCACAACCTACGGGCAAGTCGCAAAAATGGCGGGTTATCCCGGTTATGCACGTCATGTTGGGAAAGCGCTGGGTAACTTACCGGCAGGGAGCAAGCTTCCTTGGTATCGGGTGATCAATAGTCAGGGCAAAATCTCACTCAAAGGGCAAGATTTGCAGCGTCAGCGCAATGCGCTGTTACAGGAAGGTGTCGAGGTTTCGACGCTAGGGAAAGTTCGTCTTAAACACTATCAATGGCAGCCGTAACGACTGCCATTGGTCAGGCATTAGTGACCCACGCCCACTAGTCGAAGAGCGACGCTCTCAGTGTGTGCATCGTCGGTAATCACTGGGTAAACCGTATCCGTAATAAAGCGCAACTGACCATCAACCTCAATGCGCGCGCTCAGACTGTAGCGATGGCGAGCATCTATCTTTTGCATATCGTAGGCAAGGTCGAACTCGAAAGGCACCTGAGCGCCATTACTTTCAAAGCGGTGCTTAGCAATGACTTTGGCCGGCGCATCTGCCAGAGAAATGTCTTGTAAAGTTACCGTGATAACGGCGTCATCGGGCAGAGCAATGCGTTCACGATACGCGATCGTACCGGTAATATTGTCTATCTTAGACTGAGGTTGCTTCTGCTCAGATGTCTGACAGCCAACCAACACACTGCCGATAACGACAGCCAATACCAAACCCCATAATCTTTTCATAACGCCTCGCGTAACTTATTAAAATCACATCGATTATAGGCAGTCACTATACCAATGTCATGACCAGTGACGTCCAATTAACAAGACTCTGACCCAATTAACAGCGTGATGACAATCACAACTATCGGCTATTTTAATTGTCACTAATATGCGTAAAATAATCGCATAAGATCAAATTAAGGGTTAGACAATGAGTAAACCACTCAATGAGTTACTAGATTTGCTGCAACTGGAAAAACTGGAAGAAGGTTTGTTTCGAGGCCAAAGCGAGAACTTGGGGTTACCTCAAGTCTACGGCGGTCAAGTCATCGGGCAGGCATTATCGGCAGCGCGTTATACGGTCGACGCCGACCGCACTGTGCACTCATTTCACAGTTACTTTCTCTACCCAGGCGATCCTGAAAAGCCGATTATTTATGATGTGGAAAATCTACGTGATGGCCGCAGTTTTAGCACTCGACGAGTCAAAGCAATCCAAAATGGCCGCCCAATCTTCTATCTCACCGCATCCTATCATGGAGAAGCACCGGGGTTTGAGCATCAAAATACTATGCCCGAGATCCCAGGCCCAGAGAATTTCGCTTCCGAATCCGCGCTCGCGGCACAAATCGAATCGTTTTTACCCGACAGACTGAAGAAAACCTTTTGCGGTGAAAAGCCGATTGAAATGCGGCCCGTGACTGTTGTTAATCCATTGAAGCCAGAAAAAGTAGAGCCTAAACAGTACTTATGGATCAAAGCCAACGGTGAAGTGCCAGACAACCAGCTGATTCACCAATACTTGCTCGGCTACGCGTCAGACTGGGGCTTCTTGGTCACTGCGCTCCACCCCCATGGCGTATCACTGATGACGCCTAAGTTTCAAGTGGCGACCATCGATCACTCTATTTGGTTCCACCGCCCTTTCAAGATGGATGAATGGCTACTTTACGCCATCGAAAGCCCTACGGCGTCAAACACTCGCGGGCTGGTGCGTGGCGAGATTTACAACCGTGCTGGCGACTTAGTGGCAACCGCAGTACAAGAAGGCGTGATGCGTTTTACACAATAGTGGTTCGAGGCCGCGCTCTGGTGACAAGCCAGAGCGTTGCACCTAGGTCAACAGTGGCACGCTAAACGCCAATTGGCAGCGCGGTGGTATATTTGAGCGGCTCCATGGCAAAAGTGGAAGTCACGTTAGATAAACCTGCCACTGAGTTGACTAACTTCTTATAAAACCGGTCGAAGCTCGGCATGTCTTTCACCAGCACTTTCATCATGTAGTCGTACTCCCCTGCCATCCGATAAAATTCCATCACTTCTGGAAACTGCGTCGCGGTCGAGACAAACTGTTGGTACCATTCATGAGAGTGATCACTGGTCTTGACTAACACAAAGGCCGTGAATGACAGGTCAAGTTTCTCTGGATTGAGCAGTGCGACTCTTTTATGAATCACCCCCGCTTCCTCTAGTTTTTTTAACCGCTTCCAACACGGTGTGGTAGTAAGGTTAACTGCGTCAGCAAGTTCGTTGAGCGAAAGAGTCGCATCACTTTGCAAAAGATCGAGTATTTTTCGGTCAATTTTATCCAGTTCAGTATCCATAGACATTCATTTGGAGAAACATTTTCTCCAAATAAAGCAAATCAAAGCAAAAATAGCAAAGTATTTCTCCCTACTTATCGATAGATTATCTCTATAACAATGACAAGGAGAAAACCTATGTGTACCGACCATCAATGGATCAATAGCGCCGTTCGCAAAATAGAAGCCGATTATCAACGCAGTGCCGACACTCATTTGATTAAGCTCGATTTGCCTAGTGTGGCGGGTATTGATATCTATTTAAAAGATGAAAGTACACATCCGACAGGCTCTCTTAAACATCGTCTCGCGCGTTCACTGTTTCTGTATGCCATTTGTAATGGTTGGGTTGGCCCAGACACCACCATCATCGAGTCATCATCGGGGAGCACTGCGGTTTCTGAAGCGTATTTCGCACGTTTGCTTGGTCTGCCTTTTATTGCCGTTATGCCGAAATGTACCGCGAGAAAGAAGATTGAACAGATTGAATTTTATGGCGGCCAAGCCCACTTAGTCGATCGCTCAGACCAAATCTACGCCGAGTCACATCGATTAGCTCAAGAGTTGAACGGGCATTATATGGACCAGTTCACTTATGCAGAGCGCGCCACTGACTGGCGCGGAAACAACAACATCGCCAATTCGATTTTCAATCAAATGGAGATGGAAGATCACCCGATCCCCACTTGGATTGTAATGAGCCCTGGCACAGGAGGGACATCGGCGACCATAGGTCGCTTCATCCGCTACCAACAACACGACACTAAGTTATGTGTGGTCGATCCTGAAAACTCGGTGTTTCATGATTACTACCGCACCGGCAACAAACACTTAATCGGATCATGTGGAAGCAAAATTGAAGGCATTGGCCGTCCTAGGGTAGAGCCGAGTTTTATTCCGAGTGTGGTTGATGAGATGCGCACTATTGATGATGCAGCATCAGTTGCCACGGCGCATTGGATTGAAAAGGTTCTAGGACGCAAAGTGGGGGCTTCAACAGGAACCAACTTATACGGGGTATTGCAGCTTGCTGGAGAAATGAAGGCGCGTGGAGAAACCGGATCGATTGTCACTTTGCTGTGTGACAGTGGTGAACGATACCTAGACACCTACTACAACAGTGAATGGGTCAAACAGAACATTGGTGACCTGCAACCCTACCTCGCCCAGCTTGAGCATTTTGAAGCAACAGGTCAGCTCGGTTAAGTCTGGCCGAGTCACACAAGATAACGAAGCCGCCATTGTCTATGTGGCGGTTTGTTGTTTTATTCTTTGTTCTGGCGAGCAGCAAACGCGGCCAGTTGCTCGGGAGTGGCTTCTACTTGATGATTTTGTTTCCACTCATCATAAGTCATGCCGTAGACTCGCTCACGAGCATCATCAATATCAAGCGCTAAGCCCTGATTGTCTGCTTCCGCTTTGTACCATTTACTGAAACAATTGCGACAGAAACCCGCTAAAATCATCAAATCGATATTCTGTACATCTTTGTTGTTATCTAGATGCGTCAACAAACGACGAAAAACCGCCGCATCGAGTTTATCTTGCTCCGCTTGAGATAGGTTTTTGTATTTAAATTCAGCCACTTTACTTACCTCTTGTTGTAATGATACCAAACAGCATAAATCTCTACCCAGTGTATCAGTGTGCACATCGTTTTCTCAATACAAAAACGCCCAAGCATATTGCTTGGGCGCTGCTCACTAATCCATAGGTTAGATTAGCCTTGAACACCGACGATTAGCCATGGCGCATTGGGTACCGTTAGGTCGCGTTCTAGGTGCCAAACATCTTCAATGTTCTCTTCGATACCCTCCACTGCGTCGCGGTAGCGGCCACTAAACTGTAAACTCAACTGTGCTTTATTTGCATCATAATCGGCTCGTACGATCTCCGCGTCTACATACATCACATCGGTATGCTGCTCACCTTCTAGCTTGGCGCGCTCGGACTTGAGATCTTCAAACAAGCTTGGTGACACATACTCTTCGATCGTCTCAAGCTGGTTGTGGTTCCACGCACCTTGTAAAATTCGGTAGTGTTCACGTGATCCATTAATGAAAGCGACTTGGTCAAAACCTGGTGGGTAGTTATGAGGCACATCTGTTTGGGTACCGAAACCAAATCCGCCGTTTTGGGCTCCCGGCTGAGACTGCTCGAAGTTGTGAACATTAGGCTGTTCAAACTTAGGCGCACTGCCACCAAAAGCAGGCTGCTGACGATGCTGATTCATGCTGCCTTGTTTTGAACCCAGCATGCCACGCATCAGCTTAAAGATAACAAATGCAATCAAACCAATGATCAAGATATCCATAAACTGGATGCCTTCAAACGCGCCGCCAAAGAACGCCGCCAACAATCCACCAGCGAGCAAACCACCTAGCAATCCCCTCATCAAGCCTTTTTTGCTCGACTGAGTTTTGGTCGTCGTTTGGTCTTTACCAATGGTGTTGGTGTTTTGTTGTTGCTGTTTCGGTGCTGGCGCGGTTTTGAAGCTCTTGCCAAATGATTTACCACCACCAAACTTCTTGGCTTCAGCAATCGGAGTGATTGCCACAGAAACCATTAGTAAGGCAACAAGGGAAAAAAGTCGTTTCATGTTCTTCCTTTCAAGTTCCGAATGGACTATTTCTTTTACTTATCGCCCCATATTAACGCTCGCGACACCAGTTTCAACTAAAAGGTTTCAGTATCATGTATCAGAATATTGCAAATAGTGATCGGGCAAGTTGACGCTCTAATGAGCGCCCCATAGAATATTGAACATTGTTCATTACAGATGTTTATCATGGCTAGACGAAACGATCACACCCGTGAAGAGCTGATAACGCTGACGTTAGAAACAGTCAAACAGTTTTTGACCGACAACTCCTATCATGAGCTCAGTTTGCGCAAAGTAGCCACCATGATCGGCTATGTACCGAGCACCTTAGTTAATGTCTTTGGTAGTTATAACCTGCTTCTGCTTCACGCTGTGGCTCAAACACTGGATGAGCTGTCGGCCGAAGCCAATCAAGTGGTAAAGCGGAGTAAAGATGTCGAAACTGCGCTGTATGAACTCGCTTATTGCTATCACGATTTTGCCCAGCGCCACCCCTACCGCTGGCAGCTTATTTTTGAGCACAATATGAACGGTGAGCCGCTTCCTGAGTGGCAAGCACAGCGCATCGACAGTATGACCAGTATGTTGGAACACCTTCTGCAAGCACTGGCGCCGCATCGCAGCAGCGCCGACGTGTTAAAAGCGAGCCGAGTATTATGGTCAGGCGTACATGGAATTACGCTTTTGAGTGTGGATGATAAGTTTTTTGCCTCCGAGCCTATTGATGGTAAAGAACTGATTAAAAACCTACTCTCTAACTATCTGAGTAACTGGTAACTCACCAACTAAGGACACACCATGCCGCATAGTCAGGCTTCTTTGATGAAGCAAAGACGCTTTTTGCCCTACTTCATCACTCAGTTTTTTGGGGCATTCAACGACAACATTTTCAAGAATGTGTTGCTGCTGTTTGTTGCCTTTGCTGGCGCGGGTGTCCTGCCTGTATCGAGTAACTTGTTCATCAACCTCGCCGCTGGGCTATTCATCCTGCCTTTTTTTCTATTCTCAGCCACCGCAGGTGTGCTCGCCGATAAGTATGAGAAGGCCTGGTTTATACGCAAAGTAAAGCTAACAGAAATTGGCATCATGTGTCTTGGCGCGATCGGTTTTATCACCGAAAGTTACGTCATCTTACTAGTCTTGTTATTTTTAATGGGGACACAGTCGGCTTTTTTCGGCCCAGTAAAATACGCACTTCTCCCCCAGCAATTGAAACCAAGCGAGCTAGTGCAGGGGAACGCGCTGGTCGAGACCGGTACTTTTCTTGCCATCTTGTTGGGTACACTTGGGGCAGGCGTTATTGCCTCTGCTGACTACGCCAAATATGTCGCCGCCAGCGCTGTGGTGCTATTTGCCTTACTGGGATACCTATCGAGCCGCTCGATACCCGTTGCTCCGGCCAGCAACCCTGACATCGCCTTTCGTTGGCAACCCATTAAACAAACCAAAAATACCATCGCGATAGCCAAAGCGGATCCCACCGTTTTTAAAGCACTAATGGCCATTAGCTGGTTTTGGTTTCTGGGCGCCGCTTATTTAACTCAGTTCCCTAACTTCACTAAGATCCATCTCAACGGTAATGAAAGCGCCGTTTCGTTTCTATTAGCTTTGTTCTCGGTTGGTATTGCCATCGGCTCCCTTGCCTGTGACAAGTTGTCGAACCATCGTATTGAAGTAGGAATCGTACCACTGGGCAGTTTCGGTATCACCGTATTCGGCGGTTTGATGGCGACGTCGGTTCCCGAGGCCCTGCCAATGTTTAACGGCTTTTCCGAGTTCATCTCTCATCAAGCACTGTGGCCACTGTTTATCTACTTACTGCTTTTAGGTGCATCCGGCGGTATCTTTATCGTCCCGCTATATGCATTGATGCAGCAGCGAGCCAAAGTTACAGAGCGTGCTCAAGTAATTGCAGCACTTAACATCTATAATTCACTGTTTATGGTCGGTAGCGCGCTATTAGGCATTGTATGCTTAACGCTAATCGGACTATCGATACCGCAGCTTTTTTTACTTCTTGCCGTAGGTAACTTATTGGTGGCTGGTTACTTATTTTTACAGGTGCCTATCTTCGTCGTGCGTTTTCTGGTTTGGATGCTCACCCACACCATGTACCGCGTGTCACACAAAAACCTCCACCACTTGCCACAAAAGCAAGGTGCGCTGTTAGTTTGTAATCACGTTAGTTATATGGATGCGCTGCTACTCAGCGCGGTTTGTCCGCGCCTAATCCGCTTTGTCATGGAGGAAGAATATGCCAATACGCCTCCACTGAGAAAATTCCTCAGTCGAGCGGGGGTTATCCCTATTTCAGCGACCAATCGACGCTCGATCATCCGCGCATTCAGTGAAGTTGAGCAAGCTCTCGAGCAAGGGCATATTGTGTGTATTTTTCCAGAAGGACGATTAACCCCTGACGGCGAGATTCATCCGTTTATGCGCGGTATGGATATCATTTTAAAACGCAGCCCAGTTCCGGTCATCCCCATCGCACTAAAAGGAATGTGGGGAAGCTACTTCAGTCGCCATAAAGGCTCGGCGTGCAAAGGTTTGCCATCTAGAGTGTGGTCGAAGATCGAAATCGAAGTGGGCGAGCCTGTTCAACCCGAGTTCGCAACCACAGAAACGATGCAACAGCGAGTCGCACAACTGAGAGGCGATTGGCGCTGATTTACCGAAAATCAGCAGGCGTTTAGTTTTTCTGAACGCCTGTTCAATACATTCACCTCTCTTTCTTTTACTCTATTCGCTAAACTAGCGACTTTATTTCATCAACTCACTGACTATGACTCGTCTTTTGCCATTTGGGCTTGCCATGCTGGTTTGCCTCACGCCTTACGTTTCGTCACCTACCGCGTTAGTTATCGGTTTTCTGCTCGCATCACTTGGCTTAGTCCCTGAGCAGATCAATCCCGCCAAGGTCACCAAAAAATTACTTGCTTACTCAATCGTCGGCCTTGGCTTTGGCATTCAGTTTCAGCAAGCACTGGCTGTGACTAGTGACGGGATTGGGTTGATCATTACCACAATTATCGGCACTTTATCGTTAGGCTGGTGGTTGGCAAGCGCAGTCGGGTTGCGACGCGAAACCGGGTATTTGATTTCTTCTGGCACCGCTATCTGCGGTGGCAGTGCCATCGCCGCTATTGCCCCAGCCATTAACGCGAAAGACGATCAGATTGGTTTAGCTCTGGCGACAGTCTTCGTACTTAACTCGGTCGCCCTTTTTATTTTTCCGGTGATTGGTCACGCACTCAATTTAGACCAAGTGACGTTTGGCACTTGGGCCGCAATCGCCATCCATGATACCTCTTCAGTGGTTGGCGCCGCTTCAGCATATGGTGAACAAGCCCTTACTACGGCAACCACGCTCAAACTTGCCAGAGCCTTGTGGATCGTTCCGGTCGCGCTGATTAGTAGCCTGCTGTTTCGTAGCAACAGTAAAACTATCACTATCCCTTATTTTATTGTCTTTTATTGCTTGGCGATTGGGATAAGTGACGCGTTACCACAGTTTGAGTGGCTGTATCAGGTAATATTTGATGTTGCTAAGAGAGCATTAGTGGTATGTCTGTTTTTAGTGGGATGTAGCATTTCGGTAGCTAAGCTCAAGGCCGCAGGCCCTAAGCCATTATTGTTTGGCGTGGGATTGTGGATGGTCATATCCACCACTTCACTCGCTTGGCTCACCTTAGCTTAATCTTGATTTGCTTTAGACAACGGCTTCGATTTTGAGCTTGGTTTTAGGTTGAGCACCAATACTAATGTGAAAATAAACGCACCTAGTTCAGCCAATGAGCGAATCAGTCCTTGGCTTTGAGTCGCAACGATGATCTGAACGACGATGATTCCAACCAGTGCAATCCTTAGCATCTATATATCCTAACTCCTAAAAAACAGGCTTTATTATGAGTTAGAGTTATATATTTACTAAATTCAGATTGGCACTATCAAATTACAAAATTAACTAAGTCAATTTTGTCGGTTCGCCAAGATAGAAGCCTTGCAGGTAATTGACCCCAAGTTCAGTCGCAATATCACACACAGCTTGATTATGAACGAACTCCGCAACAGTTTTGGCACCAAACACATTACACAAACGTACTATCTGTGAAGCGACTTTACGCTGCTTAGAATCGACATCGATATGGCGAATCAGGCTGCCGTCGAGTTTGATGATGTCCGGCTCTATCTTAATGATTTCATCAAGGTTCGAATAACCAGAGCCAAAGTCGTCAACAATAATAGTCACACCCATGCGACGAAAGTGATTACACACCTCACTCATCCTCTCAAAATCATGGATCTGCTCAGACTCTACAATTTCAATCCCCACTCGGGTTGGGTCTTGCAACGCGAGTATGTTCTCTTCTAAAAGCTCTAGTGTGCTGTCATTGACGATATCTTGATGAGATAAGTTGAGAGAAAATTTTTCGCTTCGCGGGCGCATCAACTCGAAACTGCGATTGATCATCAACTGGCTCAGCTTGTTGTACAAGCGCGTACCCTGCACCAAAGGCAGAAAATAGCCGGGCGACAGAACCTGAGATCCATGGGTCAAACGCGCAAGGCATTCGTAATTACTCAGCATCCGAGTGGTGGCGTCGAAGATAGGTTGCACATAGGGCTGAATATTGCGTTGGGCAATGGCATGGTTGGTGATCGACAGTTTCTCTAATCGCTCGCGACGCTGAGTCTCCTGTTGGATCAAATCGTCAGCATCAACAAATGACTGATTGGTTTTGTTGGCGTGGCGACGTGCTTCAATAGATTTAAACAGCAAAGCGTCCGCCGAGCACATCAAAAACGACTTCTTCTGCGCAATACCGGCACTGATTGAAACAGCAAGATGGGTGCTGTCTAAAAAGGATAGATGTTTAAAGTCGACAGACTCGACCTGTTCTAGTAACACCTCAAAACGGCGACGTACTTCGCTCATCGGCAGTGGGTTAGTAAAAATCGTCGCCCATTCGCCCACACCAATGCTATACAGCTTAGCGCCCTCTGGTAGATGGTCTTTAACTAGCTGAGCAAAAAATGAAGTCAGCATCACCAACAGATTGTCACCTACTGAGTAACCATATTTCTCGTTGATATCCGTTAGGTTATTGATTTTTACATTGAGTAAACAGTCATCCAGCCCCATTTCGGCGATGTTTTCCAATAGCACCGCCCGATTTGGTAATCCTGTGCGACGGTCTGTTCGGTAACTAGAGACTAACGCATTGGCTTGACTCTCAATTTTATCTTGCATCACCTGATTGTAAGTTTCGAGGTCGGCAAATGAGTTGCGGATCATCGAAAAAAGCGGGGAAATGGTCGAAGAATCGTCGACACTCGGCAGCACAATATCTTCTTTGATCTCACCCTCACGCATCGCAAGCAATGTCATACTATGGTGCAGTATCATCTGCTGCTGGTCATCTTTAAACAGCTCGCCCATACAATAAAAGCCATAACAATCGGTGACGGATTGTAGGGGCTCAAGTTCAGCATTACCCTCAATGAAGTCCAAGCGGGAAGTACAGTTGTATACCCAAATCGTCTCTGGTTGCAGGTGAGCAAGATGGAATGCACCCTGCTTAACTTGCTGAATAGTAAGCTCGGGGTGATCGTAACAAAAACGCACCTTATCACCTTTACTCAGCGGTTGGTCAAACTCGATGCTCAAATCGTCAAGCATTCTGACTGGAGTTGAAATAGCTTGATCTTGAGGGTCTCCCTTCATCATCGGAAACCCAATGAGCATTTCACGCGGGAAGTGCTCACCATCGGCAAGATAACGACGATAAATCTGGCCAATCGGTTGATGGTTGAGCTCAAAGACAGTGTTTCCGCGCGCCTTAGTGACCACGAAAGTTTGTCCGATTGGGTTCCATTCATTGTATGATTTAGGCCATACATGCAAATGATCTGAGTGCAGCGCCACCGCAACCAGTGCACTTTGGTAAAACTCTCCATTGAGCATCGCCCAACGACCATTATCTGTGGTTACCGTCGCACCGCCTGCAACTGGGATAGTGTCGTGACAAAACGCCGCAAACAGATCCTCATCGGCCGATGAGAGTCGGTCGGCAAAGCAGATGATGGCTTTGGTGTTTTTGGTAATCGCGAGTTGTTGAGGTAAGCGCTGCTTTGCTTGGCGCTCAGTTGCAGAAAAAGGCGCGACCGCGGTAGAAAAATGGACCGTGTCAAACTGGCTCAACACCGCCACTGTTTGCTCGGAAATGATGCAGCCGCTGTCAATCTTA
>JBCAXU010000042.1:0-28142 GCA_038533895.1 Pseudomonadota bacterium | reverse complement strand
GTTATCTCTAACGATAACAAGGCGACATTCATCAAAGAGCTTAAGCTACAAATTCCAGATGGCGAATCAGTACCTTTCCGTGCTGGTGGTTACATCCAGATTGAAGCACCTGCTCACCACGTGAAATACGCTGACTTCGATGTACCTGAAGAGTACCGCGAAGACTGGGACAAATTTAATCTGTTCCGTTATGAGTCAAAAGTTAACGAAGAGACAATTCGTGCTTACTCAATGGCGAACTACCCAGAAGAAGAAGGGATTATTATGTTGAACGTGCGTATCGCTACGCCGCCACCTAATAACCCAGACGTTCCACCGGGTATTATGTCTTCGTACATTTGGTCTCTGAAAGAGGGCGATAAGTGTACTATCTCTGGTCCATTTGGTGAGTTCTTCGCCAAGGACACTGACAACGAGATGGTGTTTGTTGGTGGTGGTGCAGGTATGGCGCCAATGCGTTCACACATCTTCGACCAACTTAAGCGTCTGAAGTCTAAGCGTAAGATGTCTTTCTGGTACGGTGCTCGTTCTAAGCGTGAAATGTTCTACGTAGAAGATTTCGATGGCCTACAAGAAGAAAACGAAAACTTCGTGTGGCACTGTGCGCTGTCAGATCCTATGCCAGAAGATAACTGGGATGGTTACACAGGCTTCATCCACAATGTACTGTACGAAAATTATCTGAAGGACCATGAAGCGCCTGAAGATTGTGAGTACTACATGTGTGGTCCACCGATGATGAATGCTGCCGTTATCGGTATGTTGAAAGATCTTGGTGTTGAAGACGAGAATATCCTACTGGATGACTTCGGTGGTTAAATTTCTGCGTATTTGAAGCTGTAGTGTCGTTGGCTTCTTAAACCCAACCTAATCACATAGAAGATCTATGCTCATAGGCTTGGGTTTATTTGCCGCCTAACTACAACTCCAACTACTTGAAATTGTATATTAGATGGCTGACTGCTTATTTAGTCAGCCATTTCTTTTTCAGTTGTTGAATCAGTAAAGTAAATCGTTGTGCAGCTCACAGCTATCTCCTTTATTTATTTGATAACAACCATAGGAGTTAACAAGTGAAAATTTGGCTTGTTGTATTTGCTTCTTTATTCTTTTTAGCGGGTTGTGAGAAACCTGTCGAACAAGTCCACCTTAGTGGCCCAACCATGGGAACCAGCTACAATGTTAAGTATATAGTAGCGGAAGGTATTCCCGCACCGGAGCAGGTCCAAGCAGAGGTTGATCGTCTGCTTGAAGAGGTCAACGATCAAATGTCGACCTATCGCAAGGACTCAGAGCTCAGCCGTTTCAACCAGAGTCAATCTTTAGCGCCTTTCGCGGTCTCACCGCAAACGGCCAAAGTAGTGAAAGAAGCGATTCGTCTGAACGGTCTTACTCTAGGTGCACTGGATGTAACGGTTGGTCCGCTTGTTAATTTATGGGGCTTTGGACCTGAAGGTCGCCCTGAGATAGTGCCTAGCGAGGAAGAGTTAAGTGCGCGTAAAGCGAATGTAGGTATTGAGCATTTATCAGTTCAAGGGAGCAGTCTGCAAAAAAGTATCCCCAACCTTTATGTTGATCTTTCAACCATTGCTAAGGGCTGGGGTGTCGATGTTTTGGCAGATTACATTGAGTCGCTAGGCATTCACAACTATATGGTGGAAGTCGGTGGTGAAATTCGCTTAAAGGGCACCAATCGTGAAGGTGTGCGCTGGAGAATAGCCATCGAGAAGCCGTCGGTTGATGAGCGTAGTGTTCAAGAGATCATTGAGCCAGGTGATATGGCTATAGCGACCTCTGGTGACTATCGTAACTACTTTGAACATGATGGTGTTCGTTATTCGCATATTATCAACCCAGAAACAGGTCGACCTATCACCCACAAAGTGGTGTCTGTCACTGTGTTAGACCCTTCTTCAATGACCGCAGACGGTTTAGCCACTGGCTTGATGGTTTTAGGGGAAGAGAAGGGAATGCAAGTGGCGAATCAGCATGATATTCCAGTGTTGATGATCGTTAAAACCGATACTGGCTTTGTCGAGCTTGCGTCTGACGCGTATAACACTTATATCAAACAATAACCAACAGCTGAGTATGTCATTATGAGTACATTTATTATTACCTTTGCCGTATTCATGGCCGTTATTGCTGCTATGGCAGTCGGCTATATTTTTCAAAAGAAGGTCGTTAAAGGTAGCTGTGGTGGTTTGGGGGCGGTTGGCATTGAAAAAGTGTGCAACTGTCCTGAGCCATGCGACGCCCGAAAGAAACGAGAAGCGCGAGAAGCGGCCCGTGCCGAGAAGCTGGCGGCTTGGGAAAAAGATCGAATCGTTTAATCGAGATTAGTCAATATGCTTATGTATAACCCGGCCTATGCCGGGTTATCTCTTTTGACAGCCACTGAAAAATGAGAGGCGAATCTATGTAGTGGTCATATCTTCAATTTTGACTATACTCAGACAACGACAAGCTAGATTGAGAGGTTTTATGGAGCTGCATCAACATACGATGACGGAACTATTTCAGCAATTGGGCTTGGGGAGTTCCGACGATGAGATAAAACAATTTGTTATCGAACATCGGCAACGTCGGGATACTGAGTTACTCCATGAGGCGAGCTTTTGGAATTCCGCTCAAGCAGCTTTTCTTAAACAAGCGATAGAAGAAGATGCGGACTGGTCTGAACTTGTGGATCAGTTGGATGTGATGTTAAGAAGTTAGCGAAGAAAAGCGGCACTAAGACCGCTTTATTCATATAGGCTATTGGCGATCGGACAAACGGTAGTTCGCAGGCACCTCAAATTTGCTATCACGAACCCCTTCTTCTTTGACTGAAGTGACTTCGTAGACGTAACGGATCAGCGCATCTTTTTGCCATTCACGTACTTGCTCATCCACTTTTTTACTGAACAGATCGCCGACTAAGTCTGTCGCTGATTCGGTCAATCCATCGACACCATTGCTGAAATCTAGCTTTGCGGTAGACGTTTTTAGTTTCTCTTCCTGACAAGCGTTAGATTGTTGGAAAAACTCCATTTTCAAACTGAGTGGATAGCCTTTGATGACCTGAAGCTTGTTGAACACTGGGTTGATGGCTGTAGAGTCAGTACTTTCTATATCACCAGCAAATACACTAATGGCTTTATATCCATCTCGCCCTAGGATTCTTGCAAGCGGATGGTTGTCACCCACTGCGTTAAGGTAGTTGTCAGTGGCTTGTTGATGAGTTTTCCATGCCTGTTTAAGGGTTGAATCTGGTTTAGCTGTCCAAACGCTAAAACGTAACAAATTTTGATCGTTTTTTTGCTTGTCATCTTCAAATACGACATGCCAAGTCACAGAGTACTCGTTCGTTTGCATTCCAGAGATAGTGCGAGTTTTACCTGTTGGCTTAACCTCAAACTCGTTTTTCTTTAGTGTCACGGAGCAACTCATCTCCTCGTATGAAGGTGACTCTTCTTCCTCTTCTTCAAACTCCTCAGTAAAACTAAACGTCGTGCAGCCTTCTAATGGACACTCACGATAAGTTTCTGAATCGTGGTCGATTTCCCATAACAGGTTACGCTCAAACCTGTACACGTCGCTACGCTTAAAGTTAGCGAGACTACTCATGAAACTATCCGCTTCGAATTCTGATTGGATATGGCGCATTAAAGGGCGCGTGTAGGTGGTTTGAAATCCTTGTCCGTCAGGTAGATAGAGCCCTGACATTGAGTACTTAGCTGTAACCACTGTGGTGGGGTTGATAGGTGTCGTGTCTTTAACTGGAGTGCTGCAAGCAGAAAGTAGTGCTGCAGATGCAACGACCATAAAAGCCGATGAGGTCTTGAGTGTCATTATTTTATCCTATGAGCTGACATTGTTATTGTTGCTAGATAGCGCGCATAGTTTTCATCAATTTGTTGAATATGTAAACCTAGAGAATGATAAATGTGAATGAGTCTCGGATTTAACATTCATCTCAAAGTATTACTTGGTGTGAAGCGACAAAACTTTCACCTACTCCGGAATTTGCTATACTGTGTTTTTGTACAGTTTCTTTGGTTTGCCTTATCATGACTGACAAGGTTCGCAAAATCATTCATGTCGATATGGACTGCTTCTTTGCCGCAGTTGAAATGCGCGATAACCCGAGTTATTGCGGTCGGCCTCTCGCTGTCGGAGGACATGAGAAGCAGCGTGGAGTGCTGAGCACCTGTAACTATGAAGCGAGGAAGTTTGGCATTCGCAGTGCCATGCCCACGGCAAAGGCGATGCAATTGTGCCCGCATTTATTGGTCGTACCCGGAAGGATGGATGTGTATAAACAGGTCTCGGAGCAAATACGGACGATTTTTGCTCGCTATACCCAAATGATTGAACCGCTGTCGCTGGATGAAGCTTACCTTGATGTGACTGACTCAATGCAGTGTCAAGGCTCGGCAACGCTAATCGCAGAAGCGATTCGGCGCGATATATTTGATGAGCTAAAGCTCACGGCGTCGGCAGGGGTTGCCCCCGTAAAGTTTCTCGCCAAAGTTGCGTCAGATATGAACAAGCCCAATGGTCAGTATGTCATTCCGCCTCAACGTGTTCAGCAAGAGGTAGATAGGTTGCCTCTAGAGCGAATCCCCGGTGTTGGTAAGGTGAGCTTAGAGAAGCTAAATCAAGCAGGGTATTATGTCTGTTCGGACATTAAAAATAGTGACTATCGCTCTCTACTGCTTGAGTTTGGACGCCTTGGCGCATCGCTATGGAAAAAGAGTCATGGTATCGATAACCGCCAGGTTGTGGTGGAGAGGGAGCGAAAGTCGGTCGGTGTTGAGCGAACTTTTTCGCAAAATATCATGACTTATGATCAGTGTTGGCAGGTGATAGAGCAAAAGCTTTACCCTGAGCTCGAGCGTCGATTGGCTAAGGCGTCAGAAGATAAATCCATCATCAAGCAAGGGATAAAAGTTAAGTTTGCCGATTTTCAGTTGACCACAATTGAACACATTCATCCGTATCTTGAGTTAGAGGATTTCAAACAGCTACTCCGCGATGTACTCAAGCGTCAGCAAGGTCGAGAAATCCGTCTCCTTGGCTTAAGCGTGATGCTTAAGCCAGAAGAACTGACTAAACAGCTAAGCTTTTTTTAGTCACTATACCTCGCCGCCGACGTGCTTGAGTACTTGGGCAAAAGGAACATTTTCCAATTGGGCAAAACCGGCAAGGCTGCGCGCTTTTAGCTTGGTGAGTTTCGGTGTAGAAATACCACACAGAAACTTCGCTTTCAGCTTGTTGGATAAGGGCTGCTCAGCACGTTGATTCAATTGTTCTACCCATGTGGCGATTTGCTTGTCATCAATGCTTGAACCCCCGCTCTGGGCGAATTTGGCGACTTGTCCTCGACAGACACTGCAATGACCACACTGGCTTGGGGCTTGGGTATCGCCAAAGTAATTGGCGAGTGTATGACTTAAGCAAGATTGAGACTCAAACAAGTTCAATAGATTGTGAATACGCTCAACATCACTTCGCTCTTTATCGGCAAACAACTGCCATAATTTTTCGGCCAGTTCGGCCACTGAATCAGGCTGAGCATCAACACGATACACTTCCGTCATCAGTTTACTTTCAAGCTCAATCCAACCTTTTTGATTGAAATAATCAAGTGCTGCGATGGCTCGTTGCCGCTCTTCACCAAAGTGTTGCCATAGAGCGTCGAAATCCACTTGATTCCAAACTTTGGCTTGGCTTGAGCAGTCAAACAGCGCGCGGACAAATGCTTGCCGTTGTGGATCAAACTGACTGATTATTTCTGCTTTGTCTTGAACAAATTTAAAGCGGTAATCGGCAAAGTAGCTATATTGTGCTGAGATGAGACCAAACATCTCCATGTACACCAGTAAGGTTTTTAGTGGCAGTTGACGGATGTTGCTGTCACTGGATAAGCGAGAAATGACGACCTCCCACTGTTGACCTTGGCTAAAAGCATGCTCGAGTAGTGCTCTGATTTCTTGCGGCTCTGGTGTGTCCCCATAGACAAAGTTCTCCAGTGTACAGACTCCACTTTTATTACCGAGTAAAATACAGTCAGAGTGTTTTCCATCGCGTCCAGCGCGGCCTATCTCTTGAGCGTAATTCTCAATAGACTTTGGCATGTCGTAGTGAATGACACGTCGAATGTCGGCTTTATCCACGCCCATGCCGAATGCGATGGTCGCGACGATAATGGCGATCTCGCCTGACATGAACTGCTGCTGTATGCGTTGCCTAACTTCATTATCCAGACCGGCATGGTAGGCGTGACAGTTGAGTCCAGACTCGCGTAGCAATTTGGCAACAGACTCTGAGGTACTTTGCAAGGTCACGTAAACGATAGTGGGATGATTAGGCTGCTTAACGAGAGCGGCTAGCAGTTGCTCATTTTTTTGTTCATCACCACATGGAATCACGGTTAAATCTAAGTTACTGCGATAGAACCCAGTGGTCACCACATCCTGTTCATTTATGGCAAACTTACTTTGCATATCCTTAATCACCGCCTCAGTGGCAGTCGCAGTAAGCAGAAGACATTGCGGGATAGCAAACTCTTTTTGGTAGCTAGGCAGTTTAAGGTAGTCGGGTCGAAAGTTGTGCCCCCACTCTGAGATACAGTGTGCTTCGTCTACCACAAGTAATGAGATAGGAATCTGTTTGATAAAGTGACGAAAACGCTCATTTTTTAGTCGCTCGACTGAAATCATCAATACTTTCAACTCGCCGCTGCGTGCTTGCTCCATAACAGCTTGTGTTTCTTCTCGACTTTGACTGGAGTCGATCGAGGCGGCGCAAATATTACGTTGTTGTAGAAAAGCCAGTTGATCTTTCATTAAGGCCAGTAGAGGAGAAATGACCAGTGTCAGGTGAGGAAGCATCAGAGCCGGCAGTTGATAGCACAAGGACTTTCCTGAGCCAGTCGGGAAAATCGCTGCGCATGAGCGTCCGGTTAATACCGTTTCGATGACGGGCCGTTGCCCGGTACGCAAATGCTCAAAACCAAAGTAGGTTTGCAGAGTATCGTCGATTTGTTCAATAGAGGGGGCGTCATTCATCATCTACCTTTGTGCTGTTTTTCTTTGCCGTTGAAGGTATTCTAAAGACAATATCGGTCTGGGAACATGTTTTTAGTATGGATAAGTCGGAACTGCGTCAAACTATCTTGGCTTGTTTGCAGCAAAAGCTCGCGGTTGCTCAGCGTTCTGCTCAACGAGCCATGGAATCAGCGACGGATGACGAAACGGTTCCTGAGCATAAGTACGATACGCTAGCACGCGAAGCCTCATACTTGGCTCATGGCCAAGCAATGCGTGTGCAAGAGTGCGAAAACGAAATTGAGCAAATCAAACAATTGCCACTCCCAGAAGCTGCTGAACAGGTGCGCTTGGGCTGCGCAGTCTTGCTGCTTGATGTTGAAGACAATCCCCACTGGTTTCTTACCGTTCCATGTTGTGGAGGAGTAAAAGTCCCCTTCGCTGAATCCTCGGTGATGTTGGTCACTTTTGACTCTCCACTAGGCGCGGCCTTAAAAGGTAAGCAGTTGGGCGACGAAGTGATCTATCGTATTGGTGAGCGGAATCATTGTTACCAAATCGAAACCATTTGCTGACAATCAGCGTCATCGGTTTTGTTATGGTGAACGGGATACAAAGGGCAGGATAATGAAAAAGAGTTTAGTTGCGTTACCACTATTATTGTCGAGTCAGGCGTTTGCCGCTCAGTGTCATATTGATCTTAAAAATGACATTCGCTTGAACGATGAGCGACTCGAAATCCATCAAGTAAGCGGTGAAACCGCGATTGTTGATCAGAATAACAATCTGACCATTCATGGGGAAAGAATTGAGCTAAGTGCCGATCAGCAGCAAGCCATTGCCGACTATCGTCAGAGCCTCAATGATTACTTACCGCGAGCAAAACAGATGGCACGTGAAGGTCTTGCCTTAGCCAATGAGATTGTTGACGATGTGGCGCAAAGTTTCGATGCACCGGAAGCTTTTGCCGGTGTTAAGCAAGCGATGCAGACGTTTTATGATGAGATTGAGGCTCGTTACTACAAAGGTGGCGATCTCATTTTACCAGTAGATAGCTTCGACTCGTTAAGTGAAACGTGGTCGGAAGATTTCGATAAAGCCAAAGCGTTGTTTAATGAAGAGTTCATCACCAGTGCGTTTGAAGCCATGTCGGAAAAAATGAAAGTAGAGGGTGGACTCAACTTAACCGAAATGGCCAATGCGATGAGTGAGCTTAAAGAGCGTATCGCGAAGCGCTTAGCCGAGCATTCACAGCAGGTCGAGAAACAGAGTGCAGAATTTTGTGATTCCCTCGATCAAATGGCAGAGCAAGAACAGCAGTTGCACCAAAAAATCCCTGAGCTGCAAGATTATCAGATTTTTACCATCTAATGGCTGACAAAGCTGAGCAATGACTGACAAAGAGCGCGATTGGCGCTCTTTTCGTTTATCCAATCGCAAACAGACTTATACCAAACATAAGTTCGTGCTAGGTGGTCAACATCACTAACATCCCACCGCGCCTAATGGTTTCGGCTAGCTAGGCTAGAACGTCATCTTTGAGTAGCATTTTTGATAGTGTAATCTATTTTTTACGGGTTGATTGGGCTGCTTTTTAGCTGTTTGGGTAAGTAAAGATGTTGTCGTTATTGTTATTGGTGGTGTTTTTGTATTAATGTACTAGCCAACTAGTTTGGTGGTGCGGTTTTTGAAGTATGGCACAAGGTATAAATGGGCAAAATCGTGAAAACTTTGGTTCACGGTTAGGTTTTATTCTGGCAGCGGCAGGCGCTGCCGTTGGTTTAGGTAATATTTGGGGTTTTCCGACTCAAGCGGCTAGCAATGGCGGCGGAGCTTTTCTTTTGGTGTATCTGGTGATGATACTTATCGTCGCTTTCCCGATGCTGGTGGTTGAGATGGCGATTGGCCGTCACGGCCAGGCCAACCCAGTCGACAGTATGCGCGCCTTGACCAAACACCCGAGCGGAAAACGTTTAGGGGCTGCGGTGGGCTGGATTGGGCTTAGTGTACCGAGTGCGGTACTGGCGTTTTACAGTATTGTCGGTGGTTGGTTAATCTGCTTCTTGCTCGGTGCGGTCACCGAAATTATCGGGCTTGATTCCTTAACTGCATGGTTCAAAGGTTTCAGTGTTGAGCGTAATTTGTTTGGCACGCTGGCTTTCTACGTTCTGACAATCCTGATCGTTCAAGGCGGGGTGAAGCAAGGTATTGAAAAGTGGTCGACACGATTAATGCCGGCACTGTTCGTTTTGTTTGCTGCGTTGTTTATCTACATCATGACTCAGCATGGGGCCGTTGACGGACTCAAACATTACCTCATTCCCGATTTCGAGAAAGTGATGGATCGTCAGTTGATTCTGGCGGCGATGGGGCAAGGCTTCTTCTCTCTTACCATTGGTGGTTGCTCAATGTTGATTTATGGGTCTTACTTGAGCAAGAGAGAGAACCTTCCTAAGATGGCGATGAATGTCACCTTAGTTGATACCGCGGTGGCATTTATTGCCGGATTGGTCGTGATGCCAGCGATGTTTGTCGCCATGCAAAAAGGCGTAGAGATCTATGCCGAGGATGGCTCACTACTCAGCTCAGATACATTGGTCTTTACCGTTCTACCGTTGATGTTTGACAGTTTGGGGTTGCTGGGCCAACTGTTTGCTATTGTGTTCTTCTTGCTGCTGACGATTGCTGCGTTAACCTCATCGATTTCGATGCTAGAGTGTCCGGTCGCCTTGGTGAGTGAACGCTTCAATAGCAAGCGCACATCAACAAGTTGGGTGCTTGGTGGTCTCATTGCTCTGTTTAGTGTGGTGATTGTTTACAACTTTGCTGCTCTATTTGGTTTGGTGGCGACAGTCGCGACTCAATATCTACAGCCAATAGCCGCATTGTTGTTCTGTTTGTTTGGAGGTTGGGTGTGGAGTCGTCATTCAAAAATCAAGGAGCTCGAGCAGGGCTACCCAGAGTTCACGCAAGGCTGGTTTGGTAAGTTATGGCCACTGTATGTGAAGTTTGTTTGCCCACTGCTGGTTGTGACGGTCATTTGGGCTTCTTTTGGCTGATTCCATAAGGGTACATCAAGCAATCAAGCCCGCATTGTGGGGGCTTGAAGTTATGATGGAGTGTTAAGTTGTGATGGGGGGCTGATTTGCCCGGTCGTCAGTGGCTCTAGATCAGCGTCAGCGACTTCATCTATGAACTCTCCAACCACTTGCTCGACCTCCTGGTCATCTTCTTCAAAGTAAGCAAGATGGAAAATTGCATCGCCTTCATTAACCAAGGGCAGCGTCTGCTGACCAATGACAATCCCGCCTTTTCGAGCTTTCAGTTCAATCTCGCTATGTCCCAAAGGTGCGCTAATGTAGGCCAGTACCTGTCCGCGAGTCACCTTTTCTCCTAAGGTGACGACGGTGCGCAAAATACCATCACTTTCGGCGCGCAGCCAACTGGTAGATTTAGCAATGACCGATGTAGGCAGACGTTTACGGCTTTTACGCAACATCCCGATCGCTTGCATTACTCGCTTGACCCCTAAGTAGCCCGCATTGATACAGATCGGCTCAAAACGTAAGGCTTCGCCTGCTTCATAGGTGAGCACAGGAATGTTGAGCCGCTCCGCCTCGCTGCGCAGTGAGCCTTCGCGTAGCGGTGAATCTATCACCACTGGCGTGGCAAACGCCTGTGCAATCCGCAGGGTCTCGGGGTTGCTAAGATCCGCGCGGATCTGTGGCAAGTTGGTGCGATGAATTGCGCCAGTATGTAAGTCAATAATGTAGTCACAACGCTGAGCGACCTGCGAAAAGAAAGTGTGTGCCATCCGAGATGCCAGCGAGCCTTTGTCACTGCCTGGGAAGCAGCGGTTGAGATCACGGCGGTCAGGGAGGTAACGAGACTTGTGAATAAAACCAAACACATTGACGATCGGCACAGCAATTAGCGTGCCTTTCAGCTTGTTGGCATCAATGGTATCGATCAACTGGCGCACCACTTCTACGCCATTGAGCTCATCGCCGTGAATGGCCGCATTGACCATCAATATTGGTCCAGCTTGCTTACCATTGATGATCTCAACCGGAATAGAAAGCGGAGAGTGGGTGTAAAGTTTCGCCGCTTCTAATTCGACAACTTTTCTCTCTCCCGGAGAGATAGACTCTCCGAGAAATTCAAATGCGCTATTTTGTTTAACCTTTGCCACGCGTTTTTGTCCTTTTGCTTGCCGCATTTTTCTCAATAAATTCGACAATCATCCCAGCAATATCTTTACCGGTTGCGGCCTCAATACCCTCAAGACCTGGAGATGAGTTTACTTCCATGACCAAAGGTCCACGTGAAGAGCGGAGTAGATCCACGCCTGCCACGTTTAGCCCCATGATTTTAGCTGCTTCAACTGCGGTGCGACGTTCTTGCGGAGTGATTTTGACCAGTGAAGCACTGCCGCCACGGTGCAAGTTAGAACGGAATTCACCTTCAGCGCCTTGACGCTTCATCGCCGCGATCACTTTGTCACCAATCACAAAACAGCGAATGTCGGCACCGCCAGCTTCCTTGATGTACTCTTGCACCATGATATTGGCTTTGAGGCCCATAAATGCCTCAACCACGCTCTCGGCGGCTTTACGGGTTTCAGCCAAGACTACGCCGATACCTTGAGTACCCTCAAGAAGCTTGATCACTACGGGTGCGCCACCCACCATATCAAGCAAGTCTTTGACATCGTCCGGCTTGCTAGCAAAGCCAGTAACAGGCATGCCGATACCTTTGCGAGAAAGCAGTTGCATTGAGCGTAACTTGTCGCGAGAGCGCGTGATTGCGACTGATTCATTGACCGGATAAACGCCCATCATTTCGAATTGACGCAGTACCGCAGTGCCATAAAAAGTCACAGAAGCACCGATTCGAGGAACAATAGCGTCAAAGCCTGACAGCTCCTCACCTTTAAAGTGGATCTGCGGCTGATCAGAGTTGATGTTCATGTAACAACGTAGCGCATCGATCACTTTGACTTCATGTCCGCGCTCTTTGGCCGCTTCGATAAGACGTCGGGTTGAGTAGAGCTTAGCGTTACGAGACAGAATACCAATTTTCATTACTTGTTTTCCTCGAACGGGATTAAAAAAGATTCAACAGGATCCACTATGATGCGATTGTGCATCGCTGTGCGACCCAATAACATGCGAAACGCCATGTTTTCGCGATTGGTCAGCGTAATTTCAATCGGCCAGCTTTCACCAGCCAGAGAGAGTACAGACCTAATAACGTAGCGAGACTCTTCATGACCGCCAGAATCACGGACAATTCGCTCATCGATGACTGGAGCCTCACACACAACCTCTGCGTCTGTGTTGTTCTGAATCGGATGAAGCCAGAAGCGTACCCATAGAGCATTATCTTTTTCGAAAGTCTCTACTTTGAATGCATGTAGACACGAAGTTCTCGCGCCAGTATCAATTTTTGCATTAATTTTCTGAATGCCAAGTTCAGGTAGGCTGACGGTTTCACGCCAGCCAACAATGAGTTTTTCTTTCATCACAGTAACAACATCAGTTAGGGAAGTTATGCAAAGTACTAAAAGACTATAGCACTCTTTACAGTAAGCGATTGGAATACACCGCAAATTTGGCTTGAAGAGGGTAATGTGGTTTGCCCTAAGACGCTTCAAGGTCGGCGACTTTAGCAGCGATGAGGTTGGCTGACTAACGAAAAGAAATCACCGTAACGACAAATATAATTTATCACCAAAAGGGGTGAGAAAAGAAAAGCCAGCGACGGTTCGCTGGCTTTATTGATAAGATTTTCTAAGTCAAAAAGCGGACAATTATTTCGTCTTTTCTGGAATGGCTTCCAGCAATGCCACCATTTGCTCCCAGAACAGAGCTACGGTATCGATTTTAACTTTTTCGTCTGGTGAGTGCGGGAATTTTATCGTTGGTCCGAAAGACACCATATCCATGTTCGGGTAAGGTTCTTTAAATAGACCACACTCAAGACCTGCGTGAATCACCATAATGTTTGGTTTATGACCATAGATGCCTTGATACATGTCACGGAAGATTGCCATGATTTCCGAATCTGCGTCTGGTTTCCAGCCTGGGTAAGCACCTGAAAACTCGATTTGTGCCCCTGCTAGTTCTGCCACTGAGGTCAACATACCTTCAACTTGTTGGCGACCCGAGTCGATCAGCGAACGAACTAGGCATAGGACGTTGATTCGGCTCTCTTCGGTTGTGACCACACCTACGTTGAGAGAAGTTTCAACCACCCCTTCAATCTCATCGCTCATGCGAATCACACCATTTGGACAAGCGTTAAGCGCCGCGATAAAGCGCTGTTGGTCCGTAACAGACAGCACAAGAGTATCGGTTTCAATCGGCTGATTAAAAGAGACGATATCTGTCTCTACTTTACCTAGCTCTGCTTTTAATAACTGAGTGTAGAACTCAAATAGCTCAGCGAGCTTGTGTTGGTTTTCACTAGGCACTGCTACTGTGACGAACGCTTCGCGTGGAATGGCATTACGTAGGCTACCACCGCGGAATTCAACCAAGCGAAGATCTAACTCTTGCGCGTGGCCAGCGAGGAAGCGAGCCAATAACTTGTTGGCGTTACCGCGCCCGGTGTGAATATCACAACCTGAGTGACCACCTTTTAAACCTTTCAGAATTAATTGACGGGTGATGTAGCCAGTTGGAACCGCTTCACGTTTAATGTCAAATGTCATTTCACCATCAATACCGCCGGCGCAGCCCATGTACACTTCGCCTTCTTGCTCTGAATCGGTATTAAGCAGGATATCGCCCTCAAGCCAGCCTTGCTCTAGACCAAATGCGCCTGTCATCCCCGCTTCTTCATCAATGGTGAGGAGAACTTCTAGCGGGCCATGTTTGATCTCACTTGAAGCCAGTACAGCCAGGCAAGAAGCCATACCAATACCGTTGTCAGCGCCTAAAGTAGTGCCTTTCGCGGTTACCCACTCTCCATCAATATAGGGTTGAATAGGATCTGTAGTGAAGTCATGTTCGGTGTCTTCATTTTTTTGCGGCACCATGTCGATGTGCGCCTGAAGAACTACCCCTTTCTTATTTTCCATCCCTGGTGTGGCCGGTTTTTTGATGAATACGTTGCCAGTTGGATCGCGGCGTACATCAAGCCCTTGTTCTGAAGCCCAGTTGACTATGTATTGAGCTAATGCTTCTTCATGTTTAGAAGGGTGTGGAATAGAGCAGATCTTATCAAAAAATTGCCAAAGGGGAGCTGGTGATAAGCTACTGATTTCAGAATGGAATTCAGACACGGATGACTCCTTAAAAGAAATAATGCCAGATCATATTGTGATAGATGTGTGTAGATCTAGAACAAAAAACTAGAAATGGACTATTGAGTAGAGAGCCCAAGAATAGCACTACCGACAGGCAGGGTGTAGTAGCTAGCTTCAGTATTTGTATCGGCATTGTCACATAACAAACAATCAAACCTGACCACAATTCGCTGCATCTATGCGACTAAATGTAATTTTGCCAACATCTGAATTGATATTTATGTAATTAAATTACATTTAGGGTATGATCTAGATCATTTTATAAAATTTATGTGACTTTAATCACTTTAATTGTTGTAATTAAATTTCTTTGAGGTATATTAGTACCAACTTCGAAAGCGAAGAGAAAATGCTCAAAGGATGAGTCCGATTTGTCGCCTCCATGGAACTGAGAAATCAATAGTCTTAATGTGTTTAATTGATTTAGAAGGTGATAGTTATGAAAGGTTTACCAAGTGCAGCGTTCTGGCTAAACAGCTCTGTTTATACCGGTAGCTTTACTTACCCAACAAGCTTCGGTTACTAACCACAAGCTTGACTCTCGAACAGTTTGTTCACCCCCTATTATTGGAATTTTTTTACAGCAGTTATTGCTGACATGATTCAACCGCCACTCAAATTGAGTGGCGTTTTTTTATCTTGCAATCAAATCCTTATTTCTTCCATGGCTTTTCGACGCTTTAGTTCAGGTGCATGAATAATATGCACATATCTCCTTATCGAACCCAGCCCACTTAGCCAGCTCTGGCTTGAAAGTTTACGACATAGTATAAAAAATACGCTTTTGAATGAGAGAGCGAGATAGCTCATTACTCAATGAAAAATAAGCGAAAAAAAGATTTCGATCACATTGAATCTTGTTTGAATTGTTCAGTTATAAACAGAAATATTGATTAGAGTCATAATTCTATCTGGAATTTACAATTTGATGACTTTATAATTCGGGCCAATCGATTACGCAACCGTTTACTTTTTACCCTTTAGGACTCGATTATGTTCGAAAAACTGTTCAAACTCAGCGAAAACGGCACGACCGTAAGAACTGAGATCATCGCAGGACTGACAACCTTCCTGACGATGGCTTACATCATCTTTGTCAACCCAGCGATGCTCGCTGATGCAGGTATGGACAAAGGTGCAGTGTTCGTTGCTACCTGTCTGGCAGCGGCAATTGGCTGTTTTATCATGGGCTTTGTTGCCAACTATCCGATTGCACTCGCTCCGGGTATGGGACTCAATGCCTTCTTCACCTATGGTGTGGTGTTAGGCATGGGGCATTCATGGCAGGTGGCGCTCGGGGCAGTGTTTGTCTCTGGTATCATCTTTATGGCACTGAGTGTGTTCAAAGTACGTGAATGGATCATCAACTCTATTCCAATGGCTTTGCGTACGGGTATCTCTGCAGGTATCGGTCTATTCCTCGCATTCATCGGTCTACAGAACTCAGGCATTGTGGTAGATAACCCAGCTACTCTAGTCGGTTTGGGCGATATCACCAGCCTTAAGCCTGCACTTGCAGCGCTGGGTTTCTTCCTGACGGTTGGCCTAGTGTATCGTGGTGTTCGCGGTGCGGTCATGATCGCTATCTTGATCATTACTGCATTGGGTCTCATCGCTGGCGATGTGCAGTGGGGCGGTATTATGTCGACACCACCAAGCATCGCGCCAACGTTGATGGAAATGGACATTGCGGCCGTATTTGAAGTCGGTATGATTTCTGTTGTATTCGCTTTCTTATTCGTCGACCTATTTGACACTGCAGGTACTTTGGTGGGTGTAGGGACTAAAGCTGGGTTGATCAAAGAAGATGGCAAGTTGCCGCGTCTTAGCAAAGCACTACTAGCAGACTCAACAGCAACTTCTATTGGTGCTGCTCTGGGTACATCAAGCACCACATCATACGTTGAGTCGACAGCAGGTGTTGCTGCTGGCGGCCGTACGGGTCTGACAGCCGTCGTTGTCGGTATTATGTTCCTATTGGCGCTGTTCTTCTCACCACTCGCAGGTATGATTCCAGCTTACGCAACGGCAGGCGCGTTATTCTATGTTGCGATTCTGATGATGTCTGGTCTAGTGAGCATCGATTGGCGTGATCTAACTGAAGCGGCGCCAGTAGTGGTGACGTGTCTGCTGATGCCATTGACTTACTCGATTGCAGAAGGCATCGCTCTTGGCTTTATTTCTTACGCCGCGATCAAACTGCTGAGCGGTAAAGGTCGCGATGTGTCTGTCAGTGTTTGGGCTCTATCGGCTGTATTCATTATTAAATACTTAGTCGCTTAATTACCAAGTTGATTAGAAATTCAGTCAAGCATCATCGCCATTGCCGTGTGACGGCAATGGCGATTTTTTTCTAACAGCTATATTGAGCATTGGTATTGCGCGGTAGCTGCGTTAAAATAATCGTTTGCGTAGCTTTTCCCCTCATTGGCGTAAGGCAGTCGCTGGTGGTGTGCCAGCGTTTTTGGGGATGCAGACTTTTAATATTATTAGGTTATTACAATGAGTAAAAAATTCATCATCACTTGGGACCAAATGCATTCATACTGCCGAGAACTGGCTGAAAAGCAGATGCCAGCCGAGCAATGGAAAGGGATTTGGGCAGTGAGCCGTGGTGGTCTGGTTCCGGGGGCGATCCTAGCGCGTGAGTTAGGCATTCGTTACGTGGATACCATCTGTATTTCTAGCTACGACCACGACCATCAACGTGATATGAGCGTGCTAAAAGCGCCAGAAGGTGATGGTGAAGGGTACTTGATCGTAGAAGACTTGGTGGATAGTGGTGACACAGCACGTAAGCTTCGCGAACTGTACCCGAAAGCGAAACTTATCGCAGTATGCGCTAAGCCATCAGGTGCAGAATTACTTGATGATTACGTTGTGGACATCGCTCAAGAGACTTGGATCGAGCAGCCATGGGATATGTCTATTCAATATGTAGAGCCTATCAACCGTAAGCAAAAGTAATGAATTTCGCCTATCGCGACAATTTCTTGATAAATGACCCTTTATTGGGTCATTTTTTTTATTACTATTTATCAAAACCATTAACTAGGCCGAATTCATGTCCGAGGAAGTCAGTAAAAATCTCTCTGAAACTCTGTTTGCTAAACACAAACAAGCGAAAGAGACCTCAGCTTTAACGCAATACATGCCATCTAGCCAGACTTTTTTGGAGCAAAAACAGCAACAAGATGGCTATAAATGGTATCGCAACTTACGCAGGCTACAATGGGCGTGGCAAGGGCTTGATCCTATCGAGATTGAATCTGTATTAGCAAAAATCGCCGCCTCTAAACACTCTCGTACCCACGATGAATGGTTAGATACGGTGATGGGGTATCACAGCGGTAATTGGACTTATGAGTGGACCAAGCTAGGAATGCTGCATCAAAAACGTAGCGCTGAGTTTAAAGGAGAGCAGGCCGCCGATGAAATGTTTAACGCATCTCTCTGTTTTAGTATTGCCGGATACCCGCACCTAAAAAATGACAACCTGGCTATCCAAGCTCAGGTTTTGGCCAGTACCGCTTACAGCGAGGCGGCCAAGAAGACGCGCTATACGATAAAGCGACTGGAAATCCCGTATCAAAACAAACAAATCGTTGCGCATTTGCACTTAACTAAAACCGATAAGCCACAACCTGTGGTGATGGTCACTGCTGGGTTGGATAGCCTGCAAACTGATCTATGGAGTCTGTTTCGCGATCACTTAGCCAAGCGAGACATAGCGATGCTAACCGTGGATATGCCGTCAATTGGTCACAACACCCATTGGAACTTGACCGAAGATACCTCAGTCTTACACCAGGTGGTGTTGGATGAACTGTATCACATCCCTTGGGTTGATCATCATAGGGTTGGTCTGATCGGTTTTCGTTTTGGTGGCAATGCCATGGTGAGACTCTCATTTATGGCACAGGAAAAAATCAAAGCCTGTGTCTCTTTGGGGGCGCCGATTCATGACGTGCTGTCCTCTCCCGACAAGCTTAAGCAAATGCCCAAAATGTACCTTGATGTGCTGGCGTCGCGCTTGGGCAAAAGCGCGGTGGATATCAACAGTCTAGCAGGTCAGTTAATGGCTTGGTCGTTGAAGGTGCAAGGCATCCTATCAGGGCGCAAAACACGAGTTCCAATTTTAGCCATGAGTCTTGAGAATGATCCGGTTTCTCCTCTGAGCGACAATCAACTGGTCGCAACCTATAGCGACTACGGCAAAGCGAAGAAAATCAGCTCTAAAACAATTACACAAGGTTATGAGCAATCCCTCGATTTAGCGATAAAGTGGTTGGAGGACGAGCTAATTAGATGACATTTCTGCTAATTTAGATAACACTTATTTTTAGTACTACCCAAACTATCGAGTCCTGGGTACGTAATAACAATAAGTCAATGAATATGGAGATTCATTATGTCTGAGCAGATCAAGAGTCCAACTCATTACCGCTTGCTGTCTACCCTCAGAGCGATAGGCCCTTATTTAAGGGAGTCGCAAAGCAAAGACGGCTACTACTTGTTCGATTGCTTGTCGGTGTGCGTCAATGATAAAAAATCCCCAGAACAACGCGAGTTTTGGGGGTGGTGGCTGGAGTTAGTGGCAAACGAAGCGGGATTCGAAGCACGTTATCGCTCAGGGCTATACGATATTACTGGTGAATGGCAAAACAAGGCGTTACCGAAAAAGTCGTTAGCCGACGTCACCCGAACTCAGGAAGCGTTTCATCAAAAGCTGGTAGATACTTTGCACAAGGAGTTCGAGATAGCCGTGGTTATGCATAAAGAATCGGTTGAATTCGTCTGATTTTCCTTACTTATCGCAGTGATTCCCTAAAAAGGCGCTTTTTAGCGCCTTTTCTACTTGTTAAATCGACAGTTGATTGCTAAAACATCAGGTCTAATCAATCTTGCGCCGTGATTGGCGTTGTCAGTGATTAGGGCGATGGTTTTATTTTTCATAGTAGAAAGGCAATGAATCAAGAAAGCGGAAAAGCACCACAGTCTCAGACCGTGGTCGTAAAACTAGGTACCAGTGTTCTTACTGGTGGCACCTTGGCGTTAGACCGAGCTCATATGGTTGAGTTGGTTCGTCAGTGTGCTGAATTGAAAAAGCAAGGTCACTCTGTCGTGATGGTTTCGTCTGGCGCTATCGCCGCTGGACGTGAGCACCTAGGTTACCCCGCACTGCCCAACTCTATGGCAAGTAAACAACTGTTGGCCGCCGTCGGACAAAGTCAATTGATCCAAACCTGGGAGTCGCTGTTTGCCATCTATGGTTTGAAAATTGGCCAGATGCTACTCACTCGCGCTGATCTTGAAGATCGCGAACGTTTCCTCAATGCACGTGACACCATCAATGCTCTGGTAGAAAACGACATTATCCCTGTGGTCAATGAAAATGACGCGGTGGCGACGAGTGAAATAAAAGTTGGTGATAACGACAACCTCTCTGCTTTGGTTGGGATCTTATGTGGCGCGGATAAATTGTTGCTACTGACGGATCAAAAAGGGCTGTTCACCGCAGACCCGCGCAAAGACCCGAATGCTGAGTTGATCAAAGAAGTAAAAACCATCGACGACACCCTACGCAAAATTGCTGGAGGCAGTGGCACGACCTTAGGCACCGGCGGAATGGCCACCAAACTTCAGGCTGCTGACATCGCACGTCGTGCAGGGATTGAAGTCATTATCGCCGCCGGCAGTGCGCCGAATGTGGTGTTTGACTCCTTGGGTGAGAATCCACAAGGTACGCGTTTTTTGCCATGTGCAGAAGCATTGGAAAACCGCAAACGTTGGATTTTAGCCGGACCAAGTGCCTCGGGCGATATCATGATTGATGATGGTGCGGTGAATGCGGTTGTCGGCACAGGCAGTAGCTTGCTCGCCAAAGGCTTGATCCATGTAGGGGGGGAGTTTGCCCGTGGTGATGTGGTACGCGTGACCGACAAGAAAGGCAAGCTGGTCGCCCGTGGTATCGCCAGTTACTCAAGTCAGGATATGGCGAAAATTGTCGGTAAGCACAGTAAAGATATCATCGGTATATTAGGTTATGACTACGGTAATGAAGTTCTTCACCGTGATGACATGGTCGTAATTCAGGAATAAAGGACAACAGGTATGGAACTCATTTCTATGGGAAAAGCGGCCAAAGAAGCGGCTTTCCAACTCGCTACAGCTTCAACGGCTCAAAAGAACCAAGCTCTGGCCATCATTGCCGATGAGCTACAAGCCAATGCTGAAACCATTTTACAGGCGAATAGTCAAGATATTGCGCTTGGCCGAGAGGCTGGTTTGAGTGAAGCGTTACTCGATCGTTTGTTGTTGAATGAAGAACGTTTAACCGCTATCGCCAACGACGTGCGCAACGTGATTGGTCTTAACGATCCTGTTGGGAGTGAAATCGACAGCAAAGTGCTAGAAAACGGCATGTCGCTCTCTCGTCGTCGCGTGCCGCTCGGTGTGGTCGGGGTGATCTATGAAGCTCGTCCGAATGTCACTATCGACATTGCTGCCCTATGTTTAAAAACGGGCAATGCCAGCATTTTACGCGGTGGTAAAGAAACCTTTTTCTCCAACATGGAGTTAGTCAAGGTTATTCAATCGGCATTGGCCAAAGCTAAGCTCCCTGCAGCATCGGTGCAGTATATTGAAAAGCCAGATCGTGAGTTGGTTTCTCAGTTGTTAAAACTGGATGATTACGTGGATATGATTATTCCTCGTGGTGGTGCGGGTCTGCACAAAATGTGTAAAGAAAACAGTGCCATTCCCGTCATCATTGGTGGCTTTGGTATCAGCCATATCTTTGTCGATGAGAGCGCAAATCTAGAGAAGTCTCTTGAGGTTGTTGAAAACGCTAAAGTACAACGCCCATCAGCGTGTAACTCGCTGGATACCTTGTTAGTTCATCAAGACATCGCCGCTGAGTTCTTGCCTATGCTTGCCACTCGTTTGAGTGACAAAGTGGCATTGGTTGCCGAGCCAAAAGCAAAAGCACTGCTTGGCGACGCAAAACAGTTGCGCGACGCAGCGGAAGGAGACTTCGACACGGAGTGGCTTAGCTATACGCTTGGGGTCAAAGTGGTCGCAGACATCAATGAAGCGATTGACCATATGCGGGTACATAACGCGAGCCACTCAGATGCGATCATGACCAATAGCTTGGAAAACTCAGAGCGTTTCATCAACTCGGTGGGTTCTGCGGCAGTCTACGTGAACGCATCAACTCGTTTTACCGATGGCGCTCAGTTTGGTCTGGGGGCAGAGGTGGCGGTCTCAACACAAAAGCTTCACGCTCGGGGGCCAATGGGGTTAGAGGAGTTGACCAGCTACAAGTGGGTTGGCAAAGCCAACTACTTGCCGCGTAGTTAACAAATCTCACCACACATCGATTGAAAAAGGGGCTAACTGGCCCCTTTTGCTTTTCTTAGCTTTGCATATTCCGGTACACTGTGACCATAGTTTTGGAGGTGATATGCATTGTCCTTTTTGTTCTGAGAACGACACTAAAGTCATTGATTCGCGTTTGGTTGCCGATGGTCATCAAGTGCGTCGTCGACGTCAATGTCTTGCGTGTAGTGAGCGCTTCACGACATTTGAAACCGCTGAGCTGGTGATGCCGCGAGTCATAAAATCCAACGGCAACCGTGAGCCGTTCAATGAAGATAAAATGGTTGGTGGTCTACAGAGAGCGCTGGAAAAACGTCCCGTCAGTGCGGATGCTGTGGATGTCGCCATCAGTATGATTAAGTCACAACTGCGTGCCACCGGAGAACGAGAAGTTCCTAGTGAAATGATCGGTAACTTAGTGATGGATCAGCTCAAGGAGCTGGATAAAGTCGCCTACATTCGTTTTGCTTCTGTGTATCGGAGCTTTGAAGACATCCGTGAGTTTGGCGAAGAGATCGCAAGGCTAGAAGATTAAATGGACCTGAGCATGACTGCTTTTACCGCTACAGATTATCAGATGATGTCGCGTGCAATTAGCCTGGCTAAGCGCGGTGTCTATACCACTCCTCCTAACCCAAATGTCGGCTGCGTGATCGTTAAAGAAGGGGAGATTGTTGGCGAAGGCTTTCATTACCGTGCTGGCGAGCCTCATGCTGAAGTGCATGCGCTAAGAATGGCGGGAGAAAAGTCCGTTGGCGCAACGGCCTATGTCACCCTAGAGCCGTGTTCGCATTATGGACGCACGCCGCCTTGCGCCGAAGGCCTGGTCAAAGCCAGAGTGGCAAAAGTGATTTGCGCTATGCAAGACCCAAATCCGCAAGTGGCTGGGCGTGGTATTCAAATGCTGCGTGATGCCGGAATCGAAGTTGAAGTCGGATTATTGGAGCAAGACGCCGTCAACCTCAACCCGGCCTTTATCAAGCGCATGCAAACAGGAATGCCGTTTGTGCAACTAAAAATGGCAGCAAGTCTGGATGGACAAACGGCGCTCGCGAATGGTCACAGCCAGTGGATTACCGGTCCTCACGCTCGCCAAGATGTGCAAAAGTTCCGCGCGCAAAGTGGTGCCATACTCTCCACTAGTAAAACGGTTATCGACGACAATGCTTCACTCAATGTCCGTTGGCAAGAGCTGCCTGAATCTGTACAAGCTCACTACCCAGAGTCGCAACTTCGCCAACCGATTCGAGTCATCCTCGATAGACAAGGCTTGCTAACCCCTGAGCTCAAACTATTTCAAACTGAAGGAGCTCGTCTCGTGGTTTCTGCTGGTGGTGATGTTCAGTTGCATGATGCGCAACAAAAGATCGATTTAACCGCCACTTTCTCTGAGCTAACTCGTGAGCACAATATCACCCACCTGTGGGTGGAAGCTGGGGCAACCTTGGCGTCAAGTTTAATCAAAGAGCAATTGGTCGATGAGATCGTGCTCTATTTAGCCCCTAAGATTATGGGTAGCGACGGTCGAGGGCTATTTGGTGCATTGGGCCTTGAATCGATGAAGGATATCATCGACCTCGATATCAAAGATGTTAGACAAGTTGGCAGCGACATTCGTATCACTGCCAGCGTTAGCTATAAAGATAAATAACCATGTTTACAGGTATTATAGAAGCAGTGGGAACACTCACTGCGATTACTCCGAAAGGAGAGGATATTAGCGTCACCGTTGAGGTGGGCAAGCTCGATATGTCTGACGTAAAATTGGGCGACAGTATTGCCACCAACGGCGTTTGTTTGACCGTGGTTGACTTCACTCAAACCAGTTACAGCGCCGATCTCTCACTCGAAACATTAAACAAAACCGGCTTTGCTCATTATCAAGCCGGCGACAAGTTGAACCTAGAGAAAGCGATGTTACCTACCACCCGATTTGGTGGGCACATTGTGTCTGGTCACGTCGATGGTGTGGGTGAAATTGTTGAGCGCAACATGGTTGGACGTGCGATTGAATTTTGGGTCGCGATGCCTGCTGAGATCAGCAAATACGTGGCAGAAAAAGGCTCGATTACGGTTGATGGGATTAGCCTAACTGTCAACGCTTTACGCAAAAATGCATTTAAGCTCACCATAGTTCCACATACGGGCGAGGAAACCACCATTGCGGATTTTAACGTTGGACGTAAAGTGAATCTTGAAGTTGACGTTATGGCGCGCTACATGGAACAGCTACTTAATAGTCAGCAGCAGCCTGCCGAATCTCGTCTTACGATGGAATTTTTACAACAAAACGGATTTGCTTAAGCCAATTCCCGCTACGACAAATTTATTCGCCGCTAGAAGCCAATGAAGGAATAACAAGATGCCAATTAGTACGCCGCAAGAGATTATTGAAGATATTCGCCTGGGAAAAATGGTTATCCTGATGGATGATGAAGACCGCGAAAACGAGGGTGATTTAATTATGGCGGCTGAGCATGTGACGCCCGAAGCCATTAACTTTATGGCGACTCATGGCCGCGGGTTGATTTGCTTAACCATGACTAAAGAACGTTGTGAGCGTTTGGGGTTGCCGCCAATGGTGCAAGATAATAATGCCCAGTACACCACCAACTTTACGGTGTCGATTGAGGCAGCAGAAGGGGTCACGACAGGGATCTCAGCGGCGGATCGTGCTCGCACTGTTCAAGCGGCTGTCGCCAAAGATGCCAAAGCGGCTGACTTGGTTCAGCCTGGGCATATTTTCCCTCTGGCGGCTCAAGAGGGTGGGGTGTTGACTCGCGCTGGCCATACCGAAGCAGGTTGTGACTTAGCACGTCTTGCTGGCTGTGAGCCAGCGGGTGTGATTGTCGAAATTCTTAACGACGATGGCACTATGGCTCGTCGTCCAGATTTGGAAATTTTCGCTGAAAAACATGGCGTTAAATTAGGCACAATTGCCGACCTTATCGAATATCGTAATAACACCGAAACCACGATTGAGCGAGTGGCTCAGTGCAAACTGCCTACGGAGTTTGGCGATTTTGATCTAGTGACCTATCGTGACGTAATCGATAATCAGATTCATTATGCTTTGTGCAAAGGCGATCTCACCGATCAAACGCCACTGGTTCGTGTTCATCTGCAAGATACCTTTACCGACTTATTGCACAGTGATCGTAATGCTGAACGTAGCTGGACTTTAGATAAAGCGATGCAGCGTATTGGCCGTGACGGTGGGGTGCTGGTTATCCTTGGCAATGAAGAGTCGACAGATTTGTTGATTCATCGCGTGAAGATGTTTGAGGCACAGGATAAAGGCGAAGCGCCAACACTGGCGAAAAAACAAGGCACATCTCGCCGTGTTGGTGTTGGCTCGCAGATTCTTGCCGACCTTGGTGTGCATGATATGCGTTTACTCTCTTCGGCAAGTAAGAAATATCATGCATTGGGAGGCTTTGGTCTCAATGTCGTCGAATACGTGTGTGAGTAGTTACTAACAGGTAACTTAGATGTGAGAGGGCAAATGTTTGATCATTTGCCCTCTTTGTTTTCAATCTGCCCGGAACAGCGGGGGAATGCTAAATTTCCATTAGATATTGCTCACAGAATTGTGCTAGAATCCGGCGATTCTCACTTGATGAACATAGTTAAAGGAAGGCTTATGAAAGTGATCGAGGGTGGCTTCCCAGCGCCAAATGCAAAAATTGCTATCGTTATTTCTCGTTTCAACAGTTTTATTAACGAAAGTCTATTGTCTGGTGCAATCGATACTTTAAAACGCCATGGCCAAGTAAGCGAAGATAACATCACAGTGGTTCGCTGCCCAGGTGCAGTGGAGTTGCCTCTAGTGGCGCAACGCGTAGCGAAAACTGGAAAATTTGATGCCATCGTATCGCTTGGTACAGTCATCCGCGGTGGAACACCGCATTTTGACTATGTTTGTAGTGAATGTAATAAAGGTCTAGCACAAGTGTCTCTGGAGTTTAGCCTTCCAGTCGCATTCGGTGTGTTGACCGTTGATACTATTGATCAAGCTATTGAGCGCGCAGGAACCAAGGCTGGTAATAAAGGTGCAGAGGCTGCACTGAGCGCACTTGAAATGATTAACGTTCTTTCAGAAATCGATTCCTAATGGGGGCCAGTGTGAAACCAGCCGCACGTCGTAATGCACGTCGATTCGCTTTACAAGCGATCTACTCTTGGCAAATTACTAAAGAAAATGTTGCTACGATTGAAGAGCAATTTTTATCAGGTGGCAAGTATGATGAAGAAGAGCATCATGCTCAAGAGCCAGCACTTTCTGCGCCAGACACAGATGTTGCATACTTCCGTGACCTACTAACAGGTGTTGTGCTAAGTCACACAGAACTAGACAGTAAGATTCGTCCATACACCGCACGTCCAATGCAAGATTTGGACATGATGGAGCTGGCACTGCTTCGTCTTGCTATGTATGAAATGACGCGTCGTGAAGATGTCCCTTACAAAGTGGTTATCAACGAAGCGATTGAGCTTGCAAAAGTGTTCGCTGCAGAAGATAGTCATAAGTTCGTCAACGGTGTGCTAGATAAAGCAGCACCGCATGTACGTAAGAAATAATCGATTTTGATTACAAAAAGGTCAGCATATGCTGACCTTTTTTATGTCCAAACATTCAATAGTTTAATGGTCATAGTATGTCGGGTGAATTTAATCTGATTGAAAAGTATTTTGTAAACCGTCAGAAGCAGCGTAAAGACGTGGTTCTTGCTGCAGGTGATGATTGTGCCTTGGTTAAGGTGCCAGAAAACCTTTCTGTGGCGATCAGCACTGATACCTTAGTGGCAGGGACTCACTTTCTCGCTGATGCCAATCCCGCCTGGGTTGCGCACAAAGCGCTGGCCTCTAACATTAGCGATCTTGCAGCGATGGGGGCAACACCGAGTTGGGTCTCCCTTGCATTGACGATGCCAGAGCCGGATGAAGCCTGGCTCGCACCATTCTGCACCGCATTTTTTGAACTGGCGGATTACTATGGCGTCCAATTGATTGGTGGCGATACCACCAAAGGGCCGCTAAGTATTACCTTAACCGTTCAGGGATTGGTTGATGCAGATAAAGCGCTGCGCCGAGACGGGGCTAACATTGGAGATTGGGTCTATGTTAGCGGAGAGCTGGGTGACAGTAAGGCTGGTCTGGACGTTGTACTCGATAACGACTTGCGCAGTAAGCCCTTTGCTGCGCAGCTGGAACAGCGCCACTACCTAGCTACACCACGAGTACTGGTTGGCCAAGCGCTGCTTAATCTGGCCAGCTCGGCTATCGATATCTCTGACGGTCTGATTTCGGACATTCAGCATATTTTGCAGCGCTCTAAGGTAGGAGTCAGCCTTGACGTTGCCCAGCTTCCTGTTTCTAATGAACTTATTCAGTTTGTCGGCAGTACAGTGGCTGCGCAGCAGTATGCACTTACCAGCGGTGAAGAGTATGAGCTTTGCTTTACTGTACCGGAGCAAAATAAAGGCTCGATTGAGAGTGCACTCGCGCATTGTGGCGCTAAGATCACATGTATCGGACAAATTCGTCCTCAAGGTACTTTTGAGTTGCATAATAGCGGCCAACCCGTCGACTGGCATCTAAGCGGCTACGATCATTTCAAATAAGACACAACCAGCTATGACAAATCCTCTTTCACTTATCTGTTTAAAAAATCCGTGGCACTTGTTAGCGACTGGCTTTGGCAGCGGTTTATCGCCAGTGATTCCTGGCACTATGGGTACCTTAGCAGCGATACCCTTCTATCTGCTGTTGGTTCAATTGCCGTTACCCCTCTATATTGTTGCCGTGGTTATCTCTTGTGTGGTTGGCATCAAGATTTGTCAGGTCACCTCAGACGATATGGGTGTTCACGATCATGGCTCTATTGTCTGGGATGAGTTTGCTGGCTTTTGGATTACCATGTTAGTAGTGCCTCTATTCAATTTATCTGCATTTGACTGGAAATGGTTACTGACCGGGTTTGTACTGTTTCGTTTCTTCGATATGGTAAAACCTTGGCCAATAGGCTGGCTGGATAAGCGTGTCCATGGTGGTTTAGGCATTATGGTCGATGACATTGTTGCCGGTGTGATGGCGGGCGTTGCGCTTTATTTAGTGGGTAAGTACGCAGGCTGGCTTGTTTAAATAAAGTTGATAGTTCCTAGTTCCTAGTTCCTAGTTCCTAGTTCCTAGAGCGCTTTGCTCCGAGAATCGAGTTCGGATTTCGTCCTTCGAGAGGTGCTTACGCTGAGTGAGTCGCAAGTTGCAGGCGCGCTGGTTCTAGTAAAACTTTAAGCATCTGAATTTAAAAGAAAAGGCTTGACATGTACAGTCAAGCCTTCCAAGATTTTCTCGCTTCTCGCTTCTCGCTTCTCGCTTCTCGCTTCTCGCTTCTCGCTTCTCGCTTCTCGCTT
>JBCAXU010000041.1:0-28185 GCA_038533895.1 Pseudomonadota bacterium | reverse complement strand
GCTACGACGATTGATGGGTGTAGCCGATCAGATCGTAACTTCCTGATTTAGTTCCATCGAATTACGCAACAAAGCCGGTCTTACCTTAAAGTTTAAAGGGCGGAGCTATAAATCAGTTGATAGGATTAAACAGTTTTTTCAAGCGAGTAGTATTTCAAATACAAAAATACCGTACTTCTTTTATGGTTCGATCCGAGGCATTGATGATTCTTTGACGTTCATTCATGTTGGCGCAGAAAAAGTTCAAGTCATTATTGATGAATCTATACGAGCTCATTTTTGGAATGCTTTGGAGGTTGATAAATATTGGCAACTTCTAGATGCTCAAATGATTTGTTTTGGGTGGTTGAGCCGTAGTGAAAATGGAAACTGTTTCATCAAGATTAAAGATATATGTGATATCGCAATTATTGATGTCAAAGTGAATCCTGATTTTAAGCCACATAGCATTGCTGCTAGCCCAAGTGCTGAAGTTGTTAATAAGCTTACCGTTAGACCGGAAACATCGGTCCAAGACGATGTGCAGGATGAACGAAATAAGCTAGTGTCTGAAGATGTTGTTGGGGAAGACAATAACATCAAATATCCTAAAATTACCATGATAGATTCAGTGCAAGATGAAAGCGACATTCCTTTAAAACAGCAGCTGTCTATGCCATCTCAACAGTTGAATCAGAAGGAATCGCCCAAAAGATCATGGTTGGAGGCAATACTATCATTTTTCAAAATTTAGTAAGCCGATATGCTATATCTATCAGGCTTTCTTAAAGTGTGTCTACTTGACAGGAGAGTTTGAATGGGAGGAGTGCAATATGTCTCAATTCGTTGACGAGTTACATGAACAGTATGAGCTTTGGGTAAATTATCTTAACTATACAATGGCACCTTGGATCTTTGCCTTGGCTATCGGGTGTTTTCTAGGTAATGCACCTCAATGGTTGACATTATGCTGTGTCGCGTTCGTTTGCTTGTGGGGCTATAAAAACCCAAGTTATCCTCCCAACCTAATGAAATTAAATGAAAAGCGGCGCAGTATACGCAATGCAGATTATCTATATCGCGGGTTTGTTGCTAAAAATATGGGATTATTTTCACTGGTGACTAGAATGCACTTGTTCTTTGTAAGTGCATTGTTTTTGGCTGTTGTCGCTGTGGGACTTACTAAATCGGAGCTAGGTATTTAGCTGTGTTCTTCACTGAACTGATGTTTTATTGGGTTCTGTTGTGTTGAAAGTGCGAAGTTTTAGGTTTGTTGGCTGCTGCTGGTATGACACCAGCAGCTTATTACATAAGTGAAGTTTATAGTCAGCTAACGCTACACACCGACAAGCTTCCTTGAGAAGCCTCTTCAATGTAGTTGCTCCACCAACGCATCATCTCTCGACGCTGGTTCAGGTATAATGCTCGATTGTAGATGCTCCTAATTTGGTTTTTATCTACGTGAGCTAATGCTAACTCAATAACATCATTGTGAAAAAGCTTAGTCTCGTTCAATGTCGTGCTCGCTAAGGCGCGTAAGCCGTGGGATACTAAACGACCTTTAAAGCCCATTCTTTTTAGAGCAATATTGGCAGTCTGGCTATTGCTCGGTCTCATTGGGTCTTTATAAGAAGCGAAGATGTACTCGCTTCCACCATTTATTTTTCTCATCTCACTCAATAAATTTAAGGTTTGTGGTGTTAAGGGGACTAAGTGGTCTTTTCGCTTTTTCATTCTTTCTGCGGGGATAACCCATAGATTTTCATCCCAATCAATTTCACTCCAACGGGCTTCGGCTGTTTCTGCTGGTCGTGTCATTGTGTGAAGTTGCCACTCGATCATACAACGAGTGGTATACATGATGCTGGCTCGTGTCAGTGTTCTCATTAACTCTGGCAGTTCATCTGTATTAATCGACTTCATATTCGTGGCCACAGGTTTCAGGAATGCAGAATGGATTTTTGATAGTGAGTTGAACTCGATCAGTCCTTTGTTTTGAGCAAAATTCATTATTTCATTTATGCGTTGGCAGGCTCTCCGTAGTGTTTCTAGATGCCCTTTAATTTGAAGTGGTTGAAGCGCATTGATCACTACTGGTGCTGTGAGTTCGGTCACTGGATACTTGCCAAGGTTTGGGAGCAAGTGGCGTTTTAAAAGGCGTTTAAGGTTTGTCAGTGTTTTTTCACTGATGGTGACACTTTTTACTTCTAACCAGCTGTTTGTTACTTCGGCTAATGTAGACTCTAAACGCTGTTGCTCGGTTATTTGTTGGTTCTTGAGTTTAACTTGAGGATCAATGCCTTGCTGGAGCGTCTCTATCGCTCCAAGAGCTCTCTTTCTTGCATTAGTAAGTGAAAGGCTAGGGTAGCTGCCAAAAGTCATGTTAGCGCGTTTACCGCTGTGTGGGCGTGTATAGTTAAAGAGCCAAGTTTTTGTGCCGTTTATTTTTACACGTAGACGAAGGCCGTTACCATCAAAGAGTGTGTACTCTTTATTTTGTGGTTTAGCGTTAGAGATTTGTTTATCTGTTAAAGATTTAGTTGTTCTTGCCATGATTGGTACACCGTAAATTGGAACATACGGACAATGTACCTATTTGTGTACCTAAACTTCTAAGCTAGTATCGGTCTGGATAAGACGTTAAGAGAATGCAATCCCTTGAAGTAGCTAGGTTTAGATACAAAAAAAGACGTCCTAGGACGTCTTTCTTCTTGAATTTGGCTCCCCCTGCGGGACTCGAACCTGCGACATACGGATTAACAGTCCGCCGTTCTACCAACTGAACTAAGGGGGAATAGCGTTAGCGAGGCGAATATTAGCCAGCAGCTTGGATAGTGTCAATATTTTATCCAGCAATTAAGTAAAAAAAACTCTACATTTTTGCTTTACTTTTTTGTATCCCTTATCGCGCAAGGGCTCTGTTTACTTATCCACTAAAATTGTGGATAACTATGTGTATTGGTTTGGGGTATCTTTGGTTTCAATCGAACTACAACTTTAACAACCGGGTGAATTTAACGAGTTTTGGCTAGGAAATGGCTTTTAAATCATCCATTTGTTAGGCTTTTTGATGAAAAAGATTTGAGCAAATAAATTATCACTGAATTGTGAGTAACTAGTGTAGATTAGAAGAGATGTGAATATCCTGTGGGTGGTATTCTTGATTGTTTTGGGCGAAAACCCTAGCGAGGGCAGGCATGATATCAGGATTAAAATGATTGATCTAGCTACTAAGTACGACTAAATGAAAAACAGCGATTAATTTTATCTTAGACTCTTGAGTCTGTATATTTATACAGTCACAATAGAGTGTCAGCCGCCGCTTAAAGTAAGAGAGAAATGATGAGTAAAGTATTCGATTTGGTCTCGGATTATCAGCCCGCTGGTGATCAACCTAGCGCAATAAAGCAATTAATCGAAGGGCTTGATGCCGGCCTTGCCCACCAGACTCTACTGGGGGTTACAGGGTCAGGCAAGACTTTCACTCTTGCTAATGTGATCGCGAATGCTCAGCGTCCAGCGATTTTGCTTGCACCGAACAAAACACTAGCCGCGCAACTGTATGGTGAAATGAAGTCGTTTTTCCCCAACAATGCGGTCGAGTATTTTGTTTCTTACTACGACTATTACCAACCAGAAGCGTACGTTCCGACCACCGATACCTTTATTGAAAAAGACGCGTCAGTTAACGCACACATTGAACAGATGCGCCTTTCGGCCACCAAGGCATTATTGGAGCGTAAAGATGCCATTATTGTTGCCTCTGTGTCTGCTATTTATGGTTTGGGTGACCCTGAGTCCTATCTGAAGATGATGTTGCATATCCGACGTGGCGACACTATAGACCAGCGTGATATCTTGCGCCGTTTGGCCGAGCTGCAATATAGCCGCAACGATGTAGCATTCGAGCGTGGTCAGTTTCGAGTACGTGGTGAGGTGATAGACATTTTTCCTGCCGAGTCGGATCAAGACGCGGTGCGCATCGAAATGTTTGATGATGAAATTGATTGTATAAGCGTGTTTGACCCATTAACCGGAGTGGTCAAACAGCGCGATCTGGCCCGCTATACGATTTATCCTAAAACGCACTACGTGACCCCGCGCGATCGCATGTTAGAAGCGATTGAGCAGATCAAGATCGAGTTGGAGTCGCGCAAAAAGCATCTGCTTGATAACAATAAGTTGCTAGAAGAGCAGCGTATTTCTCAGCGAACTCAGTTCGATATCGAGATGATGAATGAGCTGGGTTTCTGTTCAGGGATTGAAAACTACTCCCGTTACTTAAGTGGAAGAAATGAGGGTGAGCCGCCGCCAACACTATTTGATTACTTGCCTCATGACGGCCTGCTGATTATCGATGAGTCCCACGTTACTGTGCCGCAGATTGGTGCCATGTACAAAGGGGACCGCTCGCGCAAGGAGACATTGGTTGAGTTCGGCTTTCGCCTGCCATCCGCTTTGGATAACCGCCCATTAAAATTCGAAGAGTTTGAGGCATTAGCGCCGCAAACGATTTTTGTCTCAGCGACGCCTGGTAACTATGAGTTGGAGAAATCATCGGGTGATATCGCGGATCAAGTCGTGCGTCCAACCGGTCTGCTTGATCCTGAGTTAGAAGTTCGTCCAGTGGCCACTCAAGTTGATGATTTGTTGTCTGAGATCCGAATTCGTGCCGCTAAAGATGAACGTGTACTGGTAACCACGCTGACTAAGCGCATGGCAGAAGACCTCACCGAGTACCTGACGGAGCATGAGGTAAAGGTCAGGTATCTGCACTCTGATATTGATACGGTCGAACGTGTAGAGATCATCCGTGACTTACGTCTAGGTGAGTTTGATGTTCTGGTGGGTATTAACTTATTGCGCGAGGGGTTGGATATGCCAGAAGTGTCTTTGGTCGCGATACTGGATGCCGATAAAGAAGGCTTCTTACGTTCAGAGCGCTCGCTGATCCAGACCATTGGCCGCGCAGCGCGAAACGTGGCGGGCAAGGCAATACTTTATGCTGATAGCGTCACCAAATCGATGCGAAAGGCGATGGATGAAACCAATCGACGTCGTGAAAAGCAGCAGGTATACAACCAAAAAATGGGGATTGAACCTCAAGCGCTGAAACGCAACATCAAAGATATCATGGAGCTGGGTGATATCACTAAGAGTAAGAAGCAGCGAGCGAGTAAAACTGTACCACTGTCTAAAGTGGCTGAGCCTTCGCAAAGTTATCAAGTGATGTCGCCACAAGAGCTGGATAAAGAGATTCGTAAACTGGAAGCTCAGATGTATCAGCATGCACAAGATTTGGAGTTCGAGTTGGCGGCAGAGAAGCGCGACCAAATCGATCAGTTGCGGCAGAGATTTATAGCCAACAGTTAGGGGTAATCGCCCAACCTTGTGAGTAAAAAAATAGCCAATAGAAACGTTTCTATTGGCTGTTATTTGTGAATACTAAGTTCACTAACAACGTCAGTTGGCTAGGTGACCCAGAAGGGTCATTGAGAAATCTGCATAGAGTGTGCCAGCGAAAATAGGCTCAAAATTGACGTTTTGCCGGGCAATTTTTGCCTTTTTGTGTGAAATGTTTGCAAAATGCAAAGCTGAATGCAATCATTTGTACAGAATGCAAATAAAAATGGCTAGGTTATGCAACAAGTACTCGATGCTCAAAAAGCAAAATATTTGTTGATGGTAGAAGATACAGCGTCAGTGGCGGCCTTGTACCGTTCGTATCTCACACCACTGCAAATAGACATCAATATTGTCGGTACGGGACGTGACGCAATTGAGAGTCTCAACTTTCGCACGCCCGATCTGATCCTCCTCGATTTACGTCTACCCGATATGACGGGGATGGACGTTCTCCACGCAGTAAAAGAGAAAAATCCTGATGTGCCGGTGATCTTTATGACCGCGCATGGCTCTATCGATACTGCGGTTGAAGCGATGCGTCACGGGGCGCAAGATTTTCTTATCAAGCCTTGTGAAGCTGACCGATTGCGCGTCACCGTCAATAACGCGCTGCGTAAAGCAAATAAGCTGAAGAACGACGCTGATAACTCCGGAAGTCAAGGCTATCAAGGCTTTATCGGTAGTAGTCAGACTATGCAAGCGGTGTATCGTACCATCGACTCTGCCGCGAGCAGTAAAGCCAGCATCTTCATTACCGGTGAGAGTGGTACCGGTAAAGAGGTGTGCGCAGAAGCGATTCACGCCACCAGTAAACGCGGTGACAAACCCTTTATCGCAATCAACTGTGCGGCTATTCCCAAAGACTTAATCGAGAGTGAGTTGTTTGGCCATGTCAAAGGGGCGTTTACCGGGGCAGCCACAGACAGACAGGGCGCGGCGGAGCTTGCCGATGGCGGTACGCTATTCTTAGATGAACTGTGTGAGATGGACTTAGATCTGCAGACTAAGCTGCTGCGCTTTATCCAAACCGGTACCTTCCAAAAAGTCGGTTCGTCGAAGATGAAAAGTGTCGATGTCCGTTTTGTGTGCGCCACCAACCGAGACCCTTGGAAAGAAGTCGAAGAAGGACGTTTTCGCGAAGATCTTTATTATCGGCTTTACGTAATCCCTCTACATTTACCTCCTTTGAGGGAGCGCGGGGATGACATTATTGAGATAGCCTATTCGTTGCTTGGGTATATGTCGAAAGAAGAAGGTAAAGACTTTGTCCGCTTAGCGCCAGAAGTGGTAGAGCGTTTTTCGCGCTATGAATGGCCGGGTAACGTACGCCAGTTACAAAATGTGTTGCGTAATGTGGTGGTGCTCAACAATGGTCGTGAAATTACCCTAGATATGTTACCACCCCCTCTGAACCAGCCTGCCAAAAATGAAATTCGAGTGGCATTAACTCCAAGTGATACTGTGTCTGTTCAGGATATATTCCCATTATGGCTGACAGAAAAAAATGCGATAGAACAAGCGATTAAAGCGTGTGATGGCAATATACCTAAAGCGGCGGGATACTTGGACGTGAGCCCATCGACCATCTATCGCAAACTACAATCTTGGAACGCGAAGGAAGTGCAATAGTGGATATATTAGAGCAAGAGAAGATAAACAGATTGGCCAATGAGATTGGCCAAGAAAACGTTCCAGTCTTGTTGGAGATCTTTCTCGGTGAATTGAGACACTATATTGCCAACTTATCCACCAAAGAGAGTCAAAGCCAAGACGCATACTTACAAGAAATTAGCCATGCGCTAAAGAGCAGCGCTGCCAGTTTTGGTGCTGAAGCGCTGCGCCGCTTTTCTGTAGAGCTGGACTCACGAGCCAAGACCGGTGAACCCCTTAGCTCGGAGCAAGATAAACAGCAGATGTTGTCTTTGCTGCAGCAAACAGAGCAAAGATACCAACAGCTAGTCGATAAGTAAGCTCTCAATTGCTTGCTGCAACTTGGTTCGATCGTGGCGCCAGTCACGATTTGGCGAGGCGAGAGGCGTGGTGACACAGTTCCATTTTTGTAACTCAGGATGGGGCTTGTCGCCTAGTACTACGTCTATCTGACGACCATGGCAAGCGCGCTCACACCAATCCAGTTTCTCTTCTAGGCTCATCTTGCCTGCAGGCCCAAATTCGGGTGATAAGTTTTCGACGAAAATCAGAATCGCTGTGCGGTTATTAGCCACAGCACGGCCGACTTCTGGAAGTAATAGCGGTGGCATAATGCTAGTGAGAAAGCTACCCGGGCCAAGAATGATCGCATCTGCTTGTTCGATGGCCAGCACCCCCTCTTTGGTGGCGGGGACTTCAGGCTCTAAATCTAGTCGAATCAGCTTATCGGGCATTTCATCGACATTGGTTTCCCCCGTTACCCACTGACCGTTGTCCGCAAGTGCTTTTAGATCTGAGGGGTGCTCGGACATGGGAATGATATTGACATCGACTTTGAGCATATTGCGGATAAGGTTGGTGGCGTCGAGTGGACGAACCGAGAGATTATCCAGTGCGGTGAGCATCAAGTTACCAAGGTTGTGACCGTCGAGTTCACCGGTACCTTTAAAGCGATACTCAAACATCATTGAGCTTATTGAGGGCTCAGTGATCAACTGGTTAATGCAGTTACGTGTGTCTCCCCAAGCGATGCCGCCTTGGCAGTTGCGAATTCTCCCCGTCGAGCCGCCATTATCGGTTGTTGCGACGATGCCAGTGGCATTGGAACCAAAGTCTTTTAGGGCCGCGAGCATCCGACCAAGGCCGTGGCCTCCGCCAACGGCGACCACTTTTTTGCTAGCGTAAAGTGTCATGCTGAGCTTCTATTTTTGTCATAACCAACTACAATTTAGAATATTGTATTCATATTAAATACTCAATATGGGGTAATTTGCGCCCTGAGCACGATTTTTTCGTTCGCGGGCTGGAATCACACATAATTATTAAGTATTTTAATGATCAGCTACTACCGCGAATAGGTAGTTGCCATAGCTCCGAGCTCAGTAGGCTAAGTCCATATCGGATAAGCTGATTGAGCCAGTGACATACTGTCACAAGGGCATAGTTGGAAATGATTATGCCTCCCGTGTTTGGAAAGGTGTTCCGTGGCGCAACAATTCGAAGATAGATTCCATCGCAAGTTTTATTACTTGCGACTCTCCGTTACAGACGTTTGTAACTTTAAATGCACATATTGCCTGCCTGATGGTTACCGACCTTCTGGGCAAAAAAACTCGTCCTTCTTATCGCTAGCAGAAATCCAACGTGTGGTCAGCGCGTTTGCGGAGTGTGGTACGTCAAAAGTGCGTATAACCGGCGGTGAGCCGAGCCTGCGCAAAGATTTTAACCAGATTATCGCGACGGTTGCCTCGACACCTGGTATCGATAAAGTGGCTACGACCACCAATGGTTATCGGATGGCCAAGCAGGTTTCTCAGTGGAAAGAGGCGGGGCTAACTCATATCAATGTCAGTGTCGATAGCCTAGACCCGCGAATGTTCCATCAGATTACCGGTGAAAACAAATTTTCTCAGGTGATGGCGGGAATTGACCGCGCTTTTGAGGTCGGATACGAGCAAGTGAAGGTCAATGTGGTGTTGATGAAAGATCTCAATGCCCATGAGCTGCCGGCGTTCCTCAATTGGATTAAAAACCGACCGATTCAACTACGGTTTATTGAGTTGATGCAGACCGGTGAGATGGACGAGCTGTTTCAGCGTCATCATGTTTCAGGCGTAGCTATTCGCAATCAACTGATCGCCAACGGCTGGCTACTGAAGGTTCGTGCCAATAACGACGGCCCAGCTCAAGTGTTTGTTCACCCCGATTATCAAGGCGAGATAGGTCTGATCATGCCCTATGAAAAAGACTTTTGTGCCAGCTGCAACCGTCTACGAGTCTCGGCCATAGGTAAACTGCACTTGTGTCTGTTTGGTGAGCAAGGTGCTGAGCTGCGCGATTTACTTGAGCACGATCAGCAACAGCGAGAGTTGATCGAACGAATCCAAGCGCAGCTTCAAACCAAATCGGTCAGCCATTTCCTTCATGATGGCAACTCAGGTATGACGCCCCACTTAGCATCGATTGGCGGTTAACCTCAAGCATTAACAAATTAAGTCTTTTAAACACAGCGTTTTAAAGGCGATTCCTTTGAATAAGATAGGTGAACAAATGGGTCACGCAGAAAGCAAATTTCAGCCAGCAAACATCGCAGTATTAACGGTTTCAGATACACGTACTGAAGAGAACGACACGTCTGGTGGTTACCTTGTTGAGCAAGCCAAAGAGGCAGGCCACCAGGTGGTAGATAAACAGATTGTTATCGATGATATGTATAAGATTCGCGCCATAGTGTCACAGTGGATTGCGGATGAAAATGTTAAAGCGGTGATGATTACTGGTGGTACCGGCTTTACTTCACGTGACAGTACACCAGAGGCACTAAAACCCTTGTTCGATAAAGAAGTTGAAGGGTTTGGCGAGTTGTTCCGTATGGTGTCATACGAAGAAATTGGCACATCTACCATTCAATCTCGGGCTATCGCAGGTTTTGCCAACCACACGGTCATTTTTGCCATGCCTGGATCGACCGGAGCGTGTCGTACTGGGTGGACTAAGATCATTAAACAGCAACTGGATGCTAGCCATCGTCCATGTAACTTTATGCCCCATCTAGCGGTGTAATTGGAGCCAGCGATGAGTAACTTTACCCACATCAATGCTTCTGGCGAGGCTAACATGGTAGACGTGTCAGCCAAGGCAGAAACGGTGCGCGAGGCTCGTGCTGAAGCGTTCGTGCATATGGCGCCAGAAACGTTGCAATTGATAGTGTCTGGACAGCATCACAAAGGCGATGTGTTTGCCACGGCTCGAATAGCAGGGATTCAAGCGGCGAAAAAAACGTGGGATTTGATCCCGCTTTGCCATCCACTGCTGTTGTCAAAAGTCGAAGTACAACTAGAAGCCATCGAAGCACAAAATATGGTGCGTATCGAGTCGGTATGTAAGCTGGCGGGAAAAACCGGTGTTGAGATGGAAGCGCTGACCGCCGCCTCTGTTGCTGCATTGACGATTTACGATATGTGTAAAGCGGTACAGAAAGACATGGTTATTGGACAGGTGCGCTTACTAGAGAAAACTGGCGGCAAGTCAGGCCATTTTAAGGTAGAAGCATGATAAAAGTTCTTTTTTTTGCCCAAACCCGTGAGCTGGTGGGCGTCGATGAGCTAGAGCTTAACGATCACTTTGAAAGCGTTGAACAGGTTCGTCATCACTTAGCGCAACAACCAGGAAAATGGGATTTGGCGTTAGAGCCCGGCAAGTTACTCGCAGCGGTGAACCAATCTATTGTGCCCCTTGAACATGCTGTAAAGTCAGGGGACGAAGTGGCCTTTTTTCCTCCTGTCACTGGAGGTTGAAATGCGACAACGAGTGTTGGTATCTGGTGATGATTTTAATGTTGGCGACGAGTACGACGCTTTAGCCGAAGGCAGCTCTGCGGGCGCAGTGGTGTCCTTTGTAGGCAAAGTGCGCGATATGAATTTAGGCGACAGTGTCACTGGTTTGTCACTAGAGCATTACCCGGGAATGACTGAAAAAGCCTTAAATGAGATTTGCGACCAAGCTGAGCAACGTTGGCCATTACTGAAAACTCGGGTCATCCATCGGATTGGTGACTTAGACATTGGCGATCAAATTGTGTTTGTCGGTGTGTCTAGTGCACATCGGGGCGCGGCGTTCGAAGCGTGTGAGTTCATTATGGACTATTTAAAAACCAAAGCACCGTTTTGGAAAAAAGAGCGCACCACGGATTCGTCTCGCTGGGTTGAATCGCGCGAGTCTGATGCGCAAGCGGCTGAGCGCTGGCAGTCTTAATACTCAATGTTCCCCAATCCAAAGCTCCCAAATCAAGGGAGCTTTTTAGTTTTCGCTCAATTGATGAATTGATCCCCGCTGCTGGCTCTTGGCGTAAAACAAGGCATTATCCGCAATGGCGATCAGTTGTGCCGCATCCATATGTGACGGCACTAAATGACAGTGTTGTACCCCAATCGTCACGGTAAGATACTGGCTAACAGAGGAAGCATGGTGTTGAAGCGCAAGCGCGTTCACGGCCTGCTGTAGCGCTCTGGCTCGGGTCAAACATTGCGATTGAGATACCTTGGGCATAAAAACCAAAAACTCGTCTCCACCATAGCGAAAGCACAGTTCTCCCCCAGAGGACCATTGACTGATTGCATGGCTGATGGCTTTGAGAACGTCGTCTCCTTTGAGGTGACCATAATGATCGTTGTACTCCTTAAAACAGTCGACATCGATCATTAAAACGGCGCAGCCAGTGAGTTTGACTTTGGCAAGTTCGATGGCATCGGGTAACAAGGCATCCAGCGCATAACGATTGTAGACTTGAGTGAGGTGGTCGACGTATGTGAGCTTCTCCAACTCGAGTTGTTGCGCGGTCATGGTTTCTAGGGCTTTTTTGTATTCAGTGATATTTCTGACAGTCCAAAGCACTAACGAGGTACCTGGGAGTGGAATCACTAATGCACTAAAGTGCTGCATTTCTTCTGGTCCATCTACGCCATCGAAACAGTGGAGTGCTTTAGGATCAAGGCTATACTCAAGCTCAGAGGCTTGCTGGCTGTCAATGACATCAACGATCACTTGGCTGAACCAAATCGCCTTATCGGCGGGGAGGATTTGATATTGATTGAGCCCTACTAATGACGCAGGATCATGGTGTCGTGTTCTATCTTGTCCACCCCAAGCCTCAACATAGGTGCCCGACTTATCGATTAGAAAGGTCGGCTCTGGCAGCGCTTCAAATACGCTGTGCATCAAATCGGGGTTTTGAGCGAGATGAGCAGAGAAAGTCGAATTCACTCTGATATACCTTCGTCATCGTTCCATTGTTATCTATAGTTTAGACAGTGAATACGAAATCGGTATGGTACTCAGGTTGATATAATGACCAAACTAGCATTAAAACGCGCGCTGATCATCGCCGTTGTGGTTGGCACCTTACTTAACATCATCAATCAGTATGATGCGCTATTCAGTGGTGAATCGCCCAATTGGCTTAAGCTGCTGTTGACCTACACGGTTCCGTTTGCAGTGTCACTCTTTAGTGCATGGCTTGCTCAGCGAGATGCCTCTTAGCAGGTTAATCGGTTAAGGCTTTTCCTGATAGACAGCACCTATCGGAAAAATTGTTGATTTCCATTTAGTAAAATCAAGAAATTAGACAACACTTACAATATATGCAGCTTGGCTTGCAAGTAAGGAGACTCAAATGGAATCACTCAAAGTAAAAGATTACATGACCCTGCAAGCGGTCACCTTTACCCCAGAAATGTCGCTCAGTGCCGCACTCGATAAAGTAATGAACTCCCGTTATTTAGGTGGGCCTGTTGTCAATGAGCGCCGCGAAGTGATTGGTTTTTTATCTGGGCAAGATTTGCTAGAGAAACTGGTTAATGTCAGTTATTACTGTCAAGACAGCCATACTGTCGCCGATTGTATGCATCCGGAGGTTCTATCTGTCACTTCTGAAACCTCTATTATCGAACTGGCTGAAATGATGAAAGTAGGCAAGCCTAAAGTCTACCCTGTTATCGACAGTGGTAAACTAGTTGGGATAATCACTCGTCGAGATGTTCTACGCGCCATTGGCAAAAATATTAACGACTGCTTCAAACATCCGGTTTAGTCACCCAGGCTATCATAAATAGAAAATAGTGTTTGACCTTGGAGTCGACTCCAAGGTTTACACTTTAGGTGTACGATGAATGGAGATGAATCTATGTGCACCAAACACCAGGCGTGCCGCTCGCAAAAAGTGGCGTTAAACCCTTCACAATTTGGATCATGCTCAAGCCCCAAAGTCTCGTCTTTTTCTATTGAGGGAGAGGCAAGTTCAAGTTGCTGTAACACCATTGATAAGGTGAATGGCAACGATCCCAATGATGAGGAAAGTGACCCCAGCCCCGGCCAAGGTCTCAGCTTTAGTTGGCAGATAGAGGGGATGGACTGTCCATCCTGCGCACGTAAAGTTGAGACCGCGGTTAATCGGGTCGACGGTGTCCTTAATGCCAAAGTGCTGTTCGCGACCGAGAAGTTAGTCATCCAAGCGGCTTCAGCAGGCGTGGCCCAAATGGTAGAACAAGCGGTTGTCGACAGTGGGTTCCGCTATGCCAAGTCGTCTCATTCTAGCCCGTCAAGTGTGCCAGAATCTAATCTCGACAATTTCCTTAAGGGCAATAGCAACATCATCGCGATTAGCTTGGCCATGTTGGTAGCCGCATCACTTCAGTCTTCATTTGCGCAACTTAGCCACTGGACTTTCGTTTTAACCTGCTTAGCTGGGCTTTATCCAATAGGACGAAAAGCCATTGCGTTGGCTAAGTCGGGCACGCCCTTCGCAATCGAAACCTTGATGAGTGTTGCTGCACTTGGCGCACTTTATTTAGGTGAAACCGTTGAAGCCGCCATGGTGTTGCTGCTGTTTTTGATTGGTGAGCGGCTTGAGGCTTTTGCTGCCTCCAGAGCACGTCAGGGTGTGCAAGCGTTAATGCAATTGGTCCCTGAATATGCGACCAAGCTGGTCAATGGTCAGCGCCTGCAAGTAAAGGCGAGTGAGTTGCAACCTGGCGATATGATCGAGGTGTCGCCCGGAGGCCGTCTTCCTGCTGATGGACAGCTAGCCCAACCGCTAGCGACATTCGATGAGAGCGCGCTAACTGGAGAATCAATACCGGTTGAGCGTCATCAAGGCGACTCAGTGATGGCCGGCGCGGTTGCTGTGGATCGAGTTACTCGCGTGACCATCACTTCAAAACAAGGTGAAAATGCCATCGACCGTATTCTACATCTGATTGAAGAGGCAGAGTCGCGCAAAGCGCCACTGGAACGCTTTCTGGATAAGTTCAGTCGTTGGTATACCCCTTTAATGATGCTGGTGGCGCTGTTGGTGGTGGTAGTGCCTCCTGTGATGTTTGCCCAGCCTTGGGAAACTTGGGTTTATCGCGGCCTCGCATTATTGTTGATTGCTTGTCCTTGTGCTCTGGTAATCTCGACACCAGCGGCGATAACCTCCGGTTTAGCAGCGGCGGCGAGACGCGGCGCTTTGATAAAAGGCGGCGCAGCTTTAGAGCAGCTTGGAAATATTGAAACCATCGCCTTTGATAAAACGGGGACGCTAACGGAGGGAAAACCGCAGGTAACCGACGTGATTGGTCTGAGCGGATGGAGCCACGACGAAGTACTGGCGTCCGTTGCCGCGATTGAAGTTGGGTCTAGTCATCCGTTGGCCATGTCGGTGGTTGCGAAAGCGAAACAATTGGGGCTCAACCTCGCTGAAGCGGAGCACAAGCAAGCGTTGGTTGGCAGTGGAGTACGTGGCTTTATTGATGGTGTGCAATATCAAGTCATCGCACCGAGTAAAGCTCAGAGCCAGGTTGAACACCCCATAGAGCATCAAGTACAAACGCTGGAAGCGCAAGGAAAAACGGTAGTTCTCGCCCTTCAACGGGAGAAGATCATTGGCCTGATCGCTTGGCAAGATACGCTGCGCAGCGATTCACTTGACGCGGTGAAGGCACTGAAGTCGCTTGGGATCAATGCGATGATGTTGACCGGTGACAACCCTCGTAGCGCGAAGGCAATTAGCACTCAGATTGGCATCGACTACAAAGCGGGTTTATTGCCCGAAGACAAGGTGCAGTATGTGCAGCGCCTCAGTCAAGATCGCCATGTGGCGATGGTCGGCGATGGCATCAATGACGCACCGGCAATGAAGGCAGCGCATATCGGTATTGCCATGGGCGGGGGAACGGATGTCGCGCTGGAGACCGCCGATGCGGCTTTGACCCATAACCGCCTTACCGAACTGGCGGGCATGATCGAGTTATCGCGGGCGACATTAGCCATTATTCGTCAAAACATTGCATTGGCATTGGGATTGAAAGGGGTATTTTTGGTGACGAGTCTGTTGGGAATCACTGGGCTTTGGCTGGCCGTGTTAGCAGACAGTGGTGCGACCGCTATTGTCACCTTGAACGCATTGCGTTTACTCAAATTTCGCTCAAAGCAGGATTAATCGAGCTACACTAGAACGGCCAGAGCCTAAACAAAGTTTAGGCGGTTTTTTATGCAACGTATGGGTTTAATTTGCGAAAAAATGTGACGCAAACCGTTTTTGTGTGCAATGTTGATATTTGTTGCGATCATTGTTGTGATCGTAATCACTATAAGAGTTTGGTATGTTCGTTACAGTATATTGGTACCCGATGAATTTTAGAGCGTACAAGTCGACCGTCGACGTGATTACGCCACAATAAGGAGTTCCCCTATGTCTCAAGCTGTATTCCATCTTGGTGTTACTGAATCTGATTTGGCTGGTGCTACATTAGCGATCATCCCAGGTGACCCAGCGCGCGTGCAAAAAATTGCAGAAGAAATGGAAAACCCAGTTTTTCTCGCCAGTCACCGCGAATACACGTTATACCGTGCTGAGCTCGATGGTAAGCCTGTTGTGGTTTGCTCAACGGGTATCGGTGGCCCTTCTACCTCTATCGCGGTCGAAGAGTTGGCTCAACTTGGTGTGCGTACTTTCCTTCGTGTCGGTACTACAGGTGCGATTCAACCACATGTCAATGTCGGTGATATGATCGTGACCACTGGCTCCGTTCGCCTTGATGGTGCGAGCTTGCACTTTGCACCTATGGAGTTCCCAGCAGTCGCTGATTTCGAAATTGCGACCGCAATGAAAGCGGCAGTAGAAGAGTCCGGCGCGACAGTACACATGGGTGTTACTGCATCGAGCGATACTTTCTACCCAGGCCAAGAGCGTTACGATACGTTCTCGGGTCGCGTCGTTAAGCGCTTCCAAGGCTCAATGCAAGAGTGGCAAGACATGGGTGTGCTCAACTTTGAAATGGAATCAGCAACGCTACTGACTATGTGTGCAAGCTCTGGGTTGAAAGCTGGCTGTGTCGCTGGCGTTATCATTAACCGTACTCAGAAAGAGATCCCTGATCACTCGACTTTAAAAGAGACAGAAGCTCGCTCTATTAAAGTGGTAGTGGAAGCAGCACGTAAAATGCTGTAGCTTCCTGATAGCACAAGTATTGCAAAAGCCCTGCGTTGTCACGCAGGGCTTTTTACATCTGATTATTGTGATTATTCAATATGATTACTGTCGATCATGATTTCATCATAACGGCCACTCGCGATCAGCTCCTCCAATCCCTTGGCAAAAGCTTTCATCAGCATTTCGCTTCGCACCCTATTTTGCTTAGTGAACAAGATATGCATTTTATCCTCAAACAATGGTTTGTCGTTAAATGTGATTAACTGTGCTTCATCAGGGGTGAGCGTTTGGTTAATTAGGTACTGTCCCCGTATTTTCCCAGTTGGATAGGCGTCTATTCGGCGTTTTACTAACTTGTTGAAATTGGTCTCTTCGTCAATCGAGATCTCTTGGCTTATGCCATATTGGTTGAGGAAGAAAACGGCTTGGTAATCTTGAGTCCCACCAATTGCGTACCGATGGAGATCATCAAACTGTTGCCAGTTGAATTCAGCTTCTTGGTGGTGAAAGAACACCACAGTTTGAGTGAAAATAGGGTCGGAATAGAGAAATAAAGTGCTTCGCTCAGCGTTTTCTATCCAGGGGAAAGTGCCATCGTAGGCTCCCTCACTGGCGAGCTTTAAGGAACGTGACCATGGGAAGTAATCAAGTTTGACCTGATAACCTTGGCTCTCAAAGGACTCGATAACAACCTCTTGAGCGACTTTCTCGTAAGCATGTGGTGATGAACTGGTGTAGGGAGCCCATTCGCCAATCGCGAACGTAACGAGTTTTTCTTCGGCCATGGTGCTCGCAGAGAGAAGCAAAGCGAGCGCGAGTAGGCGTAATGTATTCATGATGGCTCCATTGATAACCGCTAACGCTAAGTTTAGTTGAAATCTGTCAATCTATCCCTCCGGCGCTCTTTTTGAAGGCGAAAACCATAACGGCTCCTTTTGGGAGCCGCTGTTTGTTTTTCGATGACTCTAATTGAACGCGATTTTAGGTAAAGGCTGGTACAAGCTTTCGGTCATATCTGACAGCATCTGATCGTACACTTGAGAGATGACCAGTGAAATATCGGTCGTGAGCTGATAAAGGTCTTCGCTGCCGAGTATCTGTTCATCGCTGGCATTCAGTTCGGTTAGTGTATGCATTGCTTTGGAACTCAATGGTGATGCAACCGAAAGCGGACTGATGATCGAAAGCTGGTTGAGCTTGCGACGCATTTTATCGCAGTAGTACTTCACTCTCAGCATACCTTCTGGGTAGTGCGCGTCTTGAATCGAAATTCTTAACTGAGTTAACACTTCCATACTGTCGAGGACTTGCTGCCAGTTCATATGGTATTCGTCGCTAATGTCTTCCCGGCCTGATTCAATCAGCCATGCAATCGCGATTTCATCCATCAGAAACATACAGTGGCGAATGGTTTTACCATGAATGACTTGGTTACGAGCCACTGACCGTTGCTGCCACTCTTTGTGCAACGCCTTGAGTTTGAGCTGCAAAATGCGATACATGGGCTTGTTGTCAAAGTGTGCGTTGGCGATTAACTGATTAGAACAGTCCATCATTTCATCAAATGTCTGTTCGAGCTGGGCTTGATGAATCTCGAAGTGATGACTGCTCAAGGCTTGATGGGTAATCGAGCGGTGTTGACGACTGAGTAGCAGAATTTGTCGCAATGAAATTAAGATATCAAACTTACGCTCAAGACCGCTATGACGCTGTTTTGAAAAATAAAATAGGCTCAGCAAAATCAGTAAAGAGGCAACCAAAGAAATCAGCACAAACATAACTTTACTCCTTGTTAATGTGTACTACTAACGAGGTAGAGCAGGTTTGGTGCCATATTTTTTTGATATATAAAACATAGGGTTAGGAATTTACACTGGCTGGCTATGCTCCAGTGTGGTGCAAATAAGCACTGAAAGTGTGAGTTTGGACACAAAAAAAGCCCCGTGGTTGTCACGGGGCTTTCTGGCGTTCAGCGAGATTACATTACGCGCATTCCTGGCTGTGCGCCTTCATGTGGTTCAAGAATCCATAGCTCGCTGCCACCAGAGCCTGCGGCTAGAATCATGCCTTCAGACATGCCAAATTTCATCTTACGTGGCTTAAGGTTTGCAACCATGACGGTCAGCTTGCCTTCGAGCTCTTCAGGTTTGTACGCAGACTTGATGCCCGAGAATACCTGACGAGTTTCACCACCGATGTCCAACTGGAACTTAAGCAATTTGTTGGCTTTTGGCACTTCTTCGCAAGAGATGATGCGTGCGATACGCATGTCTACGGCTGCGAACGCGTCGAACTCAATCTCTTCAGCGATTGGATCTTTATCTAGTTCTGTCTGGCTGGCTTTGTTCTTGGCAGCTTCTGCCGCTTCTTTTGCTGCAACTTCAGCGGCTGCATCTTCTTTTGAAGCTTCAACCATTGCTTCTACCTTCTTAGGGTCGATGCGGTTAAATAGTGCTTTGAACTTAGTGATCTCATGACCAGTCAGTGGAGCCGCGATACTTTCCCAAGTGAGTTCTTGGTTTAGGAAGGCTTCAGTACGTGCAGCCAATTCTGGCATAACTGGCTTGAGGTAAGTCATCAACACGCGGAACAGGTTGATACCCACAGAGCAGATATCTTGAAGCTCTTGGTCTTTGCCTTCTTCTTTCGCTACAACCCACGGTGCTTTTTCGTCAACGTATTGGTTAGCTTTGTCTGCCAAGGCAGTGATCTCACGGATTGCGCGGCCAAACTCACGTGTTTCGTACAGCTCTGCAATGCGATCCGCAGCGGCAACAAATTCGTTGTACAGCTCAGGCTCTGCGAACTGCGCTGATAGTTTGCCTTCAAAACGCTTAGTGATGAAACCAGCGTTACGAGAAGCTAGGTTAACTATCTTGTTGACCACGTCAGCGTTTACGCGCTGAGTGAAGTCTTCAAGGTTAAGGTCTAGATCGTCGATGCGGCTGTTTAGTTTGGCTGCGTAGTAGTAACGCAAACACTCTGGATCTAGATGATCGAGGTAAGTTGCCGCCTTGATGAAGGTGCCTTTCGATTTAGACATCTTGGCACCGTTTACCGTTACGTAGCCGTGTACGAACACATTGTCGGGTTTACGGAAGCCCGAACCATCAAGCATCGCAGGCCAGAACAGCGAGTGGAAGTAAACAATGTCTTTACCGATAAAGTGGTAAAGTTCGGTGGTGCTGTCTTTTTTCCAGTACTCGTCGAAGTCTAGATCGTCACGCTTGTCACACAGGTTCTTAAATGACCCCATGTAGCCGATAGGGGCATCGAGCCATACGTAGAAGAATTTGTCTTTTTCACCCGGGATCTCGAAGCCAAAGTAAGGCGCGTCGCGTGAGATGTCCCACTGTTGCAGACCAGATTCAAACCACTCTTGCATCTTGTTAGCGGTTTCTGCTTGCAGAGAGCCAGAGCGAGTCCACTCTTTTAGCATGCTTTCAAACTGAGGCAGGTCGAAGAAGAAGTGCTCTGAATCTTTCATTACTGGTGTGGCACCAGAGACGGCTGATTTCGGCTCAATCAGTTCAGTCGGGCTGTAGGTCTCACCACAGTTGTCACAGTTGTCACCGTATTGGTCTTCTGACTTACACTTAGGGCAGGTGCCTTTTACAAAGCGGTCTGGCAAGAACATCTCTTTCTCAGGGTCAAACAACTGAGAAATGGTGCGGCTTGAGATAAAGCCATTTTTCTTAAGCTCTAGATAGATGTGTGATGCTAGCTCACGGTTCTCTTCTGAGTGCGTGCTGTGGTAGTTGTCGAAGCTAATATCGAAACCAGCAAAGTCTTTCTGGTGCTCTTCACTGACAGCAGCGATCATCTCTTCTGGCGTGATACCCATCTGTTGTGCTTTAAGCATGATTGGCGTGCCGTGAGCATCGTCAGCACAGATGAAGTTTACAGTGTTGCCACGTAGGCGTTGGTAGCGCACCCAGATATCCGCTTGAATGTGCTCAAGCATGTGACCTAGGTGAATCGAACCGTTAGCGTACGGAAGGGCACAAGTTACCAGCATTTTTCTCGAAGAAAGAGGTCTTGGATCGTTTGCCATACTTAATATTCGCTTCTAGATAGGTATAAAAAAATAGAGAGTAATACTACCTTATCCCACCAGTGACTCCAAGGTCGGAACGACGCGATTACCTTAGTTTTTTCAGGGTTCAGTATCCCGTTGCACAGTGATAGGATGAGATGCATAAGGAGGACCTATGCGTCAATTCAGTTCAAAGCAAGATTTTTGTGATTGGTTAAACCAATTTGAGCACCCCCATTTGGCGCCCGAGTGGGCAAGTGTGCCCAATCTAATGTCAGTGGCCACAGACCAATTCAATATTGAGATTCCATTCGCGGCGAACACCTTGGTTGAGGCGTTGACGCAGTGGATAGAGCGAGCCCAGCAAGCCGGCGAAGTGGCACGCTTTTCCTATACAATAACCGTTCAGCCTAAAGCGCTTGAAACGCACGTCTCTGCAGAGATTAAAGGGGTGAAAAATATCATAGCGGTCACCTCGGCCAAAGGTGGGGTCGGTAAGTCAACAACCTCGGTGAATTTAGCCTTGGCCCTTGCCAAATCAGGAGCCAAAGTCGGCTTACTCGATGCGGATATATATGGACCTTCAGTCCCGCTGATGTTGGGCCAGAGCGACGCACACCCACAGGTTCGCGACAACAAGTGGATGCAACCTATTGAGACGCACGGCATCTATACTCACTCCATCGGCTACTTAGTGGCCAAGGATGAAGCGGCCATATGGCGTGGCCCCATGGCGGCCAAAGCGTTGGCGCAGTTACTTAACGAAACGGATTGGCCTGAACTTGACTATCTGGTCATCGATATGCCGCCAGGTACCGGGGATATTCAATTGAGCTTGGCGCAACAAGTCCCTGTGACTGGCGCTGTCATTGTTACCACACCACAAGACTTGGCGCTCGCCGATGCTCGCAAAGGCGCGGCGATGTTTAACAAGGTAGATGTTGCTGTGGTTGGCTTAGTTGAAAATATGAGCTATCACATTTGCAGTCAGTGCGGACATAAAGAGCACATCTTCGGTGCTGGCGGGGGCGAAAAGCTGGCCGCTGATTATGGTCTCGACTTACTAGCTCAAGTCCCTTTGCACATCGAGATGCGTCAAGATATCGACAATGGGACCCCGACCGTCGCGGCGAGACCAGAATCAGGACACGCACATATCTATATGTCGCTTGCCGAGGCTGTGAGCGCTAGACTCTACTGGCAAGGAAAAGCCAAGCCCGATTCAATCCTATTTACCATGGTTGAATAGCGAAACATTCCATAAGAAATTGGACATAAAAAGAGCGCTATCAAAGTGCTCTTTTTTTATCTTATTCGTTGTAATCGATTGCGCTAAAATGTTTTGTTCTATTTCGCTAAAACCGTTGAATAGTGACTAGCAACAAAGGCGCGAACTCCCTATAATCAGGCGGTTTATCTAAAATTGTCCTAATGCTTAGAGCTCAACCCCTTGAGCACTGCTAGTATTAGCATATGACACCAATCTCAATCATCGGGTGCAAGAATAATGTCTGATAATAATCAATGCGTCATCGTCGGTATTGCTGGCGCATCTGCTTCTGGAAAAAGCTTAATCGCAAGTACCATTTATAATGAACTGCGAGCCAAAGTAGGCGATCATCAAATTGGTGTGATTACGGAAGATTGCTACTACAACGATCAAAGTCATTTGAGCATGGAAGAGCGTGTTAAAACTAACTACGACCACCCGAGCGCACTCGACCATGACTTGTTATGTCAACATCTTGAGCAACTGGTTCAAGGTGAGTCGGTTGAAGTACCAGAGTACAGCTATACAGAGCATACCCGTACTGAAAATACCACCACGATGACACCAAAAAAAGTGATCATCTTGGAGGGTATATTGCTGCTAACAGATCCTCGTTTACGTGACCTGATGCATGCCACCGTGTTTATGGATACCCCGCTGGATATCTGTCTACTGCGCCGCGTAAAACGTGATGTTGAAGAGCGAGGACGCACGATGGAATCGGTGTTGAAGCAGTACCAAAAGACGGTTCGTCCTATGTTTATGCAGTTTATTGAGCCTTCAAAACAGTACGCCGATATTATTGTTCCACGTGGTGGTAAAAACCGTATTGCGATTGATGTACTTAAAGCTCACATTGCAAAACTTCTGAAAGCTTAGCGATGATTGATAGCATAAAGCTTTATTTTTTATGAGATAAGTGGCACTTTTAGTGCCACTTTTTTTATGTTCGCCATATAATTTCCCCAGATAATTTATACTTGGAGCGGAACTCGAGACAACGAGCCCCTCACCAAGCAAGGATAATGCTGATGAAGAAACTGTTCCTGATAATAGCCATCCCTGTGGTCGCTATCCTTGGTGCGCTGATCGCACTGGTTACTTTAGTCAACCCCAATCAATTCAAGCCTCTTATTGTCGAGCAAGCCAAAACGCATACTGGGTTAGAGCTGGTCATTGATGGCGACATTAGTTGGCAATTCTTCCCATCGATTGGTTTTGAACTGGGGCAGACAGCGCTGCGCAACCCGCAAGGCTTCGATGCCGCCAACTTATTTAAAGTTGACCGTGTGGGGATTGATGTCTCTGTGATGCCGCTGTTTAGCCAGCAACTCGAGATTGGTAACGTAACCCTAGATGGCGCGGCCTTTTCACTTGAAACTCTTCAAGATGGTCGCAAAAACATTGATGCCTTAACTCAGGCCCAAAGTCAGCAGACTCAGTCTAGTGACGCGTCAGCCGACGCTAGTGCTGCTGCACCGTCACAACAGGCAGAATCTAGCGCAGCGGCGAATAACCGCTCTGCTTGGACAATTAACTTAGCGGGAGTGACCATATCCAACGCCTCTGTCGACATTATCGATAAGCAAGCTGGCTCATCGACCAAGCTTTATGATGTCTCCTTGATGCTCTCTGAGTTTGCTCTTGAACGTTGGACTCAGGCCAACTTCGCAGCAAAAGGTGAAACCAATCAACAGGTATTCAGCGCTAAGGGGGAGGCCGAGTTTAAACTGGCGAAAGGATTGACCGAGTATAGCTTGCGTAACATTAACCTTGACGCGAGCTTCAGCCAGCCTGGGACCAAGATTGAACGTGCGCAATTAGCGTTAGAGACCTTTGAGTTTGATAAAGCCAATGCGATGACCTACTCAGTGATAGGAAACGCCGCCGAGCTGGATATCGATATGAAAGGCTCGGCCTCACTGGTGGTGGATAAGGCGATTAGCAAGGTAATGATGAATCAGCTGGTATTGGACGCACAGTTTATCGGCGATGCACTGCCTCAGTCGCCAATGAAAGTCGATATGGCGTCGGATCTGTCGTTTGATTTGACCAAGAGCCACTTAAGCTTTGTGTTGGAAAAGCTGACCGCCAATGCTTTGCAGTTTGATGGTCAAGCCGATGTTACGTTAGCTGAGATTCCAAAGGTACGCTTTGCACTGCACAGCCCGAACATTGACCTAGATGAGTTCTTGGATCTTGGTCAAGCGAGTACCAGCGATACGCCGCCGCCGAGCAGCGCCGGTGAAACTGAGCAGCAGCCATCGCAAACGTCACCTAAGCCTCCGGTTCAAGAAGTTGAGCCTGATCTCTCTGCATTGAAGACACTTGATGTGAAAGGCGACGTGACTATCGACAAGTTCAAAGCGAACAATGCCAAAATGCAGAACGTAAAAGCCAGCTTCTCGGTTAACCGTGGTATCGCAGAACTGAGTTCTTTTACCTCTGACTTGTATCAAGGCTCGATAGACGCGAGTGCTCGGTTAGACGCTCGTAAAACACCTGCCACTTATACAGCAACCAAGAGAATCAAAGGGGTGAAAGTACAACCTCTGTTGATCGATTTGGCGAATAACGACAAGTTGGAAGGCACGGGTAATATCGATGTCGATATCCAAGGGAGCAGCTTGACTCCAACCGGAATCCAAAAGAACCTTGTGGGTACTATGGTAGTCAACTTTGCCGACGGTGCGGTGAATGGCATTAACGTAGCGCAACTGATTCGAGAAAATTACGCCAAGATTAAGGGTGAGAAAGTAGAAGCCTCAAACGAAGTGCAAAAGACCGATTTCAGTGCGATGAAGGCGACGTTAAAACTGAATAAAGGCAATGTCTCGACTGACGATCTTACGATGCAATCACCCCTGCTACGCATTCGTGGTAAGGGTGGGGCCAATTACCTTGAGCAAACCGTCGATTTTACTGTCAGCACCTCGATTGTGGGCTCGCTTGAAGGGCAAGGTGGTAAAGACATTGATGAGCTCAAAGATGTGACCATACCCATCAATATTTCCGGCACTTGGTCTGAACCTAAGTTCAAGCTGATATTTGATGATGTACTCAAACAGAAAGCGGAAAAAGAAATTGACCGAGGCTTGAAAAAGCTCGATGAGAAGTTGGGCGATAAGATTAAAGATGAGAAAACCAAAGAAGCCGTAAATAGCTTGATTAAAGGCTTGTTTAACTGATTTACAACACAGTAAAGCTCGTAATTTGCCAACCAATAAAAACGCGCTCTTTCGAAGCGCGTTTTTTCTATTCGAGGAGAGCGGAGATTACCAATCAACCCCTTTAAGCGCTTTTACACCGGACTCAAAAGCGTGTTTGACATTTTTGACTTCGGAGACGGTGTCGGCCATTTCGATAAGAGTGCGGTGTGCGCCGCGGCCAGTGATGATAACCGACTGCATTTTGGGACGATTGTTTAATGCATCGACCACTTCTTCTAGTTCAATGTAGCCATAGCTGACCATGTAGGTAAGCTCATCAAACAGCACCACGTCGATGTTCTCATCTTGGAGCATTCGTTTACACTGTTGCCATACGATTTGGGCAGCCTCAGTGTCGGCCTTTTTGTCTTGGGTATCCCAAGTAAAGCCAGTGGCCATCACTTGGAACTCAACCCCAAGTTTTTCTAGAAGGTTACGCTCACCATTGTCCCAGGTCCCTTTAATGAACTGTGCGACGGCGCAGTTGAGCCCATGACCAACGGCACGTGCAATGGTACCAAACCCAGAGGTTGATTTGCCCTTACCATTGCCGGTGATGACCAACAACAGTCCTTTTTCTTCTTGAGCCGTTGCGACGCGCGCATCCACTTGTTCTTTTACTTTTTGCTGCCGAGCTTTGTGACGCGCTTCTTTATTGGTTTCAGACGTCATGGGAATTCCTTTTTTATCTCATCAAACTGTGGCTATGATAGCCTAATCATTGTCAGGTAAATACCTATCATCTATAGGGAAACTAGGGCTAGGGAGAAATATGAAAACAAAAGTGTTAGTGGTGTGCATGGGTAATATTTGCCGTTCACCGACCGGCGAGGCGGTCCTCAAAGCTAAGGCGAAGCAGAGAGGTATTGACATCGAGGTTGATTCTGCCGGAACGATTGGTTTTCACCAAGGTAACCCGCCCGATCCTCGTGCCAAGGAGGCGGGCGAAAATCGAGGTTACTCGTTTAAAGGAATTCGCGCGCGAAAAGTTATGGTCGACGATTTTGACCATTTTGATTTCATTCTAGCGGCAGACCGAGACAACTTAGCGGATCTGCTGGCGCAGTGTCCAAGCCATTTACAGCATAAAGTAAAGCTATTTTTGAGCTATGCCGACGCGGATTATGACGAGATTCCCGATCCTTACTACGGTGGTGACCAAGGATTTGAGTTGGTGCTCGATTTAGTGGAGCAAGCGTCAGATAACTTGCTCGATTCACTCTAGTTTTGTGCTCGATTGGTGGCCTATCAGGCCGCCATGACTCGACCACTAAAGTAGTCGTTTGAAACTATGTATTCGGCATTGCGGATCAATTCGTCTTGTATCTCAGCCCAGTGCGAATCGTCATGCTCAACCGCAGGTACCACACCGCCTACTCGGATATTAAATGGGGTCAGTTGTTTAGCCCAGCTTTGGGTAAAGCCAGCAACCATAGAAGTGGCGTTATCAAACCCAGATAGATCCTGATAGTCAGCGTGAGCAATCACATTGACAATAACGCCATTTTTCTTCTCTTGACGCATTCTTTCTGCAGTCGCTTGACCAAAACTAAACAGGGTGGTTGCCATCAGTGATAATCGCTGGGTAAACAGATCGCTCGCGCTCTGATCGAAGATATGCGGCATGGCCTCAGCGGTTAGCGCATTGATCAAAACGTCGGGGGAACGCTGCACTTGTTGATCAATGAACGCAAACAAATCTTGGATTGAATCCAGAGAGTGGTCGTCAATAGCAAACTGAAACACCTGATCAGAAATCTCACTGCACTGTTGATAAGCTTGGGTTAGCTGCTGAGTTCTTTTGTCACACAATACCACGGTCGCACCAAGTGAGGCGAAGTGATAGGCAAGCGTGCTTCCAATTTGCGAACTTGCGGAAGTAACTAATATTACAGCGTTTTTTATATCCATTGGCTTATCCCCCATAAGCAATGTTTGCGCTCGATTGCGCTTACATAGCATGGTAGATTAACTGTGGCTTAGTTGTGAATAAGGTCAAATAACCTTGTCTGATACTCAGTTAATGTGCGAATTTATGGCATCATTCACACTCTAGATCGAATATGTTTTCTTTGTTCAACAAATGAGACGATTGAATTGTGATCGCAACGATCCTTTAAATATTTTTGCTGTGTTGCAGTGATCGCTTTGCGGTGTTTTTTAGCTTAATTAAGCCTGTGCCTGAAGCTGAAAAGTTCGCTGTGCTTTGACTAGCTGGTTATACAGGTCAATCGGCATCAATTGTTTTGGCTCCTGCTCTTCAAGCCGCCTTCGTTGATGACCAGATAAGTTATGATACACCTCTTCAGGGAGGTCGTAGGTCTCCTCGGGTAAGTAAGCCAATGCGTCGGGAGTGAGGTAATGGCTTAGCTTCGCGCTCGGTAAGCCGGCACTGTGAAACAGTTCCGCTTGCTGTGCAGAGTGTTGATAGGAACTTTGATCCGAGCGAAGTTGTTGAGGGGCTGGTAGTTCAAACCGTTTTCGCAGCGCTTGCTCACTGGTATCGACTTCATCGATCTTTTCTAGCGGCGTGTTGTCGCGCACATCACCGGAGAACATCGATAAAATTAGGGCAAAATCAGCACGGCGACCTTCATGAACAGCATGGTTGATACCAACGCCGAACTGAAGTTCGTTAATAATTGCTGCTTTGTCTAAAGTATGAATTTGCATGATGCCTCTCTTGTGATGCCTTTATAACGACTTAGCAAGAAAAAACTTTAGAAAATTCAGCATGACAGGTAGTAAAAAAGCCAGCGAATGCTGGCTTTTTAATCGACTAAATACTAAACCCTAGGGAAGGATTATTTTGCTAGGTTTTCTGCAACGAAGTCCCAGTTAACTAGAGCCCAGAAACCATTCATGTAGTCTGGACGAACGTTACGGTAATCGATGTAGTAAGCGTGTTCCCATAGGTCAACAGTAAGAAGTGGCGTAGTGCCTTCTTCTGTTAGAGGCGTTGCAGCGTTAGAAGTGTTGACAATCTCTAGTGAGCCGTCTGCTTTCTTAACTAGCCAAGTCCAAGATGAACCGAAGTTGTTGATCGCTGCATCGGTGAATTTTGCTTTGAACTCTTCAAAAGAACCGAAAGCTGCGTTGATTGCGTCTGCAACTGCACCTGTTGGTTCGCCACCTGCGTTTGGCGCTAGACAGTGCCAGTAGAAAG
>JBCAXU010000040.1:0-28192 GCA_038533895.1 Pseudomonadota bacterium | reverse complement strand
CTTTTTTGCCGCGTTTGTTGTCGGCAACAAAAGAAAAATGACAGCAGAGCGAGCAGTTTTCACTATTAGAGTGATGGTATACACTCTGTCATCAACAAATTAGGGCTGTATGTTAGCGCTCAACAGCAGAGCGACTGGCTATAGTATCACTTTATTAGCGGTCAAAAAATCTATGGTAAGACGTCGCCAGCAAAACACATCACAAAAAAAGCCCTCAACCGGCTTTGTTCGTATTATTAGCGGCTTATGGAGAGGACGTAAACTCCCTGTGCACGATGCACAAGGCTTAAGACCCACCACAGACCGCGTAAAAGAAACTCTGTTTAACTGGATCGCACAAGATGTTCCAAGAGCCAAGTGTCTCGACCTGTTTGCAGGATCCGGTGGACTGGCTTTTGAGGCGGCATCTCGCCAGGCCGACAAGGTAACCTTAATTGAGCTCAACCCGACCGCCTTTAAGCAGTTACAAACCAACATAGCCGCTCTAAACGCCAGTAATCTGAACCCAATCAATAGTGATGCGTTAAACTATTTAAAACAGCAAGGAACGCCACATGATGTGGTGTTTATCGATCCACCTTTCCGTCAAGGCCTTTTGAAGGAAGTGATTCAACTCCTTGAGCAGAATGGTTGGCTGGCGGAGCATGCTGTTATCTATGTTGAAACAGAGAAAGAACTCTCGCTCGATGGTGTGATCCCTGCGCACTGGCATCTGCATCGTGAAAAAACTGCAGGCCAAGTGAGCTTTCGCTTGTTTAATCGTCAACCTTTACCGCAAGGACAGTAAAATGAAAGCATTAATATGGTTAGCCAAAGGCGCAATAGGTTTTGTCTGGTTGGTGTTGATTGTCAATATCTTCATGCCTTTTCCCGGCAATGCTGCTATCGCGTTATACATCATGACCGCCTTTTTGTTCATTATGCATGGCCTGCAAATGGCGATTTTCATCGGTGCATTTGGAGATAAAGTAAAAATAAGCCGTTGGGAAAAGTGGTCTATCTTGATATTCGGTATTTTTTCGCTGCTTGATATCCGCCGCAAGTACATGTCTTAAAAAAATAGCCGCTCATCTGAGCGGCTATTTTGTATTGCTAGGCCAAATACCCCTTAACTCCGTCCAAGAACATCTGGGTCGAAATCATAATCAGTAACAGACCCATCAAGCGTTCAACTGCCTTCAATCCTCGTTCACCCAAAATACGGTGGAAGAAGTTATAGAACATCAGAATAACGAAGGTTACCCCCCAAGCCAGCAAAACCGCACCCGAGAGCTCTAACAACTTGTCTGGATGTTGGCTGGAAAGCAGCAGTAATGCAGCAATAACCGAGGGGCCGGCAATCATTGGAATCGCCATCGGCACAATAAACGGCTCTTCACCGGCGGCGAGTCCAGTAATACTGCCACCACTTGGGAAAATCATCTTGATCGCAATAATAAACAGAATGATGCCGCCAGAAATGCTCAAAGTTTCAGGCTGAACGTGCAGGAAGTTAAGAATACTTTTTCCAGCAAACAAGAACAGCATCAAAATCCCAAGGGCAAAGAACAGCTCTCTGATCAAAACTTTACGTCGGCGCTTGGGATCCAAGTGCTTTAAGATCGACAGGACAATAGGCAAATTGCCAAGCGGATCCATGATCAAAAACAGCATGGTCGCGGCAGAAAGAATGTCCATTAGGGACCTCCAAAGTGATAATCAGTCAGGCAAAGCGAAGTCGCGGAAGTATAACAACCTCGTTGCTTAATTTGGAATTATTCTTTTGTCGCCATGAGTTGAGCATGCTCCCAAGCGGCCGAGATCAGTGGTGACAGACTTGCTCTGCATTCACAGTCCATACACCATCGCACACGATGACTTTCTCGCGTTCAAGAAAGAAATTGAGCAAGCGCTGCAAATCGAAGCCCTGACATTTGCAAGTGCGAAAGCGGGCCGCTTCGCCAAATTCCGTGTTAACCCAATGCTCAAGCTCGGCTTTAGTCATCGGGCGCTCTCGCAATGCGGCTAAAACTTTGTGAGCGTGAATATCGCTGGCCATAGGGTATCCTCATTAATCTTGTTTGGCTAAGGATATGAGCGAGGCCAGTTAGCTTCATTGATTTTAGATAAGTAAAGAAGCAGTAATCAGGCTATGGGCGAGTAGATAGCTGCCAGAGATGAGATAACGCCCTTTATCAATCGGATGGCGATAATCATGGATGGCTAGCAGCATTGCCGACAGGGTTAAGGTTAATGACCCGGTAAAACCGAGCGCACTCGCAACAGTGCGATTGAGCAACCAAACCTCACCGGCCGCCCAATTAAGTTGCAACAGCACCATGCCCATCATGACGACAGGAAAAATGAGTCGATCAATTTTGGGCAACAACAGGAAAAAGGCGACGACACCAATGCCTAGCAGCATCGCAGGTAGCCACCATACAATATCACCTGACAGCTTTACCCAGAATGAAGCGCTATAGCAGAGCTGGGCAGTGATGAATCCGGCAAAACAGAGTCTGAGGTGCTTTTTGAGGATATAAAGTCCATCAGCGACGATAGACACAAGCAGTCCCAGCGAGACCCACCAAACAGCGACGCCAATCAGCCTCTCCTGACTCCAAAGCATCACCAGCAGCATCAGCAAGGTTAATGTTTTAAACACCGTTGCTTGTTTGATGTGATTTCCCTCAATCGCGGAAATACTGATATACCCAGACAAGGCAACCGATAGCCAGCCCCACATTCGAACACCTCATAAAAAATGAGCTGCTAGTGTAGGCAGCACGAAAAAGATGTCTAGTTTCGAACGGCAAAACTTGGATCTTGATAATACTTCTCTCGCCGCGCTTTTTTCACGCCAAACACCGGCAGCTAAACAAGCATGTTGCATTCTAAGCAAATAGCCCCCAGCACCACCGAACTCTCCAAAAATGAACAAATCCAAACACTGCCCACACAAAAAACAAAAAAGCAATTTAATATCAATTACTTAATAGAAGGGTCTTTTGTTGTAAATATGTAAAGTTAAAAGTTTTAGCTCGATATCACTAACACATACCCACTAACAATATGCAACCAAAACAAAAACTCACACACTGACGATTTCTAAATAACGGATATATCCAATCAGAAAGACCTCAACCACAATAAGCAGCATAAATAGAACAAAGCAACACTAACCAACAATTAGTCAATTTTAAAATAGAACAAAAACAAACACTTACACTAAATTTGTGACATTTTTTAGCCTATACGATCACCACCTAACGAGCAAAAAATTCATTAAACTTACGACAAAATGCATTAATCGACAGGAGAAAAGTTATTTTTTTGGAGCTTAATACCACTTACCCTTGATCCAACCGGTAAAAAGATGTTATTCTGCTTCACATACTTTCAATCATCAATTTTCAGGAGCAGTGCTATGATTTCTTCTTCACAAAAACAAGGACTTGTAATGATCGCCGTTGTCGTGGGCCTAATGACACTGCCGATGATGTACTAAGTTAACAGACACCAACAAAAAGGGACGCAAATGCGTCCCTTTTTGATATGTGTGGCAATTTTATCGTCATTTAGATGCAAAAATCAGCGATATGTCGACATTTTCGGCAAAGTATAAAAAGTGTTTTTTTGACCTTCCGATTACAAATGTTTGGATAATTCATCCCAATGAGCATAGTAAAATACTAATGCCGCTAAGGTGATCAAAGTCATCAATGTAATCGCCGCCCGCCACACAAATCGGCTGCTGCGCGGCGTGAGTTCTTTCTCACACTCATCACACACCATCATAAACTGCTTGCGACTGTCTAACTGGAAATCGTGTTCGTGGACAATCTTATTGCGTATCGTTGCTATATAACGCAGTTTTTCAATCACATCATGAGGCAAACGCTCTTCACAGCTGGTGATCAGCTGATGCAGTCCTTTTCCATCCGCGTGATATTGAGTTCGTAGTAGCGACTCAAGCTTTCTGGTTCGTGTCACTACGCTTTCGATATCAGACATAACATCCCTCCACGCTCTAAGTTTAGGGGGTATTTGATCCTTCTTCTATCTAATGTCCCACTTTTTATTCCGCTTGCAAACCGATTTGTATAAAAGAATCAAAGAGTAAAAAAAACGTTGCGACTTCAAACCCCGATTAAGTGTGATATGCCTCGAATAAATTTGTCACACTGGTCACTTTGTTTTTGCAGCAAGACCCGTGCCCAGAATCATTAGTAAAATGTCGCTAGTATGAGCACAAACCATAGGGGATACGAATATCATGCCGATCACGTTGTTTATTGCTATTGCTGTTGTTGCCCTTGTTAGTGGCTGGGCGTTCACACATCTATACCGTAAACACATTCAAGGGGAAAATGCACCAGAGCAACACGTTGAGGTGACGATTCTTGATAAACAGTCGATTGCCATTGACGACCCTCAACCAGGACAAGAAGAACAAGAGTACTGGATCTACGTGCAAAAAGGACGCATAGGCCCTAAGCGCGAGTTTCAAGTTGACGTGCACTACTTTCATGCCCTTAACCCCGGCGATCAAGGTATACTCACTTATCGAGGAGACACCTTCATTCACTTCGCGCTAAACCGCTAGGGCAGTAACCAACGTGTTTTGCTTGAGCGTGACAGCAGATAACTCAGCCCTAAGGCTCCACAACCACTGAGCACAGTCCAAACCGGTATTACCCACAATGGATGCCCTTGATACCAACCGAAGGTTTTCATCGGCCACAAAAAAATGGGGTGGAGCAAGTAAATACCCAAACTGTGTTGGCTAATCACGCTCAATGCACCTTGAGTTCGGCTCGATAACCCCTCGGTAAAATAGCGACAGAGCATGAACACCATACTCGCCGCCAAGACCACATTCAGGGTTTTGTATGAGAGCCAACGGCCCACACTATACTTTTCAGCCGCCAAGCTATCCCCAATCACCATCCAAGCCGTTGTTGCTAAAGCCAGCACACCGAACAAGGTAAACAGCAAGACACTGCCACGGCTGATGGGAACGCGTTGATAAAGTAAGTAACCGAGCGGTAGGTAGCCACTGTACAGCCACATTTGGTTACTCCATACGCCGTCGATTCCCGCCAAATAGAGCAGCGTTGTGAAAAGCCATAAGGAAACGTACAGGTAAAGCGAATGATCACCGTACTGGCGCAGCACAAATTGAAAAAAAGGAATCAAAAAATAGAGCGGGATAAAGTAGTAAAAGAAGCCGAGATGGTAGTAGGTGGCATGCCACGGGCTTTGCGTCAGAACCTGTTCGGTCACGCTCGCATCGTAGCCGTTTAACGTGACTCCAGAGAGCAAAGCGTAAAATAGCGACCAAACCACAAACGGTACCAACACTTTACCCAACCGACGCTTCAGATAGTAGCGAAGGTCAAATGGGCGACGATCGGTCAGCATTAACGCGCCGGTGATCAGAATAAATACCGGTACTGCCCAGCGAGAAACGCTATTGATGGTCACTGCGCTGGCCCAGGCGTCGAATGAAATTAGACCAAGCTGCTGACGATACGGCGCCAATACGTGGATCGCTATCACCGCTATCGCCGCTACGCAGCGCAACGTATCAAAAAACAGTACCCTTTCTCTCACACTGTGCCTCATTACCTAGTAATAGTTAACTTAGTGAAAAATCACTGGTGGATAACAGGCGACTATAGCAACAAAAAAGCTGGCCTAGGTATCGGCTAGGTCAGCTTTTGGTTAACACTGCTGGCAATTGGCTAGGGGCTGTTGACCTTTCGAGCTGATTTTTGCAGCACTTTGTGGAAAATTTATACAAGGCAGAGGCTTTGACGTGTAGTTGCTCTACATAAGAAGCCGATAACGCAGTAGAAATGAACCACAAAGGCTGCCCGAAGGGTTCGGGCTGGGCGCCCCCGCTAGAATCGTTTTATGCTTTGTTAAGAAGTATTTACTTAGAGTGACTGGGCTACATACTCCTTGCCTCGCCTAAAACGATTCTATCTCGAACAAAATTTAACCGCGAAAGATAAACAGCCCCTAGGCGGTAACCTGATTCAGTTTGGGCAACCTTAAAGAGATAATGCTGGTTAGGAGCAAGAATACGGCCGATACCCACAAACAGGCAGAGAGTCCAGCCATTTGGAATACCCACCCGGAGAGAATCGTACCAATTAAGCGCCCCATCGCGTTGGCCATGTAATAGAATCCAACATCGAGTGAGACGCCATCCCCTTTGGCATAACTGACAATCAAGTAAGAGTGTAGTGATGAGTTCACGGCAAAAATCGCTCCAAACAGCATCAGTCCGCCGACAATCACCAACTGTGGCTGCCAGCCAATCTGCACGGCATAGGCGATCGATGCCGTCACCAAAGTCAGCAACCCGGCCCAGAGCAGAGCCGCATGTCCGTCGGGCACTTTTCCTTGCGCCTTACCGGTAATTCGTGGTGCGACGCCTTGCACAAACCCATAGGCAATGGTCCACGCGGCAAGAAACCCACCGACCGATAGGTGTGACCAACCAAATACCGAGCCGAGATAGATAGGCAGCGCCACGACAAACCAAACGTCCCGCGCTCCAAATAGGAACAAGCGCGCTGCCGACAAGATATTAATCGACTCCGACTTAGAGAAAATCTGGCTAAATTTAGGCTTGTTCTTTGCCTTACCCATATTGCTCTCAAGTCCAATCAAGCTGCCAATGAAGACCAACGTCAGCACACTGGCCATCAACAATACCGCGTATTTAAAGCCCACCATCGACAGCAATAAACCACCGATGAAAAAACCCGCCCCTTTCAGCGCGTTTTTCGAACCGGTTAATATGGCAACCCACTTATACAGCGCACCTTGCTGCTCGTCTGGCACCAAAGTCTTAATCGAGCTTTTGGCACTCATTTTGTTCAAGTCTTTGGCAATGCCAGACAGAGCCTGAGCTGCCATCACCCAAGGGATGGTCAACCAACTTGTCGGAACCGCTAACATCGCCAAGGCAAAGATCTGCATTCCAAGGCCAATATTCATGGTCTTATTCAGCCCCAGACGCGCCCCCAGCCAACCACCGATTAAGTTGGTCACGACACCAAAGAACTCATAAAACAGGAACAGAGAAGCGATCTCTAAGGTGGAGTAGCCCAGATCATGAAAATAGAGCACGACCAACATTCGCAATGCACCATCGGTGATGGTGAAGTTCCAGTAATTGAAAGTCACCAGCATGTACTGGCGAACGCTTTTACTCAAACTCGATAACATGTGTTCTCACCTTTTGCTTGGTTCGGTAACAAGGGCTTTTGACCTATGGGTGACCAAAAGCCCTTAACCGGACTATCGCGCCGCTACCGAGGTAATGTATTCAAGCTGTACTGGCTTGGTAAATGCCCCTGGTCTTAGTGCTTGCACCTGCTCGATAATACGCTCTAAAGGCCATTCCTTTTCAAGCAGTAAATGCGCCGCAAACAGGCCAGTACGACCCGAGCCCCCCATACAGTGCATAGCGACTTTGCCACCACGATCAACAATCTGGTGTAGCATCGGACTCGCTTGCTGCCACTTAGCCGCAAAACCTTCACCCGGTGCACAGTCATCTTCAATCTCGATTTGGAACCACTGCATACCAAGTTGCTGCGCCTCACGGCCCAACGCCTCCACTTGTTTACTGGCTAACTCAGCATCATTGAGCGCGGTGACGATCGCTTCGACACCTTGTTGCTTGAGTTGAGCCAACGACGTATTAAGGTCGACGCCTTTGGTCCCTGGGCAGGGAGTAAGAACCAGCGCGCCACTGTCTAGGTTTAATTGCCAGGTTGGGTGTGTCATCACTATCTCCTTACGCTAAACCGACTTTACGCACCAGTTCGGCAGTGCGAGTCGCGTAGCCCATCTCATTGTCGTACCACGCATAAATTTTGACCATACGAGTCCCGACGACCATAGTGGACTGCGCATCGACGATGGTCGAACGCTGGTCACCACGATAATCAATCGAGACTAAAGGACGCTCTTCAAAGCCAAGAATGCCTTGCAGTTCACCTTGAGCAGCCTCTTTCAGCAGGTCGTTAACCTCCTCAGCAGTGGTATCACGTTTCACATCAAAGATGATATCGGTCAGCGAAGCGTTCGCTAGCGGCACGCGCACTGCGTGACCATTGATCTTACCTTGCAACTCGGGGAAGATTTCGACAATCGCGGTCGCACTGCCTGTGGTGGTGGGGATCAAACTCATGCCACAAGCGCGCGCACGACGTAAATCCTTATGCGGTGCATCGAGAATTGTTTGGGTATTGGTTAGGTCATGAATAGTGGTAAATGAAGACTGCTCGATACCGAGTTTCTCATGGATCACTTTCACCACTGGTGCAATACAGTTGGTGGTGCACGACGCCGCGGTGACAATGCGATGAAGACTAGGATCGAAAATATCATCGTTAACGCCAACCACGATATTCGCCACACCCGGCTCTTTCACTGGTGCCGATACCACTACACGCTTCACCCCCTGCTCTAAATACAAGTTGAGCAACTCAGTTTTGCGGTGAACACCTGTTGCTTCAATCACCACGTCACAGCCAGACCAGTCGACCGCATCGATCGCTTTCTCTTGGCTGGTCTTGATCACTTTGCCTGCGATCACTAACTCATTACCGCCAGCAGAAACCTCATGATGCCAACGCCCTTGCACAGAATCGAACTCGAGTAAGTGGCCAAGCGTGGCCGCGTCTCCTGCCACATCGTTAATCAGGACAAATTCCAGTTCTGGCCAGTCAAAGGCAGCGCGAAGTGCAAGACGTCCAATTCGGCCAAAGCCGTTAATCCCTACTTTAATAGTCATAGTTCACTCTCTTAACTCTATTATTGGCAGCACACAGGGCGAACCTGCATGGCATGAAGACGTTCAATATCTTGGTGGTATTCTGTTTTTAAACAGTTAGACGCCACTAGATCGTCGATGAGTTTTTTCATCCAGCCGGGTAAGTCAGGGGCCAATCGGTAGAAAACCCACTGCCCTTGTCGAACATCCACCAAAACGCCACTTGCACGTAATTGAGCAAGATGACGAGAAATTTTGGGTTGGCTTTGATCTAGGGCTTCGGTCAACTCACCGACACTAAGACACTGTTCACGCATGATCAGCATTAGGCAGCGCACACGTGTTTCGTCGGCAAGCAGTTTGAAAAATTGATGAGGCAACATCTCTATATACTCACATATGGATATGCGAATATATGTACCTAACAACGAGCGAAGATGCAATCCCGTCAGCGAGATTGTCATAAAGATTTCATATTTGGATGGGGATTAGGGTCTATTGACCTAGCAAACCTGATTCAGCTCACTGCTCCAGCGCTGAGCTTCAGAAAGACGGGGCATCACTTCCCCCATCGAAAGGTTCAGTTGATGGCAAGCGTTCTCCATGCCCTCCCAGTCAGCACTTTCGTAACACTCTTCAAGGTTGATCAGCTGGCCGTAAGGGCCTTGGCGCTCTAAAAGGGCCTGCTTAATGGTCGAGCATAGCGGCAACTGAGCCACTAAATCCGTCAACGACATATCTAACATCGCATCTAGCATAGAGAACAGACCGATCAAAAACGCCTGATCACGGTACTGACTGAACGGGTTGTCACGCGACATCAACATAAAGAACTGAGCGCGCTGCAAACACAGGGTATACAACTCTCTCGGCTTATTGACAGAAATGTATGAAGCGACGGCCAGTGAGACAAAAATTTTGATTTTATCTTGGCCAAGATAAACCAAAGCTTGGCGAAATGAAGAGATCGGCACAGCTATTCGGTCCGACATCGAGTTGACGAAACGCAGCAGTTGGTAAGACAACGCCACATCACGCGCCACAATTTGCTCCACTTTGAGGAAGTTCACCTCAGGCTTACACACCTCCTGAAAGAGCTCCATCGCGATCAGATGCTCGGGACTCACATATCGCTGCCGTACCACTTCAGGTTTACTAAAAAAGTAACCTTGGAAAAAAGTGAAACCGGCGGAACGAGTGGCGAGAAACTCCTCTTCAGTTTCGACACGCTCAGCTAAAAATTTACGTTTTACCCCCATTGCCAGGCGCTCTTTAACTAGGGCACAAGAAGCCTCAAGCCCAGTAGCCATTATGTCGATCTTGACGATATGCACCAGGGGCAGGAACCGTTCCCATTCTGGTTTGTAAACAAAATCATCAAGGGCAATGATATAACCCTTACTGTGGATCTGTTTCAACGCTTCATACAGCTCATCATTGGGAATACAGGTTTCTAACACCTCCACCACGATTTTGTTTTTAGGCAGTGATAGTGGCAATAGGCGCAGCAGAGATTGCTGAGGGAAATTAATAAAGCAGCGCGAGGTCGACTTCGCCGGATTGGTGCCCAGCGATAGAAAGTTCTCCACAATAATTCGATACGTTGCTCGGTTAGCATCAATATGCTGCGGATAGGCGTTGCTTTCACCATCACGAAACAACAACTCATAGCCCAGCGTTTGCCGCTTAGCGTTTAAAATCGGCTGTCGAGCAACAAAGGTATCTTGCGTTCGTCTGTACATGAGCGCCAATCGTGTTAGGCTTTTGCGGCCGCGAGTAACGCGCCACAGCCCATGAACATCGAGCCAAAGACCTTGTTGATTTTCGACATCACACGCTCAGAACGAATAAAGCGCCCCATTTGCGAGGCCAGACTGGTGTAACCGAGCATCACGCAGGAATCAATCATCACAGTGGTGACACCGAGTACCAGCAATTGAGTCATTTGGTCTTGGCTAGGGTCGATAAACTGAGGAAACAGCGCCACCAAAAATACAATCGATTTCGGATTGGTCAGGTTGATCAACACCGCTTTGCGCATCAATTTACCTGCCGACAGCGCTTGGCTACTCTCTGCGGTGTGCATGCTGGAGCGGTCACGCCATTTTTGAATGCCGAGCCAAACCAGATAGACCGCCCCCACCCATTTGATCACACTGAACGCGAGAGCAGATTGTGCCACCAGCGCTCCAATGCCCGCACCGACAAGCGCAATATGAATGGCCAAGCCGATTTGCAGTCCAGCAATCGCCGCCAGCGAACGGCGCGTTCCATAACTTAGCCCATTACTGATTGAGTTCACCGTTCCTGAGCCTGGTGCCAGACTAAAGACGATTGCGGTTACTACATAAGCAAGCCAAACATGCATATCCATCGTTTTTTCCTCTCGACTAAAGCGAGCTAGCCACACATAATCTGTTGTTGTCGAATCGCGAAATCGAACTTAGGTTTAACACCCATGAATGACTCCAGTTGCAACATTACTCCTTCTTATACTCAAGAGTCCAACTTTGAGCAAGCTATCCAAACCGATATTGCTACATTCTGGTCGTCTCGAGAGGAAGGTTACCTCAAAACTTTTGACAAGAAATCCCTGTACTGGATCCGTTTAACCTCTGCCGAACACACTAAAGCGATAGTCGTGGTCAATGGGCGGATTGAGTGCTGCGCTAAGTACCAAGAGCTGTTTTACGACCTTTTTCAGCAAGGCTACGATATCTACTCCTATGATCATCGCGGTCAAGGTTTGTCGGATCGCATGATCGAAGATCGACAGATGGGCTACGTCGATGAGTTTGACGACTATGTGCACGATCTTGACGCTATGGTGCGTCACTTTAAGCTCGAGCATTACCAAAAACGATATCTGCTCGGCCACTCCATGGGGGGAAATATCGCCACCCGCTATATGCAAACCCACCGTAGCCCGTTTGATGCCGCCGCGCTAAGCGCCCCCATGTTTGGCGTCAATGTACCCTGGCATTTGCGTCCTTTTGCCTTGATGGTCGGGCAGGTGCTCACCGCATGGCACACCACCCCCACTTTTGCGCCCGGACAAGTCGCTTATTTTCCCAAACCCTTTATCGGCAATTTATTGAGCCAGAGTGAAGTGCGTTACCAATGGTTTCGCGATCTGTATGAACAACACCCAGAGCTCAGAATCGGCGGCGCCAGCACTCGTTGGGTATGGCAAGGACTGATGGCGTGCAAGCAATGCTACTTGATGACGCGCCAACTCAAAACTCCGCTGTTAGTGATGCAAGCGGGTGACGACCAGATTGTCTCCAACGCCGCACAAACACGCCTAATGAAGAAACTCAGCAAAACCCAGCCTGAGAGTCAACTGCAGGTGATCGTTGGCGCCAAGCACGAGCTGTTGTTTGAACAAGACCAATATCGAAACCAAGCGTTAGACGCCACACTGGCTTTCTTCGAGCAGTACTAAAATAGGAAATACGGGAAAGCGATCTTTACCCTCTTTTTCCCCTTTAGCTTCAAGTAAACTGTAGCCTTAGCTAATCAGGCTCATCAACGCACTTTTACTGAGGGTGATATGACAGATACACGCAAAGATACTCCTTTTCATATCGTGGCTTCGGACCTCGATGGCACGTTGCTCGCACCTAACCACCAGTTAAGCGAGTTTTCCAAGCAAACTCTGCAAGCACTGCATGAAAAAGGCTTCACTTTTGTCTTTGCCACTGGACGCCATCACGTTGATGTCGCTAGCATTCGCCAAATCGCAGGCATCCCGGCTTATATGATCACCTCAAATGGCGCACGGGTTCACGACCAGAACGATCAACTGATGTACAGCAACAATGTACCTGCTGAGCTAGTTCAATCGGTGATCGATGTGATCAGAAACGATCAGCAAATTTTTATCCACATGTATCAGAACGAAGATTGGTTGCTGGATAGAGATGATGAGACGCTGGCAAAATTCCATAGTGAGTCAGGCTTTAGCTACAAACGTTTCGACGCCGCTGCGGCGCCAACCGATGGCATCGCCAAGATATTTTTTACCCATCCAGAGCAAGATCACGACCAATTAGTCATCTTTGAACAAAAGCTGCGTGAGCAATTTGGTCAACAACTGAATATCGCATTTTCTACCCCGTGGTGCTTGGAAGTAATGGCCGCGGAAGTGTCAAAAGGCCACGCACTTGATGCCGTTGCCAAGTCGCTGAACTTAACCTTGGACAATTGTATCGCCTTTGGTGATGGAATGAATGATGCTGAGATGCTTGATATGGCAGGCAAAGGGCTGGTGATGGCCACCGCGCACCACAAAGTAAAACAGGCACTGCCGCACATTGAAGTAATTGGCAGTAACGCTGATGACGCGGTCGCCCACTACTTACATCGCCACCTGTTCTAACCCAACCATACTCACAGGCTGCCATTTGGCAGCCTGTTTATTATAACCTCTCTTTATCGAGGATCGCCTGCCACTCTTGTTCACTGACTGGCATCACCGATAAACGGTTGCCCCGTTTTACCAGTGGCATGTTCTCCAGCTCTGGCATCGCTTTCATGACCGACAGGGGGATCAACCGCTCGGTGTGGCGCACGTATTCAATATCGACCATAAACCAACGTGGATTGTCCGGTGTGGATTTAGGATCGTAATAGTCGCTGCTTGGGTCAAAGGCAAAATGGTCGGGGTACGCCGCTTTGGTCACTTTTGCCACTCCAGCCACGCCAACCTTCTTACACGATGAGTGATAAATCAGCACCAAGTCACCCTCTTTGACCTGATCACGCAACATGTTTCGCGCTTGGTAATTGCGCACACCTTCCCAACATGAGCGATTTTGTGTACGAAGCGTGTCAATAGAAAAGGTGTCCGGTTCTGTTTTGAATAGCCAATATGCCATAATAGGGTCCGCCAGTTTCTGAATAGGGAAGGTATACCATGAAGGCGCTCCGAAACCCAGCTACACTCATCACCCTGCTGACATTGACAGCGTGCTCACAAACTACGTCCACCAGCCATTCAGATTCCACTGCAGCGCTGGCCAGTTTGGACAATCCAAACCCCACTCAGGCACAGCCATTTGTCATGCGCGGCGAAATTGTATTGGGCCATGAAGTCCGTTCGATCACCCCCTGTGGCAGTAAAAAACAGTACTGGCTGGAGCTTTCGAATGATCGCTTTCAACAAGGTTTGAAACTGTTACGAAGCCCCTACCAGCCCCTATACGGTGAGGTCATTGGCCACTTAGAAACGGGCAAAGCCGATGGCTTTGTCGCCGACTATAGCGCCCGCTTTGTGGTCGATTCGTTTAACCTTCTCACCTCGGAAAATCCGCAGCGTTGCGATCAGGCGACTCAGCCAACGCGCGCGTTCGGCACTGAACCATTTTGGTCGCTACGTCTAGATGGCAATCAATGGGTATTCACGAAAATGGGCGAAAAACCGCAGCCACTTAAGCTAGTGTCGAGCAATATTGACTCGGCAAAGCGCAATTACCAATTTGCTCAAGGTGAGTTGGCGTTGAATCAGCGCAGTTGTGTCGACGGCATGAGCGACTCTTTGTATGGCTGGAGTGCCACACTGAAACTCAACAACCAAACCTATCAAGGCTGCGCTACCCTGTCGAATCAAGATGCGACCCAGAGCTGGGCTGGTTTTTATCAAGCCACATCCACCCAAAGCAAAGATTTCAGTGTATTCCTCGACCTTAACCGCGACCACAGTGCAACAACCACGTATCGCTACGATAACGGTCAGTCTGACTCAGTCGAGCGTGGCTACTGGCAACAGCTCAACCAGCAGCAAGTCCAGGTAGTGATGACTCACCACCAACAGCAACCGCTAATATCAGAACGTATCTATACTCGCCAAGATGCCACGCTCACCGCGGACAAAGAAAAAGTAGGCAATGTGGTTTACGACATTGCTGACGGTGGCCTCACTCTGTTTAGCTCCGAACAACCTCAACCCGAAAGTACTGGCTCAGTCTCAGTGCAAGATGCCAATGCTGTTCCATCATCAGCCGAGTACAACCCTATGGTGGCTAACGCGCTTGCCGCCTACTTCAAACAAACCAACACACCCGCATCCGGTACTCGCTATCGCTGGTTAGTGTACGACCTCAACGGCGACGGTAACAATGAGCTGCTCGTCCAGCTCGATTGGTGTGGCAGCGGCGGCTGTACCTTGCTTATTTTCGACAATCAAGCACAAACCTGGCGCTTCAATAGCCGCATCACCCAAGTACGTACCCCGCTCAACCTCGGCCGCAATAACCATAACGGCTGGCAAGACTTGGTGTTTTTTGTCAGCGGTGGCGGCGCGATACCAAATCAACATCTGCTCAAGTTTGACGGCGAGCAGTATCCCCTCAATCCAAGTGTCGCTCCGGTTGCTAGTTACGATGACATCAGTGCCGTACAGCTCTTTGCCGACGGCTTAACGCCGCAGCAAGAAGGCGCCACACTGTGAGCACAGTGGCTACGTCACTGCCACCTGCCTGCCCGGGGTGCCAATTGCGCTTCCAGTGTGTGTGTGACTTAGTCCCTAGCATAGAGGCTGAGCTGCATATTGCGCTATTGATGCATCCCAATGAACCCTCGCGAGAGACTAACACCGGACGCTTGCTGGAGAAAAGCCTCGCCTCCTGTAGTCGTCATATTTGGCAGCGAACTCAAGCTTGTCCTGAGCTGATCAAGCTAATCCAAAGCGAACAGTATCAAGCCTATTTGCTTTATCCCACAGGCGACAGTCAACCGATCGTGACCATGACTGACAACGCCGAGCAAAAGCAGCCACTATTGATTATTCTCGATGGCACATGGCAAGAGGCAAGCAAGATGCTGCGAAAAAGCGACTGGCTACAATCCTTGCCCAAACTCAGCCTTAAGCCGACGACACGCTCTCGGTATCAGTTGCGCCGCAATCAACAGCCGGGACATTTATGCACCTTAGAAGTGGGGGCGCAGGTATTGTGTGAGCTGGGCTATCAGCGTCAATCCGAGCAGTTAGAGCACTTTTTTCAGCACTACCTTAGCGTGTTTCAAGCAGATAAAAGTGGTCATGCGTTCAAGCAAGGCCTGGATTGAAAATAGCCGTTTCGGCTTAGTGAGATAGAAGCCCTGTTCCAGCAATAGATAGGAGGAAACAGATGCGTCACGATGAACTTATCGATGCGAACGAGATAGTCGTTTACTTCGCACTCAACTGCAGCAACTGATGCAATTGGTTGACTTCCACATCGGGTAGTATTCGTGCTTTAGGTACGCGATAGATATCGACTTGTTGATCATTAAACCAACAAGCTTGCAAACCGCTTTGCTTCGCGCCGAGCACATCACTGATCAGATGGTCGCCAACATGCAGAATATTATCAGCTGCGACCGCTAGGTGTTGCTGCGCCTTGTCAAACAGCTGTCGGTGAGGCTTGGCGTAGCCATCCGGCCCAGCTTTAAGCACCACAGAAAAGTAGTCTGCTAAACCAATTTTCTCGACATCGACGTTACCATTAGTGATGGCCACCAGCGGCAAGCGCTGGGCAAGTTCACTCATAATCGTATGAGTCTCTTGTGGTACAGTAAAATCACTGCGTAAGCTCAGGACCTTATCTATCGCCTCTTGTGCCGCTTGCTGCGCCTGTGCTGCGCTGTAGCCCAGTTGGGTTAGTCCCTGTTCGATTTGCTTGAAGCGCCATAACGTCACATCATTCACCAGCCAAGTATCTTGCTGTGCCAGTTGCCGCTTAAGATCGCGCCACCAGCTCAATGATTGGGTTGCTGAAATCGGATGGGTATGATGCAGCCACTGCACCATTTGCTGTTCGACCTGGCGAATAATAGGACGGTTGTCGTAAAGAGTATCGTCGAGATCGAATGTCATCGCTTTGATTGGATGTAGCTGGCGAAAAAACCGCATTAGTCACTGCCCTTCTTTTTTGCTCGTGGATGAGCCTGGTCGTAAACTTGAGCTAGATGCTGGAAATCTAAGTGGGTATAGATTTGCGTTGTCGAGATGTTTTCATGTCCGAGCAGCTCTTGTACCGCTCGCAGGTTATTGCTCGACTCCAACACATGTGTCGCAAATGAGTGGCGCAATTTATGCGGACTAATATGGCTTGAGACCGCTTGTTTTTGCCCCCACTCAGCCATACGCTTTTGTACGTTGCGGTGAGAAATTCGACCACCCAACTTTGATACAAACAGCGCTGGCTCATCAGACTCTGCTAACGTGGGACGCACTTTTAGCCACTTACCCACCCATTCGGCCGCCATGCCCGAAAACGGAACTTTGCGTTCTTTGTCACCTTTACCTACGACGCGTAGTTCACCGGACGACAAATTGACGTCTTTGACATTGACACTGACCATTTCCGCCAAACGCAAACCTGCGCCATACATCAGCTCCATCATCGCTCGATCTCGAATCGACAATGGATCATCCTCATTGACCTCAAGCAGTTGACTGACTTCATCGACATCGAGATTCTTCGGAAGTGGCCGCTTTTTACGCGGCGCTGAAACGCCTTTGGCTGGATTGGCGCTCATTTCTCCACGTAAGATCAGAAAATCAAAAAAGCTACGCAATGACGAAAGACGGGTGGCCAAACTGCTGGCTTTCATGCCCTCGCGCATGCCCTTGCTGGCCAACTGGCGCACCCAGCCTGCATCCACTTGTTGCCACTGTTTGAGGCCAAGGTGGTGCAGGTGCTGCGCCATGGTTTGCAACTGCTGTTTGTAGTTACGTTGTGTGTGTAGGCTCAACCCCTTCTCGCTCCGTAAATATTCATAGAAGCGCTCGAGGGGGGCTTGTAAGCCGTTAGGCAGAGGTGTTACTGATTCGCTCATGTTCATCACTTTGCCATGGCAGAGTGTCAATCAAATGCGACACAACGAGCGCCAAGTGGCGTAAAAATAGGGTGTCCATATGCGGCTGAAAATGGCCCCCATCACTGCTAGAAAACACCAATACCCCTTGTAGATGCTTTTTCTGCAGCGGCAATACCACATAAGACCCCATTTCTGGCGCGTGTGAGCGTTCGCCAAACAGCAGTTCACGGTCGACTTTACGCATCCGACCGAGGTAGGCCTCTTTGCCATTAAGATGATTAGTTGCAAAACGCTGGTAGTGCTCACGATTCAGTCCATAGCGAGTCGACTCACTATCAAACAGACGCAGATACGCCACTAATCCCAATGATTTGGCCATCTCTTCAATCGCTTTCACCACATCAACCAAGGCATCACACTTGAGGATTTGCTCTTGCAGCTGCATAAACTCATGAAAGGTTTGATCGTTACTTTTTGCCAGTGACATCAGCGCAGTGATCTCTTCTTCCAACTCTTCAATTCGTTGCCTTTGACGGTTCATTTGCACATGAACCAGCGACACTGCACCTTGCTCTTGGTGGTTGAGAGCTAATCTGTCAACCAACTCGCGGCGATGGTTAAAAAAGTCCGGATTATCACGTAAGTATTCAGCCACCGCTTCGGCCGTCAGTGTATCCGCTTCGATTTGAGACACTTGAATTCCTTTTTACTGTTAGCAGCTAAGTTGACCGTCAAACACATGGGTTGCCGGTCCCGTCATGTAAAGCGGCTTGCCCGGCCCTTGCCAACGAATGTTTAGCGTCCCACCTGGCAAGCGCACGGTGACGTTATCATCGAGCAAACCTTGCACAATACCGACCGCAACCGCACCACAGGCACCGCTACCACAGGCCTGGGTTTCACCTGCACCGCGCTCATACACGCGCAGATTCACTTCATTGCGATTGACGACCTGCATAAAACCCGCATTGACTCGCTCTGGGAATCGTTCATGTGATTCTAGTAACGGACCTAATGTTTCCACGTCTGCGGTGGTAACGTCATCCACCACCGTCACCACATGCGGATTACCCATGCTGACCGCACCACAAAATAGAGTGTGCTCTTCAGTGCGTAGGATGTAGGTTTTTTCAGTCTGCTTGGCCTTAAACGGGATCTTGCTAGGCTCAAACTCAGGGACGCCCATGTTGACCGTCACCTGATCATCTTCTTCAATGTTGAGCACCATTTTGCCCTTTTTAGTGCTAACACTGACGCTGTACTTATTGGTTAAGCCCTTCATACGCACAAATCGGGCAAAACAACGGGCACCGTTGCCACATTGCTCCACTTCGCTGCCATCGGCATTAAAAATCCGATAGTGGAAGTCGGTTTCCGGGTCATACGGTGCTTCAACCACCAGCAGTTGGTCGAAGCCCACTCCGGTGTGACGATCCGCCAAGCGACGGATCAAATCAGGGGAAAAGAAAATGTTTTGCGTAATGCAGTCGACGACCATGAAGTCATTACCCAAACCGTGCATTTTGGAAAAATGGAAATGCATAGGACTTCAATTACTCCGGAAGTACGTTTTCAAGCGCCCACAAGCTCGAGAGCTGTTCTCGCTCGCGAACTAAGTGCACTTGGTTGCCATCGACCATCACTTCAGCGGCGCGGCAACGTGTGTTGTAGTTAGAGGACATCACAAAACCATACGCGCCCGCAGAGCGCACGGCTAATAGATCGTTCTCTTGCAGCACCAACGAGCGATCTTTACCTAAGAAGTCCCCCGTTTCACAAATAGGGCCAACCAAATCATAGGTCAAAGCCTCACCCTCTCTCGGCGTCACTGGCACAATATCTTGCCACGCCTGATAGAGCGCAGGGCGCATAAGATCATTCATCGCCGCATCAATGATGGCGAAGTTCTTATGTTCGGTGTGCTTAAGAAATTCGACCTTAGTCAGCAATAAACCGGCATTGGCAGCAATCGCACGACCTGGCTCAAAGATCAATTCGAGGTCTTGGTGATTGGTCAAACGACCCAATAAGGCTTTGGCATAATCCGACGGTTCTGGCGGCAACTCATCACGGTAAACAACGCCAAGACCGCCACCAACATCCAAGTGCTCAATGGTAATGCCTTGCGCTTTAAGGTCATCAATCAGCGCGAGCAGTCTATCTGTCGCATCAATAAATGGTTCAATATCAGTAAGCTGCGATCCGATATGACAGTCAATGCCCTTCACCGTCAGATGTTCGAGACTAGCCGCAAACTGGTACACCGCCGGCGCTCGGTCAAATGCGATACCGAATTTGTTATCGCGCAGCCCAGTAGAGATATAAGGGTGGGTATGGGCATCGACATCAGGATTGATGCGCAGTGAAATCGGCGCTTTCACCCCAAGCTCACCAGCCACTTTGTTCAGTCGCTCTAACTCTGGCTCAGATTCGACATTGAAACACTTGATCCCGAGTTCAAGCGCGCGCTTCATTTCCGCTTCTGTTTTGCCAACGCCAGAGAAAACTACCTTGCTCGGTTCACCACCCGCCGCGATCACTCGCTCAAGCTCACCACCAGAGACAATATCAAAGCCCGAACCTAAACGTGCCAACGCATTAAGTACACCCAAGTTAGAGTTCGCTTTCACTGCATAACAAACCAAATGTGGATGCTCGCCAACCGACTTATCGAAAGCGTGCCAATGACGCTCCAATGTCGCGCGAGAATAAACATAGAGAGGCGTGCCAAACTGTTCGGCCAAGTCGGTTAATGCAACACCTTCGGCCCATAGTTGGCCATCATCCTGATAGTTGAAGTAATCCAAAGTACTTTCCCTTATATTCTGATTTTAATTATTGCGTCGGCTGCTCATTCTGTTGAGCATCTTCTGGCATGTAGAGTGATCCAGTTTGCCCACAGCCCACTAAGCCAAGGACTGAAACGATAAAGAGTGTTATGAGTGATTTTTTCATCGGTTGTATCGTGATTATTCTGTCAATGCCCCCTATAATCGCACCACACTCAAGAAAAGCAATAGGATAGATAGGATGAACGAGACTGAATTTCATCAACTGGTAGATGTTCAAATGCAAATCATCGAAGAATTGATTGATGATTCAGGCGCAGACATCGATTATGAGACGTCTGGTAACGTAATGACCTTAGAATTTGAGGATCGTAGCCAGATTATCATCAATCGTCAGGAGCCGATGAAAGAAGTTTGGTTAGCCTCGAAATCCGGCGGTTTTCACTTTGCTTATGTTGACCAAGAGTGGCGCTGCTCGAAAACCGGACTTGAGTTAATCGCTATGGTTAAGCAAGAGTGTGAAAAACACGCCAACGAAGCGATCGATTGGACTTAAGCAACCTCGAACCCAAGACATAAAAAAGAGCATCTCAGATGCTCTTTTTTGGTTATCCGTTGACGATTTTACTCGGTCTTGAGTAACTCGCCCCATCATTTCGGTATGGGACAATATACGGCTCATCATCTTCAGGATGAACGATTTGATAGTATTGCGGCAAATTGAAATTGATCAATTTGGAGGAGACAGAGTTATCGTCTTGAACTGAAGTGTAGAAGCTGTTGACGCTAGCGATCATCTCATCTTTCTCACCTTTAAACTGGTGATACACTTCCACACGGTTTGACTCATCTAACACGTAGATGTTGAAGCCTTTGTCGTTATCTTCGAAAAAGAACTGCACCAGGCCTTCACTGGCAAAACCATCGATCACTTCCGGCATCTGGTAGTCTTGCTCTTTGTCGAGCATTAATAATGGCGATCCTTGCAGTTTGTTGGTGGAGATACTGCGATAGAAGTCGACCGAATTTTCGAGCATTTGCACCGAAACGCCTCGACGTTCGAAAAACAGACCAAAAGTTTGCTGACCAAGGCGTAATGCCTTAAAACGGCGACGCTTCTCTTGCTCTACCGGCTTGAGACGTAACTCAATGCACTCTGCCAGTAGCTGGTACACTTTGTTGCGCATCACCCCACGCAAGTTCTTGCTGTAACAGAATACATCGACCGATTCCGGAGGTATCGCATCTTGGTGCATCTTACCCAGTACCGTTTTCAGCGCATCTAACATCGCGGTTTGACCTTGGAAATGCAGAGTGCGCACTTCATGCCAAGAGTTACGGTAAACTAAATCAACACTACCAACTAAGCTCTTTTGTTCCGCGCCAAAACTAAAGATGTCGGTCGTTTTCGGATCCAGTTTCAGTGATTTACCGCTTAACTCAGTGGTAGGGTCATTCTCAAAGTTGATGAACATCGCCAACTGGCTGATTTCGCATGGGCTCGACAATGCTTGCATGGTCGGGCGGCGCTTACGTAGCGAGAAGGTGTTACGTAAGTCACTGACCATCTGATAGAACTTGTCGATATCAAGATGTGCATCGCGGATCACTGAGTGCAAACGTGTCGACTCAGTAATTAAGCCATTAAAAAATGACCAAGCGACCAATTTACTCAAATACTCGTTATGTTCGAGCGGCGCCTGACCAATAATACGATGTGGAGTGAGCGGCTGCTTGTAGAGGTACCAACCGGCTTTGTTGGTGCGTCCTGGGCGTACCTCGATAAAGGTCAGATCCGGCTCGTGCAAATCGGGCGAAATTTGAGGATTCAGTAGCGTAACTTTGCCTGGTAACACCTCAAACGCAGCATAGAGTTTACGCGCTAGAATACTGATGTCCTGCGGGCTGATCGCCGAAGTAATGTCATTGCGACGCGCAAACTGAATCAAGTTTCGATAGCTTTGCATCAAAGCATCAAGCAACGCATGATGCACCACTTTAACTTGTTCGACTTTCCAGTTTCGGCGATCGTCTAACTCGGCAATCACGTCACTCGACCACTGCCACTGTTCGACCATTTCGCCCAACGCCTGACGTCGCCAAGCCACCGAACCTGTATTCGGCTCACGTGACAACTTCTCGTGAGTTTTGAGATAGAAACAGCGACGAACCAAATCAAGTCGAGTCGTATCACCAACCCGCTCAAGATATCGAGTGACCTTCTCTAGCATTAAGTAATACGCATCCATACCATACAGGTCTGGTTCGTGAGCAAAAAAACGTCTTTTGGTGTCGATACTTAGCAGCTGGGTATGTGGGTACTCCCACGAATACGCTTCAAGTAGAATGGCTTTAAGCACCGATTTGTAAGGCGAGTCGATACTTTTATACAACTGCCATAGATTAGAGCCGAAATACTCTTCGGCCGGAATTCGGTTTAGCTTACCGAAATCAATCCAATCACTACAATCGATATGACCTTTACTGCACAGATCTTGGACGTATTCGTCGTAGCACTCTTCCATCTCTGGCGGCACAATTTGCCAAAGCAAGCGCTGACCCGCTAAACGCACCGCACTGCGATAAAACTCATCCAGCAATAACAGGTGCTGTGACGAACCGCAGTTATCCCCAGTCATCGCTTCAGAATGATTAGAGCGAAAACGCTGTTCGTCCATCAAAAAGAAATTGGCTTCAACCCCTTGAGTCTGTGCCCAGTCGGTAATCAGCAAACACTTATTGGTCAAACTTTCACGCGCATCACAATCCATCTTTGGCGAAACGCACACCCAAATATCTAAATCACTCGAAGTGCTCTGACCAATCGAAGAGGTACTGCCCATCGTATATAGGCCGAGAATCTCAGGATGCGCACTGGTCGAGAGTGGTTGGCCAATGGTCAGCTCAATATCTTCAACGAACTGCTGTTGAATCTCATTCAGCTCAAAGTCACGAATCCCGTATGGAACATTCGCGTCATAATAGCCAGGGAATAGAGGATGATTGAAATGAAGAAGGGTAGGAATCAGATGGAACACTCGTTGACTGGACAGATCCATAAGAGCCAGCGCACGCTCAATGCGTTGCTGGTTGAGATTATCGAGTCGAGTTGTAAGCGTCTTGGTGTAAGCCTGCAAGGGAGTTTCCTTGAATCATTTCCTAGATGATGCCTTGACTATTAATTGTTCTAAAGCACCAACAAAACGTGATCAATCTATCATTTTTCTTCGGATTGGTAAAGAAATGTACGATCGATTCGACACATTTTTGTCCATCTGATTTTACCGCTGTTAGTGTCGTACCTAACTACTTTTAATAATAATAGCCTATTTTACAAACGAGACATAAATCACACTCTTTTGATGATTATGTGCTAGCGACAGCTATCTATCAACCGATTGAGTATGCAGTAATGCTTTTTTATCCGACAATGGTAGGATGATGTTCATTCACTTGTTACCACTAGAAGACTATGACTGATAACTCTCCAATTCGTATCGCGACACGCAAAAGTCCACTCGCACTCTGGCAAGCTCATTTCGTTAAAGATGCTTTACAACAAGCTCACCCAGGCTTAGAGGTTGAGTTGGTCACTATGGTGACCAAAGGCGACATCATTTTGGACACACCACTGGCGAAAGTCGGTGGCAAAGGCTTGTTCGTAAAAGAATTGGAAGTGGCGATGCTAGAGGGGCGTGCTGACCTTGCCGTCCATTCAATGAAAGATGTTCCCGTCGATTTCCCACCGGGATTAGGGCTGGTCACCATTTGCGAACGTGAAGATCCGCGTGATGCGTTTGTTTCCAATACCTACAACAGCATCGACGACTTGCCGCAAGGCGCTATCGTGGGCACTTGTAGTTTGCGTCGCCAATGTCAGCTTAAAGAAGCCCGTCCCGATTTGGTGATCAAAGAGCTACGCGGAAATGTCGGAACCCGCTTAGCTAAGTTGGATGCGGGTGAGTATGATGCCATTGTTCTTGCCGCCGCAGGCCTTAAGCGCCTGAAGTTAGAAACGCGGATCAAAAGCCTCATCGAACCAGAGCAATCTCTGCCAGCTGTTGGCCAAGGTGCTGTAGGTATTGAGTGTCGCCTAGATGACGAGCGTTTAATCAAGTTACTTGAGCCACTTAGCCACAAAGAGACCACAGATAGAGTGCTGTGCGAGCGAGCAATGAACTTAACCCTAGAGGGGGGCTGCCAGGTGCCAATCGGTAGCTACTCTATTATCGATGGCGACAACATCTGGCTACGCGCTTTAGTTGGCGAGCCGGACGGTTCCAAGATTGTTCGTGGTGAGATCCGTGGTGCCCGCACTGATGCCGAAGCTCTTGGTGTAGAACTTGCCAACCAACTATTGGCAAATGGGGCCAAAGAGATTCTGACTAAACTCTACGCGGAACACGAGTAACTATAATGGCAGTACTGGTCACACGGCCGGGACAACAAGGCCTTGAGCTTTGTCAGCAACTCTCAGAGGCGGGAGTAGCCAGCTATCACCAGCCTCTGATCGACATTACTCCCGGAGAGCAGCTTTCCGGGTTAGAAACTATCATTGATGATTTCGATATCATCATTGCCGTCAGTCAGCACGCCGTTGCAGCAACCGACCAGTACCTCACTCAACAAGCCCACCTCTGGCCCACGAGCGCAACCTACCTTGGCGTTGGTCAAAAAACTGCACATGTTTTAAGCAAAGTCACCCAACAAAAAGTACACTACCCTGAGCGCAGCGATAGTGAGCATCTGCTGAGTTTAGATGCCCTAAGCGAGGTATCAGGAAAACGAGTATTGATTCTGCGTGGTAACGGTGGTCGAGAGCTGATCTTTGATACCCTATCCGCACGCAAAGCTAAGGTTGAGTATCGCGAAGTCTACAAGCGACAAAACCTCGCTCTCCGCTCAGATTTACTGATCCCACTCTGGCAAGATAAACAGATAACTCAATTGATCATCACCAGTTCAGGTCAGTTAGAGCATTTGCTATCACAATTGACACCAGCTCAACAGAACTGGTTATTTACGCTCCACTTATGGGTACCCAGTGAGCGTATTGCACAACAAGCACGAGAAGCCGGTTTTAAAGTGGTGACCAACACCTTCAGTGCCTCGAATTCAGTGTTATTGGCTGCTCTCCGGCCAACCCAACAGGATATAAGTAATGACAAGTAAAAATAACAAAGACAACATTGCCCCTGACCGCGAAGAACATCAGGTAGAAGAAGCAGTTCAATTAGAAACTCAAGCGTCTGACCAATCGAACCATACCGAAGAGTCCATCAGTACTGAGGCAAAACCAGCACCAGAGCCAGTGATACTGGAAGATAAACAGGGCAAGCGCGGTGTCAAACGGGCCACTGCAGCGATTATCCTCTCACTGATATTCGGTGTCGGCCTCACATTCCAAATGCAGCAGAAGCAAGCCGAGTACCAAACCCAAATTCAAGCGCTGCAAAATCAACTATCACAAACTCAATCCGCCATGCAGTCGCAGCTCGATTCGGCCACCGAACAGACTCTGGCTAAAGCGAGCGAAATGACTCACCGCGCTGAAACGGTATTAGCTCAACAGCAAAAGAGCATTGAAAGCTTGCAGGTCGCAATGGCTGACGTCAAAGGTCGCCGCCCCAACGATTGGCTGCTTGCTGAAGCAGACTACTTAGTCAAACTCGCTGGACGTAAGCTGTTTCTTGAACATGATGTTGAAAGTGCGACTCGATTGATGGAAAGCGCCGATCAACGTATTGCCGCATTGAATGACCCAAGCCTAGTGCCGCTACGTAAATCAATGGCGAACGATATTACTAAGTTGAAAACTATTCCAAATATTGACCGTGAAGGCCTTGTATTACGCATTACCGCTCTGCAACAGCAGGTAGATAATCTGCCTCTTGCCAATGCCCTACTCCCAGAAGCGGAACAGAAGCAACAACAAGTCGTTTCACAAGATATTGTCGACTGGCAAGATAACTTGCTCACCTCGCTGAAAGACTTTTCTGAGAACTTTATTACCTTCCGCACTCGAGACGGAAATGTCATCCCGTTACTTTCGCCACAACAGCATTTCTATCTTAAAGAAAATATTAAAGCTAAGTTGGAGACCGCAATTAAAGCGGTATACGTAGAACAGCAAGAAATATACACCACGGCGCTAACAACGGCGGATAAGTGGTCTGCGACCTTCTTCAATCAAGACGCAAATCAAGTGATAGAGTTTAACAAAGCGCTCGAACAGCTAAGCCAGCAACAAGTTCAAGTTGATTATCCAGTCAAGCTCGAAACTCAGCAGCAACTGTCTGACGTGATTCGCGAACGTTTACGCCGTGAAGTCACCACGCTGGTCACGGAGGATAAATAATGTTTCGCATGATTTTTCTATTTGTCGTCCTTGGACTCGGGCTGTTCGCAGGCACTCAATACTCTGGCCAGCAAGGCTATGTGTTGATCTCTATCGCCGAAAAGACCATTGAGATGAGTGTTACGACATTGGTGATATTCATTATCGCCGCTTTAGCGACATTGTTCGGCTTAGAATACTTGGTCAAGAAGGTACTCTACGCTAGCTCAGCAACATGGAACTATTTCAGTGTGCGCAAGATGCGTCGTTCACGCCGCTATACCAATGAAGGCATCATTAAGCTACTCGAAGGCGACTTCAAACAAGCGGAGAAAAAGGTCATCAAGTGGGCGAATCATCATGATATGCCGCTATTGTGCTATCTAGTCGCCTCTGAAGCCGCACAAGGTCTAGGCGACACCAAACAGCGTGACCGCTATCTAGAACTCGCAGCTCAGCAGGAGAATGCACAACTCGCGGTAGAGCTCACTCGAGCCAAACAGCAGATTAGAGATGCTAATTACAATGCAGCTTTTGATACCCTCTCTAACCTAAAAAGCAACTACCCGAATAACGCTATCGTGTTAAACCTGCTCAAACAGGTTTACATTGAGCTGAAGCTTTGGCAGCCATTGCTAGATTTGGTACCGAAGCTGGTTAAAAGCAACATTATTAGCGAACAAGAGCAACTGCCGCTCATTCAGCGCGCGCAATGTGGGCTGATCAAAGAAGTTGCGGAGAATAATGGCAGCGAAGGATTAATCGCTCATTGGAACAGTCTATCGAGAAAAGTGAAGGCTGATCTGCACTTGGTGCAATGTTTCGCAGAGCAACTTATCTCACGACAAGCCGATCACGAAGCATTCACTTTGCTTAAAGAGACACTTAAAAAGCATCCCAATAGTGACCTTTATCAATTGATTCCCCAGCTAAGACTTGCAGACAATCATCCCGCAATAACATTCTTAGAAGGCGTTCTTCGTAAAGATGGCAATAACGCGGCGGCGAACAGTGCACTCGCTCAACTCTGTTTACGTAACGAGCATTGGCAGCAAGCACAGCAACATTTAGAGAAGGCCCTTAGCGTTCGTTCGAGTGTTTCGGATTATAGTTATTTGGCAACCGCCCTAGAAAAACAGAACCTAACCAACGCCGCCCACGAAGTATCAAAGAAGGCATTAACTCTGATTAAAGAGCCTGTTGCATAACAGACATTCAACAGTCCAAACAGAGCCACTCCTAATCGAGTGGCTTTTTTATGTCTAACAACATGTCGCTGTAAATAAGGATGCAGCCATTACTCAAAGAATGTCGTATTTCACAGGCATTCAGCTATTACACCTCTTAAGCAATACATCATACCAATCGCATTCACTGGATGTTCAGAAAATTGGTGTGATTGGCCTTATACCAATCTAAGTAAAAATATGATCTAATTGAGGCTGTTACTTCTTCGTGAAAAAAGACGCTATGGACAGCCTC
>JBCAXU010000039.1:0-28829 GCA_038533895.1 Pseudomonadota bacterium | reverse complement strand
GGCTACGACGATTGATGGGTGTAGCCGATCAGATCGTAACTTCCTGATTTAGTTCCATCGAATTACGCAACAAAGCCGTTTTACGGCTCTGTTCGAACTTTTTTGCTAAGTCCGTCTATTTATAAAGAGCAGTAAGTAAAAGCAGTGGAAATCCCCATAAGTTCAAAAGGTATGACAATGAAGCAAGGCCTGATCGTAAAAAGCGCCATTAGCGCAGCAATTCTTGCAACTCTCGCTGGTTGTGCAACGGCTCCTCAGCATGAGTGGGAAGCAGATAAAACGTATAAGTTGACCGTTCTTCACACCAATGACCATCACGGTCGTTTTTGGCAGAATAAATATGGCGAGTACGGCATGGCTGCTCGTAAAACTCTCATCGATGAACTTCGCGCTGAAATTGCGGCTGAAGGTGGTAGCTCGTTACTTCTTTCTGGCGGTGATATCAACACTGGCGTACCAGAGTCTGACCTTCAGGATGCAGAGCCTGATTTCAAAGGTATGAGCAAGATTGGTTACGATGCCATGGCTCTCGGTAACCACGAGTTTGACAACCCTCTTGACGTGCTAATGAAGCAAAAAGAGTGGGCAAACTTCCCGATGCTTTCAGCTAACATTTACGACAAGCAAACTGGCGAGCGCATGTTCCAGGCTTACGAAATGTTCGACCTACAAGGGATTAAAGTCGCTGTTATCGGTCTAACCACTGAAGATACGCAGAAAATCGGTAACCCAGAATTCATTGGTGGCATCGACTTCCGTGACCCGAAAGAAGAAGCGAAAAAGTTGATCGCAGAACTGGAGAAAACAGAAAAACCAGACCTCATCTTCGCTGTTACGCACATGGGTCACTACGAAGATGGCAAACGTGGTGTTAACGCTCCGGGTGATGTTGCATTGGCTCGCTACTTAGACGAAGGCTCACTTGATATGATCGTTGGTGGTCACTCTCAAGAGCCGGTTTGTATGGAAGCGCCAAACGTTGTTAAGAAAAACTTCAAGCCTTCTGACGAATGTAAACCAGACATGCAAAATGGTACTTACATCGTTCAGGCTCACGAGTGGGGTAAATACGTCGGCCGTGCTGATTACGAGTTCCGTAACGGCGAGCTTGAGATGGTAAGCTACGACCTGATCCCTGTAAACTTGAAGAAGAAAATCAAAGTTGATGGCAAGAGTCAGCGTGTCTTGATCGAAGATGAGATCGCACAAGACCAACAACTGCTAGAGTTCCTGCGTCCATTCCAAGAGCAAGGTCAAGCTCAGCTCAACGTGAAGATCGCTGAGACGAACGGTAAACTTGAAGGTGACCGTAACGTAGTTCGCTTCCAGCAAACTAACCTAGGCCGCTTGATTGCTACTGCTCACATGGAGCGTGCAAAAGCCGACTTCGCAGTAATGAACTCGGGTGGTGTACGTGACTCAATCGAAGCAGGCGACGTAACCTACAAAGACGTACTGACAGTACAACCATTTGCTAACATCCTGACTTACACGGATATGTCGGGCCAAGAAGTCCTAGACTACTTGAACGTAGTGGCCACCAAACCTGTCGACTCTGGAGCCTATGCTCAGTTTGCAGGTATCTCTATGACAGTGGCAAACGGTGAAGTGTCAAACGTGTTCATCGGTGGTAAACAGCTTCGTCTAGATGAAACTTACCGCTTCACAGTACCAAGCTACAACGCAGCGGGTGGTGACGGTTATCCTAAACTGACTGACCACCCAGGTCACGTTAACACCGGTTTCGTCGATGCAGAAGTACTGAAAGAGTACCTAGAAGCAAACAGCCCAGTTGATGTAAACGAGTACGCGCCATCAGGTGAGATGGTCTACAAGTAAGTTGACGGCAACTTATTAATATTATTAAGCTAAAGCGCTACTCTTCGGAGTGGCGCTTTTTGTTTCTATGTTCGAATCGGAGGGAGCATGACTCCTGCAATCAACCTTGCTAAAAAGAAGAAAGTGGCGCATACCATTCATCAGTATGAGCATGACCCGCGCTCTGAGAGTTATGGACTGGAGGCGGCGGAGGTCTTAGGTCAAGACCCTACCACCGTTTTCAAAACACTACTGTTCAGTCTTAATGGTGAAGCGCGGAACCTAGCTGTTGCCATTATCCCCGTGGATCAGAAGCTTAACCTTAAGCTTGCCGCCAAGGCAGCTAAAGCAAAGAAAGCAGAAATGGCCGATCCAGAAATTGCGCAGAAAACCACTGGCTATGTGGTGGGTGGGATAAGCCCTTTAGGACAAAAGAAAGCACTACCGACCTTTATTCATAGCAGCGCGTTGGAGAAAGAGACGATGTGCGTAAGTGCGGGTAAACGGGGCCTAGAGATTGAGCTAACCCCAAAAGATTTGGCGCAACTCACTAGGGCGCAATTTGTTGAGCTGTGTATCGAATAAAAAAAGGGTTGATGTGTACACACCAACCCTCCTCATAAACCCGTAGCTCGTAGCTCGTAGCTCGTAGCTCGTAGCTCGTAGCTCTTAACTCTTAACTTCTTCTTCCATTTGCGCGTTGTCGACCACGTGGTTCTCACCTAGGTCTTTAGGTAGGACCAAGTTAAGGACAATGGCCACGATACCGCAGAGGCTCACCCCTTGAAGGCTGAACTCGCCAACACCGAATGCCATGCCGCCGATACCAAATACTAGGGTAATGGCCACAATGACAAGGTTGCGTGACTTATGCAGGTCAACGTTATTCTTGATCAAGGTATTCAGACCAACAGTCGCAATAGAGCCGAACAATAAAATCATAATACCGCCCATGACTGGCATCGGAATGGTTTGCAGCGCGGCACCTAATTTGCCCACTAAGGCTAGGACGATGGCAGACACGGCCGCCCAAGTCATGATCACTGGGTTGAATGCTTTTGTTAGCATTACCGCTCCGGTGACTTCAGAGTAAGTCGTGTTTGGCGGCGCACCGACCATGGAAGCGGCAATAGTCGCCACTCCGTCACCGGTGATGGTGCGGTGTAATCCCGGCTTCTTAACGTAGTTTTTGCCAGTAACGTTAGAGATAGCTAACATATCGCCGACGTGTTCTACCGCTGGAGCGATAGCCACCGGAATCATGAATAGAATCGCGTTGATGTTGAACTCAGGAAAGGTGAAGTTTGGCAGTGCGAACCATGCCGCTTGTTGGACAGGAGTAAAGTCGACAATTCCATAACCTAGGCTCAAGCAGTAACCGACCACAATACCACCAAGAATTGGAGTCAGTTTCAGGAAACCTTTGGCAAAGACGCTCAGGGCAATGGTGGTGAGCAGTGAAGCCACTGAGATAACAAGTGACGCGTTGGCATCAATGACTTGAGCACCATCCACTTTACCTAGCGCCATATTGACTGCAACTGGTGCTAGACCCAGGCCAATCACCATGATCACCGGACCGACAACCACAGGTGGAAGTAGACGATGGATGATTTCGGCACCACGAATTTTGATCAGAGCCCCCATAGCGACATAAACACAACCTGCCGCCATTAGGCCGCCCATAGTCGCAGGTATGCCCCAAGTTTGCACGCCGTATAAAATTGGAGCAATAAAGGCAAAAGAAGAGGCGAGGAAGATGGGGACACTGCGACGAGTGATCACTTGAAACAGAAGGGTACCGACACCGGCACCAAATAGTGCAACACTAGGATCGAGTCCGGTCAGCAGAGGCACCAACACCAATGCACCGAATGCAACGAACAGCATTTGTGCACCTTGAATGGCATTTTTCATTTTGTTTTTCCTTTAGATGGCGAGTCTTAGAGCAAAACCTTGCTCGATGAAAATAAAATTCGCGCGATTTTATCACCTTGGCAAACGATTGCAATCTGAACTAGATCAAATATTCTAGGTATAATCTATTGCTGGCCTCAATAGATGTGAGCAAAAAGGCATTTGGTTTAACGCTTCGTTCTGGCTTTGGTTGCTCCGCTGGCGATAGTTGCTTATCATCGACCTCTCACGTTTTAATGGAACGGAACATAGGAAATCTATGCGTCATATAGCACTGTTTGTTTTAGGGTTGTTTGCTCTTCCCGCCATGGCACTGACCAATGTTGATCTTTACCGCAGTGAAGTGGTGATCGACCAGTCGTTAGACAATGCCGATACCGCGACCCGGGTTGAAGGGATGAAGGAGGTGATCATTCGCGCCTCTGGTGATGTGAGTGCGCCTAACAATCCAGTGGTTACTAAGGCACTGGGGCAAAGCGCTCAGTATTTGGCGCAGTGGAGTTATGGCCAATCTGAAGGCCAACAAACATTGAGAATGGTGTTTAGTGCGCCGCACATCCGTTCTTTATTGAGCCAAGCACAATTACCGGTTTGGCCTGCTACTCGTGCCAATGTGTTGGTGTGGCTGGTTGAAGAGCAAAACGATCGCAATATCATCTGGGAACACTCACCTTCTGCTGTGCTGGAACAGATGAAGCGTAAAGCCGACCAACGCGGTTTGCCTTTGACTGTTCCCGTCGGAGATTTTGATGACATTACCGGTGTGTCGGTTTCCGATCTATGGGGTGGCTTTATTCAGCCAGTTGGAGAGGCGAGTCAGCGTTATCCTGTTGACGCGGTGTTGGTGGTCAAAGCTCAGGGCAACAACGTCCGCTGGACACTCTACGACCAAAAGCCAAATACCATAGGCGTAACTCGCCAGGCACCGCTTTCAGGTTCGAATAATGGCAGCGATGCCGCGAGCAAGATGATTGAGCAGATTAGCGATTACTATGCCAAGAAGAGTGCGGTTCTAGTCGCGAGCGAATCATCACAAGCGGTGAAAGCACGTTTTACCAAGCTTAACGACGCTGTTAGTTTCTTCACTTTAGAGAACCAGCTGAAATCACTCAGCTCAGTGGCGTCGTTGGAGATCTTGAAGATACAAGGTAACCAAGTGACGTTTAAGATACATCTCCTCTCTTCAGAGCAAGAATTTGAGCAGGAAATGCGCAGTATTAAAGATGTGCAGCAGCTTGAGAGTGTCAGTGAAATCCCACCAGTCAGCCTGCCTGAACCAACGCCATTGACTGACGGCAGTCAGCAGCAAGATTCAGTCGATAATGGTTTAGTGGTTGATGTGCAGCCAGAGGCGAATATTATCCCTACTGAGATGATCTTAGTCTTTGAATGGCAAGGCCAGCCGTATGTTGCGCCGCAACCTGAAGCTGAGCTTCCTCGTGCCTCTGAAGAGAGCGAAACACAAAGCGTGTTGACTCAGTAAACTCGTAATCACCAATAAAAAAGGTCTGGCACTGCCAGACCTTTTTTATTGGTTTCCGTTTAGAAAGCAGAGGCTAAGACTCAAACCGCGACTTCTCTTCTTTCTCTACTTTAGACAGGCGTTTAAGCTTTAAACCTAGCTCTTTTCCCCTCGCGCGCGCATAGAGAATGTTGCCCAAGAAAGCCAAAGAGGTGAGTAGCAGCTCAACGGCGGCCAACCAACGTTCACCATCATCTACGTAGAGAATGGTAAAGGCGTGCAAGAAGTAGAGCATTAAGACAAAGTTAGCCCATGCATGCGTGTAAGGCTTACCCGCCAAGATCCCCGGTAGCGGCAGTAGCAGTGGAATCGCCCAAGCGACCGCTAAAGTCGTACTGCTGATATGAGGATGAGGCGAAAGAGAAAGCTGCCACAGAGTCACCCACGCGATTAAAGCGAGGTTACCAAACAGGGCCAGCAGTCGGTAAAGTTTGGTGGTTGATTGCATCTGTTGCATTTAATTGTCCTTCATTTTCAATGCGGTTTGAGCCAACCGCCTACCCAGTTGTTGCGCCAATTCTATTTCGTCAGCGCTGAGACTGGTTCCATGATGATGGGCGACCGATGTCGCGCCATAAGGGGTGCCGCCAGTTTGAGTGGAATGCAGCTTTGGCTCAGAGTATGGGATACCGAGGATCATCATGCCGTGGTGCAACAGGGGTAACATCATGCTCTGCAAGGTGGTTTCTTGACCGCCATGCAATGTGGATGATGAACTAAACAGGCATGCTGGCTTATCAATGAGATCACCGCTCAACCACACTGAGGTTGTTTTGTCCCAAAAATGTTTAAGCGGCGCTGCCATGTTACCGAACCACACAGGGCTTCCCATAGCCAAGCCATCACTCTGCTTTAACTCATCAATGGCAATAATCGGGTCACTCGGCTGGTGGTCACCTTCAAGCTCGGCACAGTGCGCAGCACCGCCTCACAGTTGGCTTGTGACTCTATGCCTCGAGCAATTTGCCGTGCTAACGCTTGAGTGGTGCCATGACGACTATAGTAAAGGACGACAATCTTACAGGTCATAGAATCTCGAGCACTTGCTCTGGTGGGCGGCCGTGACGTGCTTTGCCATTGGCGACAACAATAGGGCGCTCAATTAATTTTGGGTTTTCCGCCATGGCTTTAAATAGGGTTTCATCATCTGCCGAGTGGAGTTCAAGCTCTTTGTATAGCGCTTCTTTGGTGCGCATCATGTCACGAACTTGAGTCAGTTCAAGCTGCGCCATCAGGGCTTTTAGTTGGTCAACTGTGGGTGGCGTCTCTAAGTATTTGACGATCTGTGGCTGAATGTTTCGTTCTTCAAGTAGCCCCAAAGTTTCACGGCTTTTAGAGCAGCGAGGATTGTGATAAATCACGACTGACATAGGAGATCTCCTGGTTATTATTGTAGTGCTAAGAAACGGTCGCGTTGAACCATTAACTGATCGATGCGTGCATCATATCTGGCTTGTTTTAAGCTTCCAAGTTCTGCGATTTGGCTGGCTTGCGTATAGTATTGAATCGCTTTGTTCCAGTTGGCTTTCAGTGCGAGAATTTCTGCACGTGCGGCCAAGTCTTCATCGCTGATCCCAAGGCCGATATTGGCTTCTGACAGTAAGCTCCAACCATTAATATCGTTTGGATTGTCATGGGTATAGCGCTGCAACACTTTAATCGCTTGTTCGTTCTTACCTTGCTTGAGCAGGACATTGGCATAGTTAATGGTTAAAACCGCATTGCTTGGTGCCGATTTTAGAGCATTGCTGAGTAAGCTCTCTGCTTGTTGAGCTTGATCGAGTCCGATATAGACATCGGATATGGCATCAAGATAGAAGCGATTATTTGGGTCTTGCTGAAGCAACTGGTTTAAGATATCTAACGCGGGTTGATACTGTTTACTGTCGAGTAGTACCAGAGCCTTACCGTACTGAAACGCAGCTTTAACCGTTGCGTCAGCTTTTTTCTCTGTGCGTTCAAACCAGTCATTGGCCGCTTTGCCATCAATGCCAGCGTAACGTGCAACAATACGCGCGCGAGTGAGGTGGTAATCGAGGGACGGTTCCACTCGGCGTGCTGGATAATTTTGCGCTCTCGCTCGGCTATCGGTAACGCGATCTTCTGGCAGTGGGTGGGTGAGTAGCATTGGTGGCGGTTTGCTCGCATAACGGTACTCGTCAGCTAAGCGGCCGAAAAAGCGTGGCATAGCGTTGACGTCAAACCCAGCACTCGCCAAGGTGTTGATGCCGAAACGGTCCGCTTCTTTCTCGTTACTGCGTGTGTAGTTGATTTGGCCTTGAATGCTGCCCGCTGTGGCGGCGGTAACGGCTGCCATGCCTGCTTCTGGCGCGGCAATAGCTAATAAAAGGGAGCCCACCAAAGCCGCCATGGTAGCAGGGGAGCGACGCGCTTGCTCTTCCATGCTTCGGGCGAGGTGACGCTGAGTGACGTGAGCGATTTCATGGGCGACCACCGACGCTAACTCACTTTCACTTTGTGCATGTAGAAACAAACCAGAGTGCAAAGCTACATAGCCGCCAAAAAAAGCGAAGGCGTTAATGTTGCGGTCGCGAATCATAAAAAAGGTAAAAGGGGTTTTAACGTCTGAAGCATTGGCCACCAATCGATGACCTAGGCTATCAATATACTCATTGAGCACAGGATCGTTGACGATAGGCTGGCTACTGCGCAGCATGCGCATGTAGGCATCGCCGTATTGAATCTCTTGAGCTATGGTCAAGGTGCTGCTGGCGGCGGTACCAATATCAGGTAGATCGAGGCTGTTAGCTTGGGTCGGCACAGGGGTACTTAACGCGGCTGCTACACAAAGACAGACCAATGAACGCGTGCGTTTAAACATAGATGAACGATGATGCTCCCTTGAGTTTTTCCATCATACAATGGCGAATGCAGAGATGGGTCTAGGCATTTGACACCATACCATAGTAAAGGTTTCCTCTGTCCACCAATGTTGAATATGTGCCGATTTGGGCCAGTCGTCTAAATTGGTCAGAACAGTGTGAAGCTATCACGATTTGCACTGACGCTCAGAAAAAAACACTATACAATATCCAACGGTAATAATATGCATTGAGCGAAAGAATGGAATCGAATATTTTGGATTTGCGTGGTCAAGGCTGTCCACTGGCCTTGCTGTTGGCTAAGCGCCACACCAATCAGTTGGTGCCAGGAGAGCAGGTTCAACTTCTTATCTCGGATTCAAGCTCGGTGAAAGACATCACACGTTATCTTCAGCAACAGGCTTACGCGCTCAGTGTTGAAGAGGCAGAAGGCTACTATTGTATGCAAGTCACTAAGGAATCTTGTTGAATGTTTGAAATGGTGAGTCGCTGGTATAAGCGACGTTTTTCCGACCCGCACGCCGTAAGTCTTGTCGCGATTCTTTTGTTCGGCTTTATCACTATCTATTTTTTTGGCAACTTGATTGCCCCATTGTTGGTTGCGATAGTACTGGCCTATCTACTTGAGTGGCCAGTCGTACAGTTAGGGCGTGTTGGTATTCCACGAACGCTCTCGGTGATTGTGGTGATTTTGGGCTTTCTTAGCTTAATGTTGATTGCTCTCTTCGGCCTAGTACCCACTATTTGGCACCAAGTTGGTAACCTGATCAACGACATTCCGAGTATGTACGTTGGTTTACAAAACTTCATCGCCCAGTTGCCACACCGATACCCTGAACTTGAGAACTTGCAAATTGTCGAGTCTTTGGTGACCAATGCTAAAAATCAAGTGATTGGCATGGGTGAAACCGTAGTGAAAGGTTCTCTCGCCTCATTAGTCAGCCTTGCTACTCTGGCGGTCTACTTGATTCTGGTCCCATTGCTAGTGTTCTTTTTGCTTAAAGACAAGCGTGAGATGATCGACATGGCAAGCGGTATGTTACCGCGCAACCGTCGCTTGGCGAACAAGGTATGGCATGAAATGAACGAACAGATCTCGAATTACATTCGCGGCAAAGTGATGGAGATCTTGATCGTTGGTGGTGTCAGTTACATTACCTTTGCGATTCTCGACTTACGTTACTCGGTATTGTTAGCGGTAGCCGTCGGTTTGTCGGTACTGATTCCCTACATAGGTGCCGCCGCTGTAACAGTACCCGTGGCTATAGTTGGTTTGTTCCAATGGGGGCTTACTCCTCCATTTTATTGGTTGCTGATTGCCTACGGCATTATTCAAGCTCTAGATGGCAACGTACTCGTGCCAGTGCTGTTCTCTGAGGCCGTCAACTTGCACCCTGTCGCTATCATAGTAGCGGTACTAGTGTTTGGAGGCTTGTGGGGCTTCTGGGGCGTATTCTTCGCTATTCCTCTTGCCACCTTGGTTAAGGCTGTTTGGAATGCTCTTCCGAGCCATGAAGAAGAAGTCACTGAATAACCACTAAAAACAACGCAATTCACTGCATATAAAGCCCCGAAGCTCTAGTTTTGGGGCTTTTTGTTTAGCATTTGGTTGACAGTGCAGGGAACAATGGAATTTACTTAAACATGAAAAGTAAAATAATTATTAAGAAAACGTTGGTCTGGGCGATAACAATAATTGATTACTATAACAATAAAGCTTGCTGACTAATTTGAGGGATACTATGAAATTTAGCCAAAAAATCGTTGCGGCTTCATCTGCATTACTCTTGGTCACTGTGACTCTGTTGTCTATTCAACAATTAAGTACGGTGAAAGAGGAAGTCGAGGAATTGGTGGATACCAGCCTTACTGAAATGGTTAAAGGAGTAAAAAATACAGTTGCATCCGAGATGCAAAGTAAGAAGTCTTTAGCCCAGTCTACAACAGAAGTGATTGAGCTCGACCCGCAAAATCGAGACCGAGTTAAAGATATACTCGAAAAACCTGAGCTGAAAGGCAGTTTCTTAGCCGTTGGTTTCGGTTATGAAACCGATGGTTTTGTTGTCGAGAATGATGACGGTTGGGAAGCGGGGCCTGATTACGACCCTCGTGTCCGCCCGTGGTATAAAGATGCCAAAGCGAAAGGGTCGCTAGTGGTTACCGCGCCATATATCGATGTGTCTTCTAAAAAGGTAATCATCTCAATCGGTACTCCGGTGAAAGAAAATGGCAAGTTCATGGCCGGTATGTTTTACGATCTCGAACTCGGTGGCCTTGCTGACCTAGTAAACAGCGTAAACTTACTTGATGCGGGCTACCTATTCATTGTGACAGCCGATGGGACAACCATCGCTCACCCAGACGCAGCGAACAACGGGGAAAACTTGACCAAATACCTTCCTCAAGCAAAAGTTCAGTCAGGTAATCAACGTTTTGAACAGGACGGTAAAAAGCTATTGGTTCACTTTGAAGAAGTACCGTCAGAAAACTGGTATATCGGCGCAGTGGTTGATGAAGATATCGCATTCTCGGCCATCGCTGATATGCGCAATAGCTCGATCATTTATGTGGTGATTGGCGTGGTGTTGAGTGTGCTAGTGTTGAGCTTCTTGATTAAAGCGCTGATGCGTCCATTAGCGGTTCTCAACGAAGCGATTAAAGATGTGGCCTCAGGACAAGGCGATCTGACCAAGCGTCTAGATACTAATACCGATGAGGAGTTTGCAGAACTGGCCGAAGGGTTCAATACCTTTACCGAAACGCTGCAGAAGCAGATTCAACAGTCTAAAGCGATTGGTGCCGAGATCCTACGTGGTACGGAAATGACCGTATCAGGCGTTCAAGAGTCAGCAACCGCAATGCGTAGCCAGCTTGAAGAGCTCGAGCAACTAGCGACAGCAATGAATGAAATGGCGGTGACGGCAACAGAAGTAGCCAACAACGCTCAAGGCGCTGCGGCTGCCGCGAAAGAGGCAGATGAAGCGACACAAGATGGCTCATCGGTTGTGAGTGACACTACCGCATCGATTGGTAACCTAGCAGCACGTATCGACCAAGCAGTGGAAGAGGTGCATGGTTTAGAGTCTGCAACGTCTAATATTGAAACCATCTTGAAGGTGATTAATGACATTGCCGATCAAACCAACTTGCTCGCATTGAATGCGGCGATTGAGGCAGCTCGTGCGGGTGAATCGGGTCGTGGCTTTGCCGTGGTTGCGGATGAGGTACGGACACTGGCACAACGCACACAAGAGTCGACCACGGAAATCCGCAATATGATTGAGCAGCTTCAAGCGGGAGCAAGCTCTGTTTCAGCAGCGATGAGTGAGAGTAAAACCACTGCGATTGATGCTGTAGATAAAGCTCAGGCTGCAGATGGCGCATTGCAACGTATTCGTGAGGCGATTCAGCGCATTAGCGATATGAACATGCAAATTGCGTCTGCGGCAGAAGAGCAAAGCTTGGTTGCTGAAGAGATCAACAGCAACACAGTTAAGATCAAAGATCTTTCTACTCAGGTAGCCGACTCGGCTGACAACTCGAACATCGCGATGCAAGCGCAAACCGAGAATGTGCGCGAGCAAGATGCGATTTTGAACAAGTTCATCGTGTAGATATAAACCGCAAAGAAAAACGCCAGCATAATCGCTGGCGTTTTTTTATACCTTAGGCTTATTGATTGAGATAATCCAAAACCACCTGATGATGGTCTTTGGTTTTGAATTTGTTGAACACGTGCTCAATCACACCTTCTTCGTTGATTAAGAAGCTAATGCGGTGGAGGCCGTCGTAAACTTTACCCATAAATTTCTTTTCACCCCAAACTCCGAACTGCTCAGCAACAGCGTGATCTTCGTCGGATAGCAGGGTGAAGTTGAGCTCATCACGCTCAATAAACTTACCCAAACGTTTAACCGGATCGATGCTGACGCCCAGTACAACCACGTTGTGTTTATCTAACTCTGCTTTGATATCGCGAAGTCCTTGCGCTTGAACGGTACAGCCAGGGGTCATGGCTTTCGGGTAAAAGTAAAATAGGACCTTCTTTCCTTTGAAATCGCTTAACGTAACGGTTTCGCCATTTTGGTCAAGAAGAGAGAACTCAGGAGCGGGAGTGCCTGCTGTCAGAGTGTTCATGAAGATTCCTTTTTTATTGACTGTTTTTTATAAAGTTGAGTGAGCCATGTACGGACAAAGAACGACAGAGCATATCGAACTCTTCTTGCAGTTGCATCAGGTTACATTCCGATTCAACGGTTGCCGTAATGGCGATATGAAACTGGTCACTTTCAGAGCCCACTTTACCTTTATCAATGGTTTGTGCACTCAGTGAGGAGAGGCCAATTCCTTTCTCTGCGAAAAAGTTAGTAAACTTCTCGGTCAGCCCAGGTTTATCTTCAGACTCTACAAATACTTCTAAAGTATAACTGTGGTCGAGATGGGCATGGGGAGATGTACGTTTCATGATAGTAATGAGATCATGCTCTTGGCCAAGAAGTGGCAGCGTTGTCTCTACGCGGGTGGTCGCCGCATTGGTACCAGAGAGCAGCATGATAAGGGTAAATTCGTTGCCGAATAAAGCGATACGACTATCAACAATATTGCATCCAGATTGCGTGACCAGGTGTACCACTTGATTGCATACCCCTGGGCGATCGGTTCCAACCGCTGTAATCACCAGATGTTGAGTCATAGTTTCACTCTTTTCAAAGTTATGTTTATTAATCAGTTAGCTTAGCACAGAAGACGCGGATAAAAATGATTGCAACCCGCTTTTGTCATCTCGTGTGACGGGATTTTGCCCAATCCCGCTCAAGGCTAAATTGTTCTTACCCAAAACTGACACAGCAGCAAATCAGAAGCGTAATTTGCCAGATATCTAACATCTGATAAATATTCATTCATTTAGGTGATTTAAGCGGCGTTAAGCGCTTGTCTTTTTCAATCGCCATACAGTACCATGCGATGAGTAACTATTTTAGGGAGAAGGACATGTTTTCAGGAAGTATTGTAGCGTTAATTACACCGTTTAACCTTGACGGAGAGGTCGACTACGTTAGCCTGAAGAAGCTGGTTGAATACCATGTGGCAGCAGGCAGTGACGGTATTGTAGCGGTAGGCACAACAGGCGAGTCATCAACGCTAACTATTGAAGAGCATGTCAAAGTTGTCATGAAAACAGTCGAGTTTGCTGATGGCCGTATCCCTGTGATTGCAGGTACCGGTGCCAATGCGACTCACGAGTCTGTCACTTTTAGTCGCTTGCTAAATAACTCGGGCATTGCGGGCTGCCTGAGTGTGACTCCTTACTACAACAAACCGACTCAAGAAGGATTGTTCCAACACTACAAAGCGATAGCTGAAGAGAGTGATGTTCCACAGATCCTTTATAATGTTCCAGGTCGAACTGCGGTAGACCTATTGCCAGAGACGGTTGCCCGTCTTGCTGAAATCGACAGCATTGTTGCGCTCAAAGATGCGACGGGTGATCTCAGCAGAATTGCCATCCATCGTGAACTTTGTGGCGAAGATTTTATCTTACTAAGTGGTGATGACTCTACTGGCCTCGATTTTGTGAAGCAAGGTGGCCAAGGTGTGATTTCTGTGACTAACAACATTGCCGCTGAAGAGATGGCAACAATGTTCCGTTTGGCCAGCGAAGGTAAGTTCGAAGAGGCAGAAATCATCAATCAACGTTTGATGCCATTACATACCAAACTGTTTATTGAGTCGAGCCCGATCCCGGTTAAGTGGGCTGCCCATAAAATGGGACTGATTGAGCACGGTGGTTTGCGTTTGCCATTGACTGAATTGTCAGAAAAAGCCAGACCTATCGTTGCGCAAGCGATGACAGATGCTTGCATTTACTAAGTTTTGGATACCTTGCCGAGCAATGCTCGGCAAATGATTATCAGGAGTTTCAATGAAATTTTCTCACCAGCTAGTTCTCAGTTCGCTAGCTGTTTTTGTTTTGAGTGCATGTTCAGGCAGCGCCACTCAGCGTCGTCAAGCCAAAGACGATTTTGAGTATCTCAACTCTCCACAAATGAAAACGTGGAGCTTACCTGATGGCGCGGAGCCTCAGTTTTACCCCAACTACCAGATCCCACAAGGTGACTTCAATGGTGGGATTGGACGTGAAGTGGATATCCGTCCACCTCAGCAAGTCCTTGAGCTGATTCCTGGCGCGAGAGCAGAGCGTAAACAAGGTGAAACAACCTTGTGGCTTCTTCGTGAAGACGAGCTAGATAAGGTATGGCAGACGGCGCAAAAGATGATCAGCGAGCAGTCCATTAAGGTTCGCCAGCAGACGCCGAGCAGCATTGAAACAGACTGGGTATCTTGGGTGTCTGAAGATGAAGACCTAGAGCTCGGCGCACGTTACTTAATTGAGCGTGTGGCGGCAGGTGGCCGTCATGGCTTTAAGATCTCATTGGTTGACTGGCGCGAAGGCGGCACGCCACGCCCTGTGACAGCCACCAACAAAGAGCGCTACAATGCGCTGATGACCAATCTAGTCACTGCGCGTTATGATAGAGACCTTCGTGAGGAAGCTGCGCGTAAAGCGGAACAATTGGTGAAGAAAATTCAAGTGACCATGGGCTCAGACCGAAGTGGCTTCCCTGTTATAATCGCGCGCACGTCATACGATGTATTATGGAATCGCTTGCCGACACTTCTTCCAGCAATGGGCTTTACGCTTGAAGAGCGTAATCAATCACAAGGTACGATCAAAGCGAAGTACGCAGCTCCAGATGATGAGTTCTGGAATGAGATTGGTGTCAAGCCTATCGACCTACCTTCTGGCACTTATACTTTCCTATTTGGTGATTTAGGGAACCGCACTTCAATTAACGTGACCGACTCCACGGGTAAACCCGTTGAGGAAAAACTGTTGAATGATATGGTACCGGTACTGGCTGCCACTGCGGATAAGCTCAGTCAATAAGCGAGCGATAGTGATAAAAAAAGCTGACATTGCGTCAGCTTTTTTATTGTCTGAAAATACTTACAACACCATGGCTGCAATCCAACCAAAGATAATCAGCGGGATGTTGTAGTGGATGAAGGTGGGGACAACCGTTTCCCAAATATGCTCGTGTTGACCATCTGCGTTAAGGCCCGATGTTGGACCTAAAGTCGAGTCTGAGGCTGGTGAACCCGCATCCCCCAAGGCTGCTGCCGTACCAACCAACGCGATGGTCGCCATTGGTGAAAAACCAAAGGCCGCAGCGAGTGGAACGTAAATCGTCGCCAGAATAGGGATGGTTGAAAACGATGAACCGATACCCATTGTGACTAGTAGACCAACAACCAGCATTAATAGCGCAGCAAGCGGCTTGTTATCACCAATGCTGGTGGACAAGGCTTCAACCAGTGACTCGACGCCACCCGTCTGCTTCATCACCGCTGCAAAACCGGCGGCAGCAATCATGATGAAACCAATCATCGCCATCATGTAGACGCCTTTGGTAAACACATCGTGGGTCTCTTTCCATGCGATTACGCCACCAAAGGTAAACACCATAAAGCCAGCCAAGCCGCCAACAATCATCGACCCGGTTAGCAGTTGAGCGCTCAGAGCGACAACAATACCGACAGCGGCAACTACAACGTTTTTCTTGTCGATAGCGTTGGTGTCTTCCTCGACGTGAGTTAACTCGGTTTCTGGGTAATGGCGCGGCTTACGATAGCTAAAGAAAATAGCCGTGGCTAAACCAAACACCATACCTGCAGCGGGGAGCAGCATAGCCACAGGCACTTGGCTCGCGACGACGTTTTCTAAGCCATTCTCGTGCAGGTTTTTCAGTAGAATGTTGTTAAGGAAGATACCGCCAAAGCCAATCGGCAATACCATGTAAGGGGTGACCAGACCAAAGGTCAGCACACACGCGATCATGCGGCGGTCAAGATTGAGTTTAGCGAACACGCCCAACAAAGGTGGAATCAAAATTGGTATGAAAGCGATATGCACAGGAATGACGTTTTGCGATGACATCGTGACTAGTACCAGCGCGACCAAAACTGCATATTTCAAGCCAGTGGATGCATGAGCATTTTCCTTGCCGTGAATGCGCTTGATTACACTGTTCGCTAGCAAGTCAGTGATGCCTGAGCGCGAGATTGCGACGGCGAATGTGCCAAGCATGGCATAACTCAAAGCGATGGTGGCACCACCGCCAAGGCCACTTTCAAAAGAAGCGATCGCTTGATTTAAGTCCATTCCGGAGACCAAACCGCCAACAATGGCACTGAATGTCAGTGCCACGACGACGTTCACCCGCATTAGGGCCAAAGCCAGCATAATGCATACAGAGATGACAACAGGGTTCATAATTTTCTCGTGTGTTGTGTTTACTTTTATTGGTGTTATTCGGCATCTTGGTCAGCAAGCGGCCAGCCACCAAGAGCTTTCCACTTATTGACGATGCCGCAAAAGAGCTCAGCCGTTTTCTGAGTATCATACAGGGCTGAGTGGGCTTCTTTGTTGTCGAACTCCATCCCCGCCGCTTTACAAGCTTTTGCAAGTACCGTTTGACCGTAGGCGAGTCCGCTTAACGCTGCGGTGTCAAAGGTGGCAAAGGGATGGAATGGGACTCGTTTTAGCTTGCTGCGTTCACTGGCTTCCATAACGAAACTATGGTCGAAGTTGGCATTATGAGCGACGATAATGGCACGGCTGCAGTCTGCCGCTTTTTGCTCTTTGCGCACCAGCTTGTAAATTTCCTTTAGTGCTTCAGATTCTGTCACAGCGCCACGAAGTGGGCTGAAAGGGTCACGAATGCCATTGAACTCGAGTGCTTCTTTTTCTAAGTTGGCCCCTTCAAAAGGCTCAACATGAAAGTGAATGGTTGACGCGGGTGATAGATCGCCGTTCTGATCCATTTTCAGTGTGATAGCGCAGATTTCGAGTAGAGCATCAGTCTTGGCGTTGAAGCCTGCGGTTTCAACATCAATGACCACAGGAAAGTAGCCACGAAATCGTTTTTTGAGCGTCAAAGCCTCGTTTTCAATAGTCATGTGTGCTTCATTTTGTGTGACAGGGGTGGCATTATTGCAGATTCTTTACCTAAGAAAAACCGTTAATCCTGATTGAAAAAGAATCACTGGCAATTTGTACTATACAAATATATTGGCGTAGATTTTGCTTGCGTATAAAAGCAGAGAATCGAGCGGCAAAAATGAGCGGCTCAGACGAGTAAAGAGATAAAGTGCAGTATGAAGAAGTTGTTTGCTACCACAGTCGCGACCGTATTAGCGTCATTGAGTGTCAACGCCTTGGCGTTGGATAAGCACTATGTCGCCAAGCCGACGCAATCGACGTGGCAAATGGTTGCCAACACCCCGTTAGAGTGCCGTTTAGTCCACCCTATCCCTAACTATGGCGACGCGGTTTTTTCTTCTTATGCCAGCAAAAAAATCAATCTCGATTTCGAGCTTAAAATGAAGCGTCCGATGGGCAAAACTCGTGATGTGAGTTTAGTGTCGATGCCACCGGCTTGGCGTCCTGGAGAGGGGGCTGATCGATTAACCACGATTCGTTTCTTCCAGCAGTTTGATGGTTATGTGGGCGGACAAACCGCCTGGAACATTTTGAGTGAGTTAGAGAAGGGACGTTACCCTACGTTCAGTTATCAAGAGTGGCGCAGCAGTGACGAGCGGATTGAGGTTGGGCTGTCATCGGTGTTGTTTCAGCCATCCTACAATGTGTTCAGTGATTGTATTGCCAACTTACTGCCGTACAGCTTTGAAGACATCGCGTTTACCATTTTGCACTATGACAGAACCAGTGTTGAGCTAAATAAACAGTCGCAAAAGCGTTTGGCGCAGATAGCCGAGTATATTAAGCACAACCAAGATATTGATTTGGTCTTGGTATCAACTTACACCGATGCGTTGGACAGTAAGAGTGTTAGCCAAAGTTTGTCAGAAAGACGAGCAGAGGTGCTACAAAATTACTTCAAGTCTCTTGGTCTACCGGAAAACCGAATTCAGGTTCAGGGTTATGGCAAGCGTCGCCCAATAGATGATAACGCTTCGCCACTGGGTCGAGATAAAAACCGTCGTGTGGTCATTTCACTGGGGCGGACTCAGGTCTAAATTCTCTTCTATCCACAGCCAGCGCCCGCTGGCTTTTTCTTTGTTAGTTGAGCTGAAACTTGGCGATAAGGTTGCAGTTTGCCGCACTATCGAATTCTTGTACTAAGCGTGCTATCTCTGGATTAGGGTGGCGTTTAATAAATTCAACTAAGGCTTTTTTGCAACACCCGAGAGAGTCAACAAAGGCATCACAATGTGTGTTAGGGCATTGTGGCAGGAGTGTGAGTACTTTTTCTGAGGCGAGCTGTAGGTATTTGAGTTCGTACTTGGTATCGCCGATAGTGCGCCAAAATCCAGCCATGTTATGGCAGGAAATCACCGAAATCACCAAGCGCTCCTCCAGCTCTATTTGTGGATTATAGCGAATCTCTTCACTCAAGGTTAACGCTTGTTGGTAGTGGAGAACACTTCGCAAATGGTCTCCGTCTCGCATCGCAAAGTCAGCGATAAGCGTATGCTTTTCCCAGTCATTAATGGCCATGATTATCTCCTCCACTCAATACATCGAGGTTAATTGATAATCATTATCATGTAAAGTGCAAATAAAAGGAGCAGCCATAAACTGCTCCTTTTATGCTTGTAGGATTATCCTTCCAAGCCGGCTGTCGCTTGCTTGTTTTGGATCAGCTCAATCATGTAGCCGTCTGGATCTTTCACAAAGGCGATATGAGTCGTGCCACCTTTAACTGGGCCCGGCTCGCGAGTCACATTGCCACCCGCCGCTTTGATAGCATCACAAGTAGAGTAGATGTCGTCGACGCCAATCGCGATATGGCCAAATGCAGTACCTAGCTCGTACTCAGTTTTGCCCCAGTTGTAGGTCAGCTCAATCACCGCGCCCTGAGACTCATCACCATAACCAATAAACGCTAATGTGTACTCATACTCTTTGTTCTCATTGGTGCGCAGTAGTTGCATGCCCATCACTTCAGTGTAGAACTGGATCGATTTGTCCAGATCGCCAACTCGAAGCATTGTGTGTAGAATTCTGCCGTTTGACATTGTCTTGCTCTCCTAATTTTCTGGGTATACTTTGTCTTTGTACTCGCAAAGATCTTCAATAATACAGCTGCCGCAACGTGGTTTACGCGCCACACAAGTATAACGTCCGTGTAGAATAAGCCAGTGGTGGACATCTAGCTTGAACTCTTTTGGCACCACTTTGAGCAGCTTCTCTTCAACCTGATCGACGTTTTTGCCCATGGCAAACTTAGTGCGATTGGAAACACGATAGATATGAGTGTCGACGGCGATGGTCGGCCAACCAAACGCAGTGTTAAGCACCACGTTGGCGGTTTTGCGCCCAACACCTGGTAGAGCCTCCAGCGCATCTCGATCTTCGGGCACTTCGCCACCGTGCTTATCGATAAGGATCTGGCAGGTTTTGATAACGTTTTCTGCTTTGGAGTTAAATAACCCAATGGTCTTGATGTACTCTTTTACGCCTTCGACACCAAGATCAAGCAAGCCCTGTGGCGTGTTCGCAACTGGGTAAAGTTTATCGGTCGCTTTATTCACGCTCACATCTGTTGCTTGTGCCGACAACAAGACGGCGATCAACAGCTCGAATGGTGTACTCCAATTGAGCTCGGTCTGTGGATTGGGATTATGCTCTCTCAGGCGTTCCAGTATGAGTCTTCGTTTTTCTTTATTCATGTGAAGCTGACTTCCAGTGCAAATGCCGATTTATAATAGCCCGGCTAGGCGTTGGTGACACGAGCACGTTCTATGGTCTGTTTTTTCTTCGGCTGACGTGCTTCGATCTGTTTATCTATGACGTTTTTCACGGCGATCAGCAAGCCGACACCGATAAACGCCCCTGGCGGTAATAGCGCGAGTAGGAAGCTGTTGTCGAACTGGAATACTTCTATGCGCAGCGATTGCGCCCAAGTGCCAAGCAATAACTCAGCACCGTCAAACAGTGTTCCGTTACCGATTAACTCACGCATGGCGCCCAGTACGACCAGAACACTGGTCATACCGAGTCCCATCCAGAATCCATCTTGCGCCGCAGGGAGTACGTCATTTTTCGAGGCAAACGCCTCGGCGCGGCCGATGATGATACAGTTGGTCACGATCAGTGGGATGAAAATACCAAGCGATAGGTAGAGACCATATGCGTAGGCGTTCATTAATAACTGCACGCAGGTAACCAGCGCAGCAATGATCATCACAAAGACAGGAATACGCACTTCTTTCGGCACGTAATCTCTCACTAGAGAGACAGTGACGTTTGAGCCGACTAATACCAACAAGGTGGCAATCCCTAACCCCAGCGCGTTAGTGACGGTTGATGATACAGCGAGTAACGGACATAGGCCTAGCAGTTGCACTAAGGCAGGGTTGTTATCCCAAAGACCATTTTTAATTAGGGTTTTATGATCACTCATTGTTGCCTCCACAATTTAGTGGTTGGGCGAGAATCTGCTCTCGGTTGTCATTGACATATTGCACGGTATTTTTTACCGCCTTGACCACGGCACGCGGTGTGATGGTTGCGCCAGTGAATTGATCAAACTGTCCACCATCTTTACGTACCGCCCATTGAGTAAGATTAGCTTCGCTGACTTGTTTGCCCACGAAGCTCAAAATCCAATCGGTGATTCGTAAATCAATTTTGTCGCCTAATCCCGGGGTTTCTTGATGGTTTAACACTCGAGTTCCGGTAATGGTGCCCGCTTGGTCAATCCCAACAATAATCTTAATCGCACCATTATAGCCATCGGGTGCGATGGCCTCGATGGCCAAGGCAGAGTGCTCACCGTTTAAACTCGCTAAATACGCCGGCATAGGTTGATCAGTGCCAAGTGCTGGCGCAGTCACCAATGTACAGGCCTGGTAGAGCTCGTTGTCGTGCAGTTCATGCGGGATCACTTGGTTTAATACCGACAGCAACTGTTTTTGCTCTTGCAAACGGATTTGATTTTCAGTCAGGGCGTGGGTAAGCGCCACGATTCCCGTTGACACACAGGCAAAAACCGCAAGAACAAGGCCGTTTTTTCGAATCGCATTGATCATGAAGGCTCCTTAGTGTCCGTATGTTCGCGGCTTGGTGTAGTAGTCAATCAGAGGGACGCACATATTGCCGAGCAAGACGGCAAACGCCACACCGTCAGGAAATCCGCCCCAACTGCGGATGATAAAAACCATCGCACCAATAAAGAGACCAAAGATCACTCGGCCTTTCACCGTGGTGGACGCCGATACAGGGTCTGTGGCAATGAAGAAGGCACCGAGCATGGTAGCACCAGACAGCAGATGAATGACAGGTGACGCGGTGGTGCCTGGTGCGAGTAGCATAAACACGCTGCTTAACAAACCTAAACCAACCAAGAATCCGACAGGAATGTGCCAACTGATCACTCGTAACTTGATCAGCATGAGCCCACCGGCGAGATAGGCGAGGTTAACCCATTCCCAACCGATACCAGCTAATCCGCCAAACTGAGGTGCGGACATCGCTTCACTCAGTGTGCTGCCCGCGCGCATTGAGGTTTTAAGCGCATCAAGTGGGGTAGCCATGGTGACGCCATCAATACCGGTTCGAAGTTGCTGTAATGACAAGCCTTCTAGATTGAACCCAGTAAAGATCAGTGAAAATGCATCACCGCTCGATAGGGTGGTTGATTGCAACTCGAAAGGTGAGATCCAACTGGTCATTTGCACCGGAAACGAGATCAGCAAAACCACGTAGGCGACCATGGCTGGATTAAATAGATTTTGGCCGATCCCGCCATACAGGTGTTTGGCGATAACGATGGCGAACACTAGACCAATGACCAATACCCACCATGGTGAAAGAGGGGGAATCGCAATGGCGAGCAACCATGCTGTCACAAGCGCACTGTTGTCTCTCAACGCAGACATTGGAGGACGCTTTCTCACCAGCATCACTAACGCTTCAAGGCTTAGCGCAATAATGACCGCGAATACCAATTGGATCAGGGTTCCCCAGCCAAAAAAGTAGATCTGCGCGAAGAGACCTGGCAGGGCGCACAGGGCAACCCATTTCATGAGATCAGGAGTGCTTCTGCGATTGTGCGCATGGGGTGAGCTGGCAATAAAGAAGGCCACTACTCTTTCTCCTCAAATTGTTTTTGTTGTTCTTTTTCGGCTTTACGCGCTTTGGCACGGGCAATGGCAGCAGCGACGGCGGCTTTCTTTCCGTCTTCGGCTGATGACTCGCTCGGAGGCTCTGCGCTGTCGCTATCTTGCTGCGTTTGCTCGGCTTTACGTGCCTTGGCGCGAGCAATGGCCGCGGCGACAGCGGCTTTCTTGCCGTCTTCAGATTGTGGTTTGCTTGAAGGCTCTGCGTTGTCGCTATCTTGTTGCGCCTGTTGTGCTTTGCGTGCCTTGGCGCGAGCAATGGCCGCGGCGACGGCGGCTTTCTTGCCATCTTCGGCTTGTGGTTCGCTTGAAGGCTCTGCGTTGTCGCTATCTTGCTGCGCCTTACGTGCCTTGGCGCGAGCAATGGCCGCGGCGACAGCGGCTTTCTTGCCGTCTTCAGATTGTGGTTTGCTTGAAGGCTCTGCATTGTCGCTATCTTGTTGCGCCTGCTGCGCTTTACGTGCTTTGGCGCGGGCAATGGCAGCGGCGACGGCGGCTTTCTTGCCGTCCTCAGCTTGTGGTTCGCTTGAAGGCTCTGCATTGTCGCTATCTTGTTGTGCCTGCTGCGCTTTACGTGCTTTGGCGCGGGCAATGGCCGCGGCGACAGCATCTTTTTTATCGTCGCTGGAGGTATCTGCCTGCTGCTCTTTTGCTGCTTTGCGCTCACGAGCCTGACGTTTGCGCTCCTCACGAAGCTTCGCCATTTCAGAGTTATCTGGCTCTGCGCTGCCTTGCTCTAAAGCGGCCGCTTGTTTGGCCTTAGCTTTGGCAATCGCGGCAGCGACGGCGGGTTTAACCTCAGGAGAAGAGGGTTCATTATCAGCGTTTTTCGCTTTGACACGCGCAATCGCGGCAGCAATAGCGTCGTCGTTACCCGTTTTCTTCATCTCTTTACGACGATCTTCAGCGGCTTTCTTAAAGCGGTTCTCACGTTGTGCTTTATCGCGCTCTAATCGCGCCTTTTTTTCTTCAAAGCGGACTTTAGCGCGTTCAGCGGCTTCGGCCTCTTCTTTTCGAGTGCGAATTTCTGCTTTGGCCTGACGATAATACTGAACCAGTGGAATTTCGCTTGGACAGACAAAGGCACAGGCCCCGCACTCAATACAATCTTTGAGATTGAGTTCTTCACACTTTTCGTATTCTTCAGCCTTGGCGTGCCACTGCAATTGCTGTGGTAGCAGAGAAGCCGGACAGACCTCAGCACATTGGCCACAACGAATACACGCCATTTCGTATTCACTCGGTGCTATCTCGTTACGCGTCGGTGCTAGAATACAGTTAGAGGTTTTAGTGATCGGCACGTTGGCGTGTGGCAGAGTAAAGCCCATCATGGGGCCGCCCATAATCAAACGTGGCAGACGTCTATCGGCCTTATAGCCAAACTCTGCGAGTAGGGCTTCCACAGGCGTACCCAGTAACGCGCGAACATTGCGAGGTTGTTCGAATGTATTACCGGTTAAGGTGACCACTCGTTCAACCAGTGGCTCTCCGTCACAAACGGCACGCTTGATGGCATGCAATGAGCCGACGTTTTGCACCAGTAACCCTATATCTGCGGGTATGCCGCCGTTAGGCACTTCTTTATTGGTCAGCAGTTTGATAAGTTGCTTTTCCCCTCCAGAAGGATACTTGGTCGGAATGACACGGATGATCACATCCTTGTCCTGTGCGGCCTCTTGTAAAGCTTGGATCGCCTGCGGTTTGTTGTCCTCAATACCAATCACAGTCAGCTTGGGCTTGAGGATATGCTCTACAATATCAATACCCTGAATGATCTCGTGTGCATGCTCACGCATTAAGCTGTCATCGGCGGTGATATAGGGTTCACACTCTGCTGCGTTAACGATCAGTATTTCGGTTCGAGCAAGTCCGGCTTGAATTTTCTTGGCAGTGGGGAAACCTGCACCGCCTAGACCAGAGACGCCTGCTTGGCGAATTTTCTCTATTAGTTCATCTGGCGTGTGGTCGCGAAAGTTTGGCCATGGGTCACGTTCAAACCATTGCTCCTCAAAATCTGGCTTTATCACGATACAGGTTTCACTCAACCCTGAAGGGTGAGCGGTGGTTCTTGGTTCAATAGCGACTATGGTGCCAGACGTTGGGGCATGGACTGGTAGCATAAAGCTGGTGTCGTACTTGGTCAGCGCCTGACCTTTAAGAACGTGTTGCCCCACATTCACCGTGAGCATACCTGGTTTGCCAATATGCTGCTTAATGGGTAGCACCAGTTCATCGGAGATACTCGCCTGGCTAATTGGGGTTTTTAGCGACTGGGTTTTGTTCTCTGTAGGGTGTATACCACCAGGAAAATCCCAAAGTGCACCGGATTGAATTTGTTCGATTAATGACAACATACCAGTCCTTAACTCACGCTATTCTGCTTGTTGGCAGAATCGGTAATATCAACAACAGGAATGGCGTTCATTTGCCACTTCCAGTTCTCAGTAGTGGTCTCTACTGGGATCATCTCAATACAGTCGGTTGGGCAAGGCGCCACGCACAAATCACAGCCCGTACATTCGTCCTTGATGACGGTGTGCAGTGCTTTGGTGCCGCCAACAATCGCATCAACAGGGCAGGCTTGGATGCACTTAGTACAGCCAATGCACATGTCTTCATGAATAAAGGCCACTGTTTTCACTTCGTTTTCTAGATCATGCGCTGAGTCGGGGGCGTCCACGCCCATAAGATCAGCTAATTTTTCAATCGTTGCTTGGCCGCCAGGAGGACACTTGTTGATGTCATCGCCATTGGCGATCGCTTCGGCGTAAGGTCGACACCCTGGGTAGCCACATTGACCACACTGAGTTTGAGGAAGAATGCCATCTATCTGATCAACTATCGGGTCTGCTTCCACTTTGAAACGAATCGAAGCGAAGCCCAGTGCCGCGCCAAAAATAGCGGCCAACACCACAACAGCGATAATCGCGATTAAAATAGAACTCATTACAGCGTCACCAAGCCGGTAAAGCCCATAAAGGCAAGAGACATCAAGCCCGCCGTGATCATGGCAATAGAGGCACCTTTGAAGGGCACAGGAACATCGGCGGCAGCAATTCGCTCACGCATTGAAGCGAACAGCACTAATACCAAAGAAAACCCGACAGCAGCGCCAAAACCATAGATGATTGACTCGATAAAATTATGGTTTTCATTGATGTTAAGTAAGGCAACACCCAAAACGGCACAGTTAGTGGTGATAAGGGGTAAGAAAATACCCAATAGGCGATAGAGTGTCGGGCTGGTTTTATGTACAACCATTTCAGTGAACTGAACCACCACGGCAATCACCAAGATAAAGCTCATGGTTCGCAGATACTGAAGGTTAAGTGGTTCTAATATGTAGCTTTCAACCAGATACGCACACACGGAAGCGAGAGTTAAGACGAACGTTGTCGCCAACCCCATTCCGATGGCTGTTTCCAGTTTCTTTGAAACACCCATAAATGGACATAAGCCCAAGAACTTCACCAGTACAAAGTTGTTGACCAGCACAGTGCCCACCAACAACAAAAGATATTCGGTCATAGTTTTTTATAGTAAAGAATCCGATCCCAATATTATCCCGCTTTGCTCACCCAATAACAACCAAGGAAAGATAAGGTTTTATGTTGTTGCATGATAAATATACGAAATTGTACTGAAAAAGTTGAGTCCTATGGATAGGTAGGCCAAGTTTCATTGCGTCATGAATAGCGAAAAAGGGAAGGATGAAACGGAACTGGTAGCAGATGTTGATGTTACTGTGACAAGTTGTGTTGACTTAACGGCTATCTATAAGCTTAGGGCATTAAAAACGACAAAAGCCAAGTCTATCGACTTGGCTTCTTGAATTTGGCTCCCCCTGCGGGTGCCAAACACAAATAGATAAACTCTATGTCCTGCTTGGCCTGAGCGCGTATTCATTGCGCCAAGGATTGAAGTCAATGTACCTACCCGTGTACCTAAAGTCAATGGCTTCAATAACCATCAGTTTGTATTGGATAGGTGATGGTAGGTTTTATTTACTGAATCGGTTTTTGTATGCATCTTTGAGAATGGTGTTGAAGGCGCGATTTATTTTTGTTTTGGCATCGCCTCCGGCAAGATCAACCAGCATTTCCCACTGTTTGTCATTCAAGCCAATCAAGTGACTTTTAAATTCGGCTTTATCTCCTGAAAACCTATCCGTGATAAGCTTTAATCTCTGTTCAAAGTTGTCGGTTGTAGCATAGAGTAAATCCAATGTTGTAATGATGCAGTTTTTTTGAATTACTGGATCAGATGATGGAAAAAAAAGGCGATTTATGTTGTATTGTGATCTCAGTCGATCATACGTTTTATTGATAAGTCCTTCCTGTGTAGTCTTTAAAATGCCCCATTTTAAAGAAACAGTATCATTACATTCGAGATACAATAGTTTGATTCGAAGAAGCAGTTGCTGTATTTCCTGTAACGAAACGGTTTCTTCTATACAGCTAAACGTTAAAGAGTTAATTATGGAGATATGAGTTCTCGAGTCTATGGTAGGACAGAGAATACATATCGCTGTTAACGCTTCTAGTATCGGTGGCCGATCAATTGAGTCTAGTTCACGTTTTTTTAATCTTTCTTCGGCTTCTTGCCTCCTATGATGAATTTCTTCAGCTTCTCTTTTTACCTCTTCCTTGTAGTTAATGTAGCTTTCTGGTGTATGAATCATGGGTTTTGATACTCGATCTTCAGCACGCTGATATGCTCTTTCTTTTTGTGCTTTTATCTGACTTTTACGTTCTGTGTCCTTGAGTTGAGGCCAAAAATCCATGCCAATAAGTGAAGGGTTATCAGGACGATCATTAAGGTTCACTTTCATTGTAATCATTATTTTTAAGATAGAATGAAAGAAATAAATTTCTCTGCTGCCTTGTAACCAAGATGTATGTTCACTAGTTATCAGATACTTATCCTTAAAGTCGTATAGCAAGTCTAGCTCATTGTAAATTTCTTGGCACTCATGTTCCGACAACCCTCCGTCTTCTAGTTTCTCTATATCAATGTGCAATTTGGCTGATAGAGCCTCCATGAAGTGAGCTTGTAACTTTTTATAGTCGTAAAGGGCTAGATCACGAAAGTCAGTATACCCCTTGATATTGCCACTATAGGCAAGACATAGCACATAGAAGCGAAGGTGCATTTCAGACGCGTTTTTAAATTCTTTCAATCTTCTATTTTTCATAAATATTCATTTTTGACTTGAGATTAATAGTACCATTTTGTACCAGTTTCTTCGCAGATATCAATAGATATATACCAATTATTATTCAAAGAATTTACAAAGAAATTTTCTATAGGCTTTATAAATTAAGTATTCTTTGTTTATTAAATTTTCACAGAATAAGGTTGTTTTTTTTCTCAGAATAGCGAGTGGCAGTATTATCAGATTTTTGTGGTGTGTGATTTTTATGCGTAAGTGGAGGGCGCGCAAAAATTAACGGCGATTGCCATTGATGTGAACGAAATAACTAAAGGATTCACATCATGCAACTTATCAGACGTAAAGAGCTTTCGGAGTTGACGGGCATTAGTCGTGCTCATTTGTACTTACTAATTGGGGAAGGGAAGTTCCCTAGACAAATTCACATTGGTAAACGTGCTTCTGCATGGATAGCAGAAGAAGTACAGGCGTGGGTAGATGGGGGGTGGTATGAAGGCATGACAACCTCACCAGAACTTGAAAGCTCAATGAAGCTGGTGGACAGAAAGACATTGTTGAGCATGATTGGCTTTAATAAGGACACATTGTATCGGATGATTAAAGCAGGGGATTTTCCACCTTGTATCTCAAAAGATATTCCTCGATGGAAGTATAACGATATCGTGACTTGGGTTACGAAACGTATCACTGCTCGCGATGTAAGTTACTTCTAAAACCAATCACCCTCGCCCTTCTTTGTCTTCTCATCTCTTGTCATTTAACTTGTAAGTAAGCTTATTTGGGTTTCTGCTGTGCAAACTGGTTTGTTGAGATTATTTGTCGCAATGGTCAATGAGAAATAATTTTCGATTCACCTAAATAGAATGGATTGTTAACGTGATAGAAGGTTATAAATGTCTGTCTGGTTAGTATTATTACTGTCATTTACCTACATCCCCAACACATCATCACGATGTAACTGATATCACGGAGTCACCCCTAGTGACTCACAATGCACAATAAAAAAAAACGGTACCTGCCTATCTATGAACCTAAACACAGGAGTAGATAGAATGAATGTACGTTCTAGAAAAAACAAAAACCTCAGACTGACCACCAAGCCAACCTTTCTCGGTAGACCTATCCAGACTGAGCACGGTCCACTCTACATCGACTACTTAGAAAAAATGTATGATACGGTTGATCTTGCATTAGACGAATATCCTCGGCTAATGGCTGTTCGTGTGGATTTGAGGTTTCCTAAGCTAAGGAAAAACGAAAAGAGCGGTAATTGTCATCGCCGATGTAAAACTGACCCACTAACGCCGAAGTAAAATTGACCCACCTGAGTCAAACTATCCGTTCGTAA
>JBCAXU010000038.1:2471-29135 GCA_038533895.1 Pseudomonadota bacterium | reverse complement strand
CAAGCGCTAAGTACCAACGTCAACTAGCTCGCGCGATCAAACGTTCTCGCTACCTAGCTCTACTACCGTACACTGATAAGCATCAGTAATCGGTCGTTTTTAAAAAGAGGAATTAAGCAATGCAAGTTATTCTACTTGATAAAATCGGCAAACTAGGTGCTCTAGGCGAAACTGTTAACGTTAAATCTGGCTACGCTCGTAACTTCCTTATCCCTCAAGGTAAAGCAGTTATGGCAACTAAAGCTAACGTTGAAATGTTCGAAGCACGTCGTGCTGAACTTGAAGCAAAAGCTGCAGAGCAACTTGCTGCTGCTGAAGCTCGCGCTGAGAAAGTTAACGCTCTAGAAGCTGTTGTTATCGCTTCTAAAGCAGGTGACGAAGGTAAACTATTCGGTTCTATCGGTACTCGCGACATCGCTGATGCAATCACTGCAGCTGGCGTTGAAGTGGTTAAGAGCGAAGTTCGTCTTCCAGAAGGCGCACTACGTAACACTGGTGAGTTCGAGATCAGCGTTCAACTTCACTCAGAAGTGTTCGCGACAGTTAACCTACAAGTTGTTGCTGCTGAATAATTCAGTATCAAGACGTATTTTAAAAGCACCTGCTTGCAGGTGCTTTTTTTATGTCTATCGCTTGATAAGTCGTTAGAAAAGAAACAGCAGGTTAACGGAAAATATGGAGTCAGCTTTACTGAGCCCTTCTGGGACTTTGTCATGATACTGGCGTGAGTGTGCAAGCTTTAGCGCGATATCTTCGGTAATGTTGTTGGTTAAACTGATGTCGGTATCGGTGCGAGTATTGCTGTGGCCTGAAACGATAGTGAGATCCGCCGAGACAGCCAGACTGTCTAACACTTGCCAATGAGTGTTTATGTTGCCGCGGAAGATACCTTCTTGCACAGTTTCAGGAAAGATGATGTCATCATCATCAATTTCATCTAGGTTTGGTTCTTGATAGCGGAACCCTGGGCCAAGCTCAATTTCCAGTAAGAACTTGTCCGTATTCGATAATTGATAACCTAGACCACCTGATAAGGTGTAATCCTTATAATAGGCGCTATAGCGTGAATCTACACCACGGAAGCTGCTGTAAAGGTAGGTTTTGGGGGTAAGTTTGTAGTCACTTTGCGCACTGTACGTAGACTGTCTTTTGTCTTCTTCTCCATCCTTGTACAACAGATAGAACTTCCATTCGCCACTGGTTCGATGTCGACCTTCTACATATTCAGCGTTAAGGCGTGAGTTTAGGGAGCGCGAGTCAGAGTTGCCTGTGTGCGCTTGATAGCCAAACTCAACCTCAGTGTCCCAAGGCGAGGGCAGTTCAATATCCGAGTGGTTCTGTCCTTGTTCATCGGCATATACATACATTGAGCTTAATAGTCCCAAGCTCAAAAGCCAAAGTTTAGACACTAACGACCTCAAGATAGAAAAAGTAATGGGATAATAGTAGAGCTAAAGGACAAGGTTACCGTCAACTGCAGGTAAAATCTGGATCGGAATCCGACAAAGTCAATTCTGGCTACAGACATCAGCGCCATTCTCGTTATAATTAGCGGTCCAGAGCAAGTTGTTGAGCAATACCATGGCTGAAGCGAAAATAGATTACCGAAACAAGAAGTTTAGCGACGCACAAGTGGATGCGATCAAAGTTCCCCCTCACTCATTGGAGGCAGAACAGTCGGTCATCGGCGGTTTACTGCTCGACAACGAGCGCTGGGATACGGTGGCTGAACGCGTGGTAGCGAAAGATTTCTACAGCCGTCCACATCGTCTGATCTTCGAAGCGGTCAAAGCGATACTTGAAGATAATAAACCGCTCGATCTCATTACGCTCTCTGAGTTCCTCGAACTGCGAGAGCAACTTGAAGACGTTGGCGGCTTTGCCTACCTGGCAGATCTGGTTAAGAACACACCTAGCGCGGCCAATATCAATGCCTACGCGGATATTGTTGCTGAGCGAGCTTTGGTGCGTGATCTGATTGGTGTCGCCAATGAAATCGCCGATGCTGGTTATGACCCACAAGGCCGAAACTCCGAAGACTTACTCGACCTCGCCGAGAGCAAAGTTTTTGCCATCGCAGAATCGCGCACCAACGAAAATGAAGGCCCGCAGAACGTCGACAATATCTTGGAGAAGACCCTAGAGCGCATCGAGCTACTGTATAAAACGCCGCAAGATGGTGTCACTGGGGTCAACACCGGCTTTACCGACTTAAACAAGAAAACGGCTGGTCTACAAGGTTCTGACTTAGTCATCGTCGCCGCCCGTCCTTCGATGGGTAAAACTACGTTCGCGATGAACTTGTGTGAAAATGCGGCGATGGAGCAGGAAAAACCTGTCCTTATTTTCTCGCTAGAGATGCCGGCAGAACAGATTATGATGCGTATGTTGGCGTCCTTGTCGCGTGTTGACCAAACTAAGATTCGTACCGGTCAGCTCGATGATGAAGATTGGGCGCGTATTTCTTCGACCATGGGGATTCTAATGGAGAAGAAGAACATGTACATCGATGACAGCTCGGGCCTGACGCCAACCGAGGTACGTTCACGTGCACGACGCATTGCTCGTGACCATGGTGGCTTATCGATGATTATGGTCGACTATCTTCAACTGATGCGAGTCCCTTCTTTATCCGATAACCGTACGTTAGAGATCGCCGAAATCTCCCGCTCACTGAAAGCGCTGGCGAAAGAACTCAATGTTCCGGTAGTGGCGCTGTCTCAGCTTAACCGCTCCCTTGAGCAACGTGCAGATAAACGCCCTGTAAACTCTGACTTACGTGAGTCCGGCTCTATCGAGCAGGATGCTGACTTGATCATGTTTATCTACCGTGATGAGGTATACAACCCTGATAGTTCGATGAAAGGTACGGCTGAAATCATTATAGGTAAGCAGCGTAATGGCCCTATCGGGTCGGTGCGATTGACTTTCCAAGGTCAATGGTCACGCTTTGATAACTATGCAGGCCCGGCATTCGATATGGACGATGAGTAATTTATGACCCACATGAAAGCGGCAACCGCTTACATCGATTTGACGGCGCTCAAGCACAACCTAACGCAGATTAAACAGCAAGCTCCGCACAGCAAAGTGATGGCTGTGGTCAAAGCAAACAGCTATGGTCATGGCTTACGCCATATTGCTAAAAGTGCCGATGGTGCTGATGCATTTGGCGTTGCCCGCATCGAAGAAGCGCTGCAGCTACGAGCTTGTGGGGTAGTGAAACCCATTTTGCTATTAGAAGGCTTCTACTCTTCAGGCGATCTCCCTGTGTTAGTCACCAATAACATTCAGACTGTGGTTCATTGCGAAGAGCAATTAGCTGCGCTCGAGCAAGCGCAACTCGAAACGCCAGTGGTCGTATGGCTAAAAATAGACAGTGGTATGCATCGTTTGGGGGTTAGGCCGGAACAGTATCCAGAGTTTGTCCGTCGTTTGAAAGCATGCTCCAGTGTGGCTAAACCGCTGCGCTACATGAGCCATTTTGGCTGTGCCGATGAGTTGGATAAGCCGACCACCAACCAGCAAACCGAGCTGTTTATGTCTTTGACCGAAGGTTGTGAGGGTGAACGCTCACTAGCCGCGTCAGCTGGTTTACTCGCTTGGCCGGACAGTCAACTCGATTGGGTGCGACCAGGTATTATTATGTACGGCGTTTCCCCATTCGGTGAAAAGCACGCTCAGCAGCTGGGCTACCAACCAGTAATGACACTCAAATCACATTTGATAGCAGTACGAGATGTGAAGGCGGGCGAGAGCGTTGGTTATGGTGGCAATTGGACCAGTGAGCGTGACACCAAGGTTGGTGTGATTGCGATTGGTTACGGAGACGGTTACCCAAGAATGGCGCCTTACGGCACGCCAGTGTGGGTTAATGGTCGCAAGGTACCACTTGCAGGACGAGTATCAATGGACATGCTGACCGTCGACCTTGGGCCTGATGCGATGGACAAAGTGGGTGACGAAGCCACTTTGTGGGGACAAGCGCTACCCGTTGAGGAGGTCGCTGAACATATTGGCACAATCGCCTATGAACTGGTGACTAAATTGACCTCGCGAGTGGACATGGAATACAGCGAGTAATTCGCTAGAGATGACACACGACAAAAAGCCGGCTCATGTAGCCGGCTTTTTGCTGCTTACTTTTGGCCTTGCAGTGTCGCGATAATGCGTCGGCTTCCGCCGTGATCTCGGTGCTCACCCAGATAGATGCCTTGCCATGTTCCCAGTGCTAAGCGCCCGTGGCTTATCGGAATCATTACACTGCATCCAAGTGTTGAAGCTTTGATGTGCGCAGGCATATCATCATCGCCTTCATAAGTGTGTTGGTAGTAAGGCGCTCGCTCAGGAACAAAGTGGTTGAAGTGCTTTTCCATATCATGTCTTACGGTGGGATCCGCGTTTTCATTGATGGTTAAACTCGCTGAGGTATGCTGGATGAAAAGCTGTAATATTCCCACAGAATATTCGGCGATTTGCGGTAATTGTTGTTCAATTTCATCGGTAATGAGATGAAACCCGCGTTGCCGAGCCTTGAGATGTAGTGTTGTTTGTGTCCACATAAACCGTTCTATCCTAGAAGTGTTGTGACAAATGGTTAAGCTTAATCAAGGTTAGTGTTAAAATTCTCAGTGCGTTTTAGGTTATTGTTCACTTTTGGAACAGGGAACGTGACCTAACTCAATGTGAGGGTTACTCACCTGCGTCATAATGTGCGCTTGAAAAAAAATTACAAAGGGTGTGAATACCGATCAGAATAAATATCTGAACAGCTATTTATCCAGACTGGTATTAGTGGCATTTTGCCTAAACACACCTAATATTATTATTTTGCTTAATCGGGGATTCCACCAGTTTTCGCTAGACTGTATGGAATAGAACCTACTGTAACATCGGGATAGGTACCATGTTGAAAAATATCAATCCAACGCAAACACAAGCTTGGAAAGCGCTAACAGCGCACTTCGAATCGGCACAAGATATGGATATGAAAGCGCTGTTCGCTCAAGATCCAGCTCGCTTTGATAAGTTCTCAGCACGTTTCGGCACAGACATTCTCGTCGACTACTCCAAGAACTTAATCAACGAGGAGACGCTAAAGCACCTGTTTGCTCTGGCCAATGAAACTGAGCTTAAAGCGGCAATCGAAGCGATGTTCAGTGGTGAAGCCATCAACAAAACCGAAGATCGTGCAGTACTTCACACTGCTCTGCGCAACCGCAGCAACAAACCAGTGATGGTTGATGGCGAAGACGTAATGCCTGCAGTCAATGCCGTGCTAGACAAAATGAAGTCTTTCACTGATCGTGTTATCGGCGGTGAGTGGAAAGGTTACACAGGCAAGGCAATTACAGATATCGTGAATATCGGTATCGGTGGCTCAGACCTTGGTCCTTACATGGTGACAGAAGCGCTGGCACCATACAAAAACCACCTAAACCTGCACTTTGTTTCTAACGTTGATGGTACCCACATCGTTGAAACTCTAAAGAAAGTTGATCCTGAAACAACGCTTTTCCTGATTGCGTCTAAAACATTCACTACTCAAGAAACCATGACTAATGCGCATTCCGCTCGTGATTGGTTCCTGAAATCTGCTGGCGACCAGGCTCACGTTGCTAAGCACTTTGCCGCACTGTCTACCAACGCAACCGCTGTTTCTGAATTCGGTATCGATACAGAGAACATGTTTGAGTTCTGGGACTGGGTTGGCGGTCGTTACTCGCTATGGTCAGCTATCGGTCTTTCTATTGCGCTTGCAGTCGGCTACGACAACTTTGTTGAGTTACTTGATGGCGCACATGAGATGGACAACCATTTCGCGTCAACGGAACTTGAAAGCAACATCCCGGTAATCCTTGCTTTGATTGGCCTTTGGTACAACAACTTCCACGGCGCTGAATCAGAGGCGATTCTGCCTTACGACCAGTACATGCACCGTTTTGCGGCTTACTTCCAGCAAGGTAACATGGAATCTAACGGTAAATACGTTGACCGCGACGGTAATGCCGTGACGTACCAAACAGGCCCAATTATTTGGGGTGAGCCTGGCACCAACGGCCAGCACGCGTTCTACCAGCTGATCCACCAAGGTACTAAGCTGATCCCTTGTGACTTCATTGCTCCAGCAATCAGCCACAACCCAGCGGGCGACCATCACCAGAAACTAATGTCTAACTTCTTCGCGCAAACTGAAGCGTTGGCATTTGGTAAATCAGAGGAAACGGTAAAAGCGGAATTTGCTAAAGCAGGTAAGAGTGAAGAAGAAGCGGCAACCCTTGCACCATTTAAAGTGTTCGAAGGTAACCGCCCAACTAACTCTATTCTGGTTAAGCAGATCACTCCGCGTACTCTAGGTAACCTTATTGCGATGTACGAACATAAGATCTTCGTACAAGGTGTTATCTGGAATATCTTCAGCTTCGACCAATGGGGTGTGGAGCTAGGTAAACAACTAGCGAACCAAATCTTACCGGAGCTTGCTGATGATGCTGAAATTAGTTCGCACGATAGTTCGACTAATGGTCTGATTAACGCGTTTAAAGCTTACAAAGCTTAATTGCCGCCAGACTTAAAGTGGTAGCTTGGTAGATACTGCCACTTCAACCATTTAGGCTATCCAAATGTTATAACGCCAACCCAATTGGGTTGGCGTTTTTTATTGGGGAATATGCGGTTTTAAACCGTGGTATCGATGCTCGGGGAGGCTTCGGTGCTAGCGGTAAATTTTTGGCTTAGCATGGCAACTAGTTGGTCGTAGTACTGCATATTGGGCTTGTTGCCCAGCAGTTTACACAGTTCGTTACCTGTGGGGCTAAATCGATAATAGATCAACCGGACGCCCTTACTGTGTGCCTGTAAAGCCAGTTGCTTTCCTTGATAAAGTAAGGGGAGCGGAGAGTCTAGATCTATCTCGCCAGATTCAAGCTCGGTACCATGCATCAGGCCGAGTTCAAATAACACCAATAGGCTAGAATAAGGGAGTTGATAATTACCGACATTGATATTGCTGGTCGTAGTCCGTTTACCAAAACTGAATATCCCTCCTTGCGCTCGATAGCCGACCAGCAACTTGCGGCTATTGTCTCCTCCAAAACTGCACGCTAAGGTTGCAGCGCGTTGGAGAATTTGGGCTTCTTTAGGGGTCATGTCTTGCAAGACTTTCAGGGCTTTCATCGAGGTAGAGCCCGGGTTGGTCACCTCTCGCTTGAGTACTTGTGCCCATAAGCGTTGCATGGAGTGATTGTGGACTTCTTGCGCCATATCGAAGTAGCGATACAGCCAGTCTTGGTCAGGATCGCCAGCGGTTTCATCTTTGCAGGATATATGTGCAAGTTTGAGGATTTGTTCGAGATTTTTCTGTCTGATCTCTTTGCGCTTTCGCTCGCGAACCAGCGCTCGCTCAAGGGCACTTTTCTCTGGCTTATCAGTTTGCAACAGCGCGTCTAGGCCATAAGTCTGCGCAATGTTAAGCACCCGGCTCGCGCTGTCTTTAATGTAGCTCGACTTCTTTTCGCGCCGCGGTGATTGCTCGGCTTCGTGCTCGATAACAACAGGCTTATTGCTTTCAGACATGCTATTTCCTTGGTCATCAGATGCTTAGGTAGAGTATTAACTGTACCTCGGAACCGGCGGACCCGCCACAGAAAGAGTGTGAGCCAGTTTATAAAAATATCGCTACCATAAATGATAACAAGTTGTTAAAATTGTTACCGTTAATCTTGAGGGGCTTATGAAGTATTTTAATGACAATAAACTGAAGAAGCACCTGTCAATCGCCCTGTTGCTACTGCTCTACCTAGCGGTGCTTGGTTATCTTTCCCGCTATATAACTTAGAAAAGGGTGTTAACAGGTCGCTCTTTGTTTTAACACTTACATATCATCGTATTCGGTAACGGCAGTGCCTTGAATGACGTACGCAGTCTCCGCCAGTTCGTGGCTGACTGTTTCCGTTTTTAGTGTTCCGATCACGTACACCACATCCCACAACTGCTGTATTGGTGCCCCCTCAGGAAAGTTCACATAGATGATTTGGTTTGGTGGTGGTGGTGGTACGTGGATACAAGCACCAAAGTAAGGCACCAGCAGGAACTCGGTCACCTTGCTTTCATCCCCTTCTAACGGAATAACAAACCCCGGTATTTTTACCTGGCTACCATTGAGTTCTTGTCTTACTCCACCAATTTTTGATTGCTGCATCACATCACCAGAGTGATCGACTTCAGGCATCCCCATAGAATCAAACTGGTTACGCTCGTCTTCTGGAATAAGGTCTATCCAGTCTAGATTTAGGGGCTCGTTAGCGTGAACCGAGGTGCTGATTCCGACTAAGCTCATGAGAGTGAGTAGTATAAGAGAGAATATTTTCATAATTAAACTCGAATTGTCATTCCATCGCTGAGAGATTGTTTGTAAGCGCGTAAAGCGGGAATAAAGCCAATTAAGGTTCCGGCCAGTTGTACCGCTAAAAGAAGTTTTAATTCATAAGCAGACAGACCAACTAAGGCCAAGTTGATGCCGTACATTTGCTGAATCATAGGTGCCGCGATGCTCAATAGCGCATACAAGCCTGTCGTCCCGGCGATGACACCAATCATGGTCAGTGCGCTGGCCTCTAGAATCAATAAGCTGAACACGTGTCTCGGTCTGGCGCCCATCGCTCGAAGAATCGCCATTTCACGGCGACGCTCTTGCAGACTGGTCAGTAGGCTAGAGAGCATCCCTAATAGTCCGGCAATAACGACAAATACCGAGACCGCCATCAGAGCTTGCTCGGCGACAGACATCATACCCCACAGTTCATGCAAAGCGACACCGGGCAAAATAGCACTTAACGGCTCTTTCTTGTATGTATTGATCTGACGTTGTAAGGCAAAGGTTTGAATTTTTGACTTGAGTCCCAACATCATCGCGGTGATCTGTTTAGGTTCAAAGTCCATGTTTTCGAGCTGTGCGGCTTCGGGGGTGTTGCCTAAGTTAGCTCCACTCTCCCAACCGACGTGTATCGCTTCAATCGCTTGTAGAGAAACGTGGACAGTTTTGTCGACTGGCGTACCTGTCGGTGCCAAAATACCTACCACGACAAAAGGGAGGTTTTCATGGCGGCTGAAACCGACATCGCTGATGCCATGAGCAATCACCATTTCACTGCCTATCTCGTAGTTAAGCTGCTTGGCAACATCGGCGCCGATCACCGCTTCAAACAGGCCATTAAACTCGCCACCTTGGCTAAACGCGAGATTCTGTTTTTGACCATAGCGATAGTGTTCGAAGTAGCTATGGTTGGTTCCCATTACTCGAAAACCTTTATGTGAGTCGCCGAGTGAGATAGGGATTGCCCAATCAACGGCTCGGTGTTGGCTAAACTCTTGATAGCTCTTCCAGTCGATATTATTGGTGGCATTGCCGATACGAAATACCGAGTAGAGTAATAAGTTCACTTGACCAGAGCGGCCACCGACAATCAGGTCGGTGCCAGAAATCGTGTTGGCGAAGCTGCTTTTCGCTTGGGTTCGAATGCGTTCTACACCAAGGAGCAAGATCACTGAAATGGCGACGGTGAGTATGGTCAGCAGTGCTGTCACTTTACGGTTCCGAACGCTTTTTAGGGCTAGAGTAAGCGTGGGTGTCATTGAGCACCTCCGGCGTTGTTGATCTGCTGAAGATTGATGGTCTTATCGAAGTAGGCTTCGAGTGTCGGATCGTGACTGACAAACAAGAGTGTTGAATTCGCTTGGTTGACCTGTTCGAGTAACAACTTAATAAACGCACTACGATTATCAAAGTCGAGTGATGAGGTTGGCTCATCGGCAATAATGACTTTAGGTTGGCCTATTAAGGCGCGTGCTGCAGCAACTCGTTGTTGCTGGCCAATACTGAGTTCTGCTACTGGCTTAGAGAGCAGTGAATTTGGTAGGTGCAGTTGCTGTAATAGCTCAATGGCTTTCGCGCTTAAATCACCATTTACTTGCTGACGACGATGGGATGAAAACTGACAAGGTAGCATCACGTTTTCAATCACGTTTAAGTAAGGGAGCAAGTTAAATTGCTGAAAAATATAACCAATATTATCTGCACGAAATTTATCACGCTGACTGCCTGTCATTGCCGAAAGCGCTTGTCCGAGTACCGATACCTTGCCTTGAGTTGCGGTATGGATGCCAGTGAGCAAGCCCAAAAGAGTAGATTTACCACAGCCACTCGGGCCTTTGATAAATAAGTGTTCGCCAGTGTTTACGCTCAGAGAGCGAATGTCGAGCGTGGGCTCATCGTTGCCGGGCCAAGTAAAAGTCACATGGTCGAGCTCAACCACGGGGAGGTTGTGTTGACTATCCATTAGTTTATCCATCGTAGCGAGGTAGCTCAGCAGGCTGAGCTACCTCATGGGTATTAGAAAGAAATAGTAGTTTGCCCGCGACCAAGCTCGAGCGCGGCTTGTTTGTTGTCAGTCAGAATATTAACCTTGATCGATTCTGTTGTAGGGAACAGAGTAAACCATTGCGTATCAACGCTGCTAATGGCTTGAATATTCTGGCACTGGTAGTGATATTGAACACTGAACTCACCATGACCCGAATGCGCGTCATGATCATGATTTTCATGTTTATCGTCGTCATGGTGCTCGTGCTTGTCATGATCATGATGCTCATGTTTATCGTGGTCATGGTGTTCATGCTTTTCATGATCATTATGCTCGTGTTTATCGTCGTCATGATGTTCATGTTTGTCATGGTCATGATGATCTTCGCTTTCACCCAAAGTGTGGCTGACCGACTGATACTCAACTTCACAACCTGCTGCTGTTGCGAGAGTAAACACGTCGTCGGCTTGTTGTAACTTCGCTAATGACTTATCCAATGTTTGTTGCTGATCGGCATTTTGTGGCGCGTGCTCAAAACCGACGACATCGGCGCCAGGCGCTGTGATTTCGAACAGGAGTTCGTTGCCATCTTGGGCGATGTTGATTTCAACTTGACCGTGTACATGAGCATCGTGTTGGCGAAAGCCCTCTTCTGCGTTAACCAAAGTGCTAGAGGTAAAGGCTAGAGCAAAAGCGATAGGAGTCAGTTTTTTCATTGTTTATCCTGAATGATTAAGTAGATGATGTGCAGCTTGATTGTTTTATTGCTGCTAGGTCAGTAATAACTATTTATGGCTCAGGATAGGAGGCGAGCGAGCTAAATAAGCAAACGCCAACATTGGGGAAAAATGATAGGTTGTTGGCGATTCGATCTTGTTGCCAACAGGCATGGATAGGACCCATGGCGTTACCGAACTAGCACCATGTAGAGCGGTTGCCAATAATTGGCAGTGATGCTCAGTATGGTCAGTGTTAGCAAGATCATACTGGTGGTCAAGGTACGCAGAGTTAAGCCATAGCACCATCGCGATAGCTAAGCAGGCAATCGTCTTTAGGTAGAGTGATGATACAGCTAGGCGTCTCACGAGCAACCACAATCCAAACGTAAAAAATGGAACTGTTATACTATAACAATTCCATTTAAAAGGCGAAATCTAACTCAAGCTTAGAGATGTTGTTTGATAAGCGTTAGGACTTGCTCTATCTGTTGTTGATTTAAAGCGCCCTCTTTGACAAACAAAACTTGTCCTTGCTTGTCTTGTACTATGATTGCAGATGATTCCTCAGCCAGTTGCCACGCCTTGGCAACATTGCCCTCTTCATCCAGAACGATAGATGACCAAGGGAACTCTTTTTTACTGTCTTCGGCCGATGATTTTACAAATGAGCCTGTACCCCATATAGCATCATCTTGGTTGATGATGGTGGTAGTTTGGTAGCTCTCTGTTGAAAATTTTGCCTCAGTAATCGCACTCATTAATGCGGCGTTCATTTCTTTAGCACTGCTACGACCAGCAATGGCTTGAATCACTCGCACTTTTCCGAGCATATCCTCACTCGACCACTTTCGAAAACTGGTCTCGTCACCACTTAGAGTGACTTCACCATAAGCGGCGACCTCAACCTTAGGGACAGCCTGACCTAGGGAGAGGTTATGTGCAAACGCAAAGCTTGGAGAGCATGCGACAAATAGAGTCAGTAGGGTTTTGATTTTCATTATGTTGTTCCTCTTATTGTGAGCAAAAAGTATATACCGAAATGTTAATAATCGGTAAAGCTCAAGGAGAATTGCGTGAGCAAAGATCATTTTGTTAACAAAGTGGTACACATTCGAATCCCATCAGGTATAATCCCCCCAAGTTCTAGGGATAAGAACGGTGCGGCCAGGCTGGCCGCCTCATAAAAGGATATTGGAGTCGTTATGCTGCGTGAGTTTACCAACTATCGTCCTCAACAGATCGCTCGATTTGTTAAAACTTTGTTTAAAGGGCAATTTGCCATTGAAGGCGTTGGGGAGTTTGATTTTGATAATGGCAAGGTGTTGCTGCCAGATGTCAACGATCAGCAAAAACTAATGACATTTAAAGAGATTAATCAAGCGATTGACGCCTTGTCGGTGTAATATCGGTTGTCATCAAAAAAGTCGCCATAAGGCGACTTTTTCGTTTTGCTGATGGCAATTAATCCTGTGGTGGAAAACAGACGCCTGTTCCCCCTAAGCCGCAATAGCCTTGAGGGTTCTTGGCTAAGTATTGCTGGTGATAATCCTCGGCATAGTAGTAACGACCCGCAGGTAAAATTTCAGTGGTGATTTCGCCCGCTTTCGAGCCTAATAGCGTTTGATAGGCTTGCTTTGATTTAACCGCCGATTCCCACTGTTGGTCGCTGTAAACATAAATGGCTGAGCGATACTGAGTACCTAGATCGTTGCCTTGACGCATGCCTTGTGTCGGATCGTGTCGCTCCCAAAAGGTGTGCAGCAGTTGTTCGAGAGTAATGACTTCTGGATTAAATACGACACGAACGACTTCGGTATGACCGGTTAAACCGCTACACACTTCCTCATAGCTTGGGTTGGGGGTAAAACCACCCGCATAGCCGACACTGGTACTCAGCACCCCATCTAACTGCCAAAATAGACGCTCCGCTCCCCAAAAGCATCCCATACCAAACAATATTTTTTCGCAACCTTGAGGGGGTTCTGCAGTCAAACTAGATTGGTTGACATAGTGACTATCTTGAATCGAGATTGCGGTGTCGCGTCCCGGCAGTGCATTGTCTGCGGAAACTAGGGTTTGTTTGTCGAGCATGATAAACATCCTTAATGAATCATTTTCTATAAAGACCGCCTAATTGACTGTTTTCATACAGACTTATATTTGTACAGGCGTTATTATTCTGATAACCGATGTAAGCAGATAATTAATCATGATCCGACACTCTTTACCAGTTCTATTCTCACTACTTTGCTTGGCCCCCATGAGCTGGGCGCAGAGCGTTGATCTTGATATTCAAGGTATAGAGGGGGCATTACGGGATAATGTGGATGCTTACTTATCGGCCATTCCCGAACAAGACTATGAAGTGAGCTTGCGCTTTAAAGCGCGTTTAGAGCGTAACTTCAACGAAGCCCTTAATGCACTCGGTTACTATCATCCTAGTTATGAGTTTGATGTCTCTGAGGATCAAACTCGGGTGACAGTGACTATTGAGCCTGGTCCGGTGGTGTTGATTGAACAAGTGGACATTCAGGTCAGCGGCGAAGCGAGCACAGACAAAGAATTTTCCGCTGCCATTGAAAAAAGTGGTTTAAAAGTGGGCCAACCACTTATCCATAGTCAATATGATGCACTAAAAAGTAACCTGCGTAACTTGGCTTTACAGCGGGGCTATTTTGAAGCGAACTACACGCTAAGTCGCTTAGAGGTAGCACCGGATCTCAATCAGGCTTTTATTCGACTTCATTTCGACAGCGGTATTCGTTACCACTTCGGTGAAAGCACCATTCATGGCAGTCAAATTGACCAAGAGCGGGTTGAATCCCTGGCACCATATCAGCGCGGCGAACCTTATCTCGTTTCTCAAGTCGGTGAGTATAATCAAAACCTCTCTAACACCGATTGGTTTTCGTCGGTGTTTGTTGAGCCTGATCTCAGCCAGTTGGGACAAGGACGAGAGTTACCGATGAAAATCTCTCTGGCCCCACAAGCGCGCAATCAACTTGAGACAGGGTTAGGCTATTCAACGGATGTGGGCGTGCGTGGGAGTTTAAAGTGGAAAAAACCTTGGGTGAACAGTCGCGGACACAGCTTTGATAGCAGTTTCTCGCTCTCTGAGCCTGAGCAAACGATCACGGCAGGTTATCGGATACCGCTCGACGATGTGTTGCGAGAGTACTATCGCATCCAGTATGGGATGAAAAAACTCGATAGCCGCGACACGAAGAGCTTAGAGTCTAATCTTGCTTTAGAGCGACATTGGGTGTTGGACAATGGCTGGCATCGCACTCTGTTTGTGCGGTATTTGATCGAAAATTATGAACAGGGTTTACAAGATGATACCGGGAAGTTTGTGCTGCCGGGCATCTCGTTTTCACGTAGTCGTATTCGCGGTGGCACCATGCCCATGTGGGGTGATCGCCAGACTCTTACCGTTGAGTATGGTGACTCGAGTATGTTGTCTGAAACTCGGGTGACTCGACTGATGGGGGGGATGACTTGGATTCGCAGTCTTGGCGGCAATCACCGTGGGATCTTCCGCATTGATGGCGGGGCAAATATTGCGGATGAGTTTGACAAACTCTCTCCATCATTGCGTTTCTTTGCTGGTGGCGATAACAATTTACGCGGCTACGGCTACGAATCTATCTCTCCTAGAGATGCCAGTGGCGCGTTAACGGGCGCGAAATACATGGCAACCACATCCTTGGAGTATCAATACCGCGTTCACGGTAACTGGTGGGGGGCCGTGTTTTACGACCTTGGTGACGCCTTCAACGAAAAACCAGAGTTTAAGCGGGGCACTGGGGTTGGGATACGTTGGGCTTCGCCGGTTGGGCCGATTCGTCTCGATTTTGCATGGGGGCTAGATGCCGCGCCAGGTGACGAGTTTAAAATTCACTTCACTCTGGGGCCTGAATTATGATCAAACGGTTGTTGAAGTGGTCGAAGTGGTTGTCGCTTTCCATCGCGAGTGTCTTAACTCTAGTGTTGGTTATACTGTCTGTGGTGTTGTTGACCAACCCAGGGTTAAACTTGATAGTCTGGGGCGCGCAACAAGCATTGCCGCAGTTGAAAATCGAGTCTACTCAGGGCGCGCTGCTGCCTCGCTTTACATTGCATGACGTCAGCTTCAATGACTCAACGCTCAATATCACCACCCAAGCCAACTCAATCACATTGGCTCTCAACCCAGCCTGTTTCACTGAACCAGGCTTGTGTATCGATGAGCTTGGCTTAGATGGCCTACGTTTTTCCATGCCCGAACTGGCGCAAAGCCAATCCAATCAGAGCGAATCGGATCCACCAGAACCACTGCGTTCCATCACATCGCCGATCCCCGTCAAACTGAGCCGTCTGGTATTAACAGACGTTGACCTAGAGCTCTTGGGTCACCATGTTCGGTGGGGCTTATTGAGCACCGGAGCATCGTTTCAAGGCAATCGTCTTAGAATAAACAAAACTTTACTTGAATCGGCGCGTATTCGGTTAGCAGAAACTGATGCAGAGGCATTGACGCCTCAATCAGGTTCTGCTGATCATTCACCATCCACGATTGAGCCGGAACAAGACTTTGTTTTGCCGCAAGTGGTCTTGCCGCTGCAACTGGAGTTGGTAGGTGTTGATGTGCAAGACTTTGTGCTTGATCAGGCCACGCCAGTTGTCATCAATCAACTGGGGCTTGTCGCCAATGCGCGCGAGTCGCGGGTCAACGTGAAACAGCTCACTCTTGATATGCCACAGATTGATGCTGAGCTGACGAGCGATATCGAACTGATGGGTGATTATCCGCTTAGCTTACGTTTAGACGCTGAGATTAAGGACGCGATAGCCAAAGGGCAAACCGTGTCGCTTGCCGCTGATGGTAGTGTTGCTGAGTTGAACCTACAAGCGACGTTGAGCGGGCTTGCTCAGGCTCAGCTTGAAGCTCAACTTCAGCCATTAACAGCGAATATTCCGTTCGACTTTCGTTTAACTGACGTTGTGGCTCAGTGGCCGCTGGTTGGTCAAGGCGAGTACTTCGTTAATCTAGAGTCGCTGCAAACGCAAGGTTCATTGGATGATTACACCCTAAGCTTGACCAGTGATATCAAGGGGCAAGCAATCCCTGAGCTGGCACTCTCTCTCCAAGGAGAAGGTAACCTGTCGCAAATTAATCTCAATCATATTGAGATAGCCACACTCGGCGGTGAGGTCAGGGGCGACGCGATGGCCAACTGGCAAGCGCCGATCAATTGGGCGGCAAATCTGAATCTTAGCCACATCAAACCAGGTATGCAGTGGCCACAAGCCGAAGGCGATATCAGTGGCGTACTGACGACTCAGGGTCAGCTTACCGAACAAGGAGGATGGCAGCTTGACGTCCCTATGCTCGATATTGACGGCTTGTTGCGTCAGTATCCACTCAATATAGAGGGGGCACTTAGCGCCGCAGATCTGGCCGGTAAAGGGGAGTTTATGGTCAGCACCCCGCGTTTGGTGTTGTCTCATGGTCCCAACACAGTGGAAGCAAAAGGCGAGCTGGCTCAAGAGTGGCAGATGGATCTGGCGATGAACATTCCAGAGTTTGAAAAAACCGTGCCTGACTTACAAGGCCGAGCGCGAGGTAACGTCACCCTGCGCGGGCAACTGACTGAACCCAAGGTCGGCTTGGCGTTGACGCTGGATAAGCTAGATTGGCAACAACAAGCTCAAGTCGACAAGGTTCGGCTCAATGGTAACCTCAGTCCTTTTCCGGATCTGAAGGGCCGATTGGCGCTGAAGGTCGCCAATGCTCGGTATCAAGATTACCTTATCGACGATATCAGCTTGCTGTTGACGGGATCTCAGCAACAGCATGACCTGAAGCTGGGTGTAAACTCTAACCTTGCCTCCACTAGTTTGGCGCTGAGCGGTTCATTAACCGCTCAGCCACAACTGGAGTGGAGCGGTCGATTAAAACGCATGTCGGTGTCATCGGAGCAGGGAGAGTGGCGATTAAATCAAGCGACTCAACTGGGCGTCGATATGGCGACCGAGCAAGTCGCCGTTGCGGCGCATTGTTGGTTGCAGGCACAATCTTCGCTCTGTCTCGATCAGGACATTCAAGTTGGCCAAAGTGGTTCGGCCTTGCTGTCACTGCAAGAGTTCGACTTTGACCAAATCGCGATGCTGCTCCCCAGCGAGACTCAAGTCAGGGGGCGAGTTAACGCACAGCTGGCTGCGAAATGGTCACCAGACGCGCCGCCATATCTCAAGGCTGCTGTTCAGTCCTTACAAGGCTCGGTGACTCAACAATTAGAACAAGCGGTCACGGTGGGGTGGCAATCAGTCGAGTTGAATGCGCTACTCAACAATAACCAACTGCAAGCCGATTGGTTTTTGGATGTGACTGACAACGGTGATGTCTCGGGCAATGTCACGATTGCGGATGTGCTAAGCCAAGATAAGCAGTTAGATGGCCGTGTTAAACTGACCACGTTTACTCTCGATTTTCTTGCGCCGATTATCGGTGAGTTTAGTGAGCTTAAGTCGCAAATTTCAACCGACCTAGCGATTAAAGGGCCAGCATTGCAGCCACAAGTAACGGGGAAGTTTCTAGTAGATCAGATTAGACTCAAAGGTGAAATCTCACCTGTCGAAGTAGACTCGGGACGGGTCGTGATCGACTTCTCTGGGTATCAAGCGACGCTCGCAGCGGCGCTAAATACGCCTGATGGGAAACTCGAGATGTCAGGTGATGCTGACTGGCTGGATATCAACGATTGGAGCAGTCAATTACGTGTCTTTGCCGAAGAGCTGGTGGTTGATTTACCGCCGATGGTCAAGGTCAAAGTTCAACCGGATATGACGATATCGGCCACGCCCAATTTTGCGCGGATTGATGGTGACATTGCTCTGCCTTGGGGCAGGATCCTGGTAGAAGACCTCCCCCCAAGCGCGGTGGCGGTATCGAAAGATCAAGTTATCCTCAATGATGAGTTAGAGCCGATTGAGCAGCAGAGCAGTGTCCCTTTTGCTCTTGAAACCAATATCAATATTCTTATCGGTGACGACTTCAAATTATCTGCTTTTGGCCTTGAGGGCGGCTTAGTTGGTCGACTAAACGTTGCTCAGCAAGACAAAGGCCCGTTTGTTACTGGCGAAATTAATATTACCGATGGCTCTTATCGTTCGTTTGGTCAAGACTTACTGATTGAAGAAGGTAAGATCCTGATGAATGGCCCAGTAGACCAACCTTATGTGCAGATTAGTGCTATTCGGAATCCTGACAATACCCAAGATGAGGTGACTGCAGGGGTCAAGGTCACCGGTCCGGCCAGCGAGCCGACGGTGACGATTTTCTCTGAACCTGCGATGCCACAAGCCAACGCACTCTCTTACTTGTTGCGTGGGCAAGACATTGATGGTGAGGCGGGAGGCAACGCGATGACAACCACTTTAATCGGGTTGAGTTTAGCGAAAAGTGGTCGTGTGGTCGGGGAAATTGGTGAAGCATTTGGTGTGCAAGATTTGCAACTCGATACGGCCGGATCGGGAGACGATTCGCAAGTGACGGTCAGTGGCTATATTTTACCAGGACTTCAAGTGAAATATGGTGTCGGTATCTTTGACTCTGTGGGGGAATTTACTGTGCGCTATCGTTTAATGCAGGATCTCTATCTCGAAGCGATTTCTGGTGTTGATAGCGCGGTTGATGTGCTGTATCAGTTTGAATTTAATTAGCGGTAGGAGGCTGCGATGCAACATTTGGTTTTTGTCTACGGAACGTTGCGCTATGGCGAGTGCAATCATCATTTGTTGGCCAGCGCTCAGTTACTTGGGCGCCACACAACCAACCCGATTTACAGCCTTTATGATCTCGGTCCCTATCCTGGCGTAATAGAGGGAAGAGATTCCATTGTTGGCGAAGTGTATTTGGTCGACGAAGCCACGTTAGAGCAGCTCGATTTGTTAGAAGATGTGCCTGTTACCTATCGACGAGAGCAAATTGACACGCCATTTGGCTTAGCCTGGATCTATATTTATCAAGATGTTAGCCAGCTTGACGTGCTGATATCCTCTGGTGATTGGTGTCAAAAGGTTTAGCCGCGCTTCATGGTGGAGCTGCGTCATAGACAAAGGAGAACATGATGAAGCGTATCGTGATATGTGGGTTATTGCTGCTGGCAGGTTGCAGTGCACAGCCGCTGCCGATATCGAATGTGGAACAAAACTGGTATGAATTTGGGCAGCAACGTGCGGAAAATGGCTGGTTAAAACAGTCAGCGCAGACATTAGCCAAACGCGACCCAGAAGGGTTAATGACGCCAAAGCTTTACCTTGCCTATGAGAGTGGTTACGCCCAGGGGCAGCAAACGTATTGTGCGCAAAGTGCCTACGTGTTGGGTCTCACAGGCAAACCTTACAACGGCATTTGCGCTCGCTTAGATCCTTTCTTCTATCAAGATTATGTCTCGGGCCGGCACTCTACTGCGGGCACCATGTTTTAAATAAAAAGAGTCGGCCTAAGCCGACTCTTTTTATGTCAATATTCGATTGAGCTATTCATCGCGGTTCTGTTCTAGAAACGCTTCGACCTTTTTCACCATCTTCTTCGAGCCAACAAAGAAAGGCACGCGTTGATGCAGCTCGGTTGGTTTAATATCCATGATGCGATTCACCCCATCTGAAGCCACACCGCCGGCTTGTTCAATGATAAAGGCCATTGGGTTGCACTCATACAGAAGGCGCAGCTTGCCATTTGGATGGCTCTCTGTGCTTGGGTAGAGGTAGATACCGCCTTTAAGTAGGTTACGATGGAAATCGGCCACCAGCGAACCAATGTATCGCGAGGTGTATGGACGGTTGTCGCTAGGCGCACTCTCTTGGCAATACTTGATGTACTTTTTTACCCCAAGTGGGAAGCGGATGTAATTGCCTTCGTTGATTGAGTAGATGTTGCCATCTTCTGGGATCATCATATTTTCATGTGATAAACAGAAAGTCCCGAGTGAAGGGTCGTAGGTAAACCCATTGACGCCGTTGCCTGTGGTGTACACCAACATGGTTGAAGAGCCGTAGATCACATAGCCTGCGGCCACTTGTTTATGACCAGGTTGGAGAAAGTCTTCTTGGGTAGGTGGAGTGCCTATCGGTGACACGCGGCGGTAAATGGAAAAGATGGTCCCAACAGACACATTCACGTCGATGTTAGACGAACCGTCAAGCGGGTCCATCAACACCACGTATTTGGCGTTTTTGTTGAGTTCTTTGTTAAACGCTACAGCTTCATCTTCTTCTTCGCTTGCCACACCACACACTTGGTCGCGTGCTTCTAATGCCGCTTTAAACTTGTCGTTGGCATAAACATCAAGTTTTTGTTGGTCTTCGCCTTGTACGTTGGCCGTACCAACCGCGCCGGTGATGTCGCCAAGACCCGCGGCATTAATTTCGCGGTTAACGATTTTCGCAGCAAGACGAATCGAAGAGAGTAGGGATGATAGATCACCGCTAGCGTGGGGGAAGTCCGCTTGTTTTTCTACAATGAACTCGCCAAGGGTGCGCATTCCAGACATGGATTTTTTCCTTTAAAAAGTCGCTCAATGATATGGGGGATGGGCTGGAGTGATCTCTTGCGGATCTTTAGTCTTTACCCAAGCTTAAGTTTAAAAGTTAGATCTTTTTATTGGTAATGAACTAACTGCTTGAGTTCTCAATTTATTTGTCGACTCAACAATGACTTACATTTTATCTGCTGAGGCTCTAACTGTGGTGGCTGAGTGACCAGATCGTACTGGTATGATGATGAACAGTGATCAAAGTAGTTCGCTTTTCAGTGCTTTATCGCCATAATGAGCAGATTATGTTTGCCGAAAATAGGGGCAGTTATGCACATTCATATCTTGGGGATTTGCGGAACATTCATGGGTGGCGCCGCGATGTTGGCGCGTCAAATGGGGCACAAGGTGACTGGCAGTGATGCCAATGTTTATCCGCCAATGAGCACCATGCTTGAATCGCAAGGTATTGAAATAATTGAAGGCTTTGATCCCGCGCAGCTTGACCCGGCCCCTGATCTAGTGGTGATTGGCAACGCAATGAGTCGTGGCAATCCCTGTGTTGAGCACGTGCTCAATTCCAACTTGCGCTACACCTCAGGTCCGCAATGGCTACAAGAGTTTCTGTTGCATGACCGTTGGGTACTGGCGGTGTCGGGAACGCATGGCAAAACCACGACCTCAAGCATGCTGGCGTGGATTCTGGAAGCGTGTGGTTACCAGCCCGGATTCTTGGTTGGTGGAGTGCTTGGAAACTTTGGTATTTCTGCCCGCCTAGGTGAAAGCATGTTTTTTGTGGTCGAAGCGGATGAATACGACAGCGCTTTTTTCGATAAGCGTTCTAAGTTTGTCCACTACCATCCACGCACGCTGGTGATGAACAACCTTGAGTTCGATCATGCAGACATCTTTGATGATTTGGAAGCGATCAAACGTCAGTTCCATCATCTGGTACGCACGGTGCCGGGCAATGGACGCATTCTTGCCCCCAAACAGGATGTGGCGATAGCCGATGTGTTAGAGCGTGGCTGCTGGAGTGAGACCGAATACAGTGGTCAACAAGGGCAATGGCAAGCAAACAAAATGGTTGCTGATGGCTCTAAGTTTGAGGTGCTATTCCAAGGTGAAGTGGTTGGCAGCGTCCAGTGGGATTTGGTGGGCGACCATAATGTAGATAATGCCTTAATGGCAATTGCCGCTGCTCGCCATGTAGGCGTCACCCCCGACCTAGCCTGTGAGGCGTTGGCGAAATTCATCAATACCAAGCGTCGTCTTGAGTTAAAAGGCGAGGTGAACGGCGTGACCGTTTATGACGATTTTGCCCATCACCCAACCGCGATTGAACTGACCTTAGGTGGTTTACGTAACAAAGTCGGCCAAGACAAGATTCTTGCTGTGTTGGAGCCTCGCAGTGCCACCATGAAACGTGGGGTACACAAACAAACGCTTGCCGCCTCACTGACCGCGGCAGATCAGGTGTTTCTCTATCAACCAGAAGGCATTGATTGGTCGGTGGATGAAGTGGCTCAGCAATGCACACAAGCTGCTGTGACCAGCGATGATATCGATACCTTAGTAGAAAAAATCGCGGCAGCAGCACAGCCTGGCGACAATATTTTAGTCATGAGTAACGGTGGCTTTGCTGGAATCCACGACAAACTACTGGCCAAATTGGCCCAATAACCGAGTCACTATGAGCAACATTACCTCTAAATCGATAACCTTAGCTTTTACTGGAGCGTCAGGTGCGCCTTACGGTTTGCGCTTGCTGGAATGTTTGTTGGCTGCAGAGTATCGCGTCTATCTGCTGATCTCGTCCGCGGCGCGAGTGGTACTGGCGACCGAGCATGGATTAAAACTTCCAGCAAACCCAGACGCCGCTCAGCAAGCCTTGGTCCACCATCTTGGCTGTGATAGCGAGAAGCTGGTGGTGTGTGGCAAAGATGACTGGTTTTCTCCCGTCGCTTCAGGGTCTGCTGCGCCGAAGCAGATGATAGTGTGTCCGTGTTCTGCGGGCAGTGTTGCCGCCATTGCGCACGGTATGTCGGACAACTTGATTGAACGTGCTGCCGATGTGGTGATGAAAGAGCGCGGACAGCTACTGTTGGTGGTGCGTGAGACGCCTTTTTCCACGCTGCATTTGGAGAATATGCACAAACTGTCCCTGATGGGCGTCACTATTATGCCTGCCGCGCCGGGGTTCTACCATCAACCTAAATCGATAGAGGATCTCGTCGACTTTATGGTGGCGCGTATTCTCGACCACCTAGGCGTTGAGCAAGGATTAGTGCCACGTTGGGGCTATGATTCGCGTAAGATTTGAAATCTGTAACCGTACCGATTAGTCAATTTGAACCCGATAGCGCTTTTGGGCTCATAGGGGTGAATTGGCCTGTTAACTAGCCTTGCCGCTAATGCTTTAGGGATGGCTATTGAGTCTGATAACTATTACAATTTGACCGTAACTCATCGGGGAGCTATTGAGCCAATCAAGATTGGCGCTTGGCTGAGATCGAGCTTTGCTCGGGACCCGTGTACCTGAACCAGATAATGCTGGCGTAGGAATTGAGTCTGGACACCGATTAACTGACGTCCCTCAACCCTGTGCCGCTCACACAAGGAGAGAGCGAGCAGTGAACACCACTCTAAGCACCATTTCAATCAGCGGTCTTGCCGCAGCCATGTTGACATCATGGTCTGCGTTTGCAGCCAACGACACCCTAACCGTTTATACCTACGACTCGTTTGCCGCCGATTGGGGCCCTGGCCCAACTATTGAGAAAGCTTTTGAAGCTCAATGCGGTTGTGACCTCAATTTTGTTGCCCTCGATGATGGCGTATCTATTCTCAATCGCTTACGTCTAGAAGGTGCGAACAGTAAGGCCGATATTGTGTTAGGGCTAGACAATAACCTGATGGCCGAAGCACAACAAACCGGACTACTGGCTGAGCACAAGGTGGATACCAGCAAGGTCAATCTGCCAAATGGCTGGAACAATCCGACCTTTGTGCCGTACGATTTTGGCTACTTTGCTTTTGTCTATAATACGGAAACACTCGCTAACCCACCGGCCAGCCTGAAAGAGCTGATCGAGTCTCGCGATGATCTTAAAGTGATCTATCAAGACCCGCGTACGTCTACCCCAGGTCAGGGGCTGATGCTATGGATCAAATCTGTCTACGGCGAGCAAGCCACCCAAGCGTGGAAACAACTGGCGAAAAAGACGGTTACCGTGACTAAGGGTTGGTCAGAAGCTTACTCTATGTTCCTTGAGGGTGAATCGGATCTGGTGCTGTCGTACACCACCTCCCCGGCTTATCACTTAATCGCAGAAAAAGACGCCAAGTACGCGGCGGCAAGTTTTGCCGAAGGTCATTACACCCAAGTGGAAGTGGCTGCCAAAGTAAAAGGATCGAAGAATAGTGAATTGGCCGACCAGTTTATGGCTTTCATTCTGAGTGATGAGTTTCAGTCAGCGATGCCAACGGGAAACTGGATGTACCCAGTGACAGATGTTGCACTGCCGCAAGGGTTTGAAACCTTAACAACGCCAAGTAAAGCGCTCGCTTTTTCTGCTGACGAGGTCGCGCAAAATCGTAAAGCGTGGATTCGCGAGTGGCAAAACGCGTTAACCTTCTAAAGGTCACCTTTGTATCAGGTTCCTAAAGTTGGACTAGGGGTCGCGATTATCATCGCGGCCTTTATCGTTTCTGCGTTGTCAGCATTGCTGAGTTATGCGCCGACGCTGGATATATTGAGTGTCTGGCATGACCCTTACTATCGTCATGTCACCCAGTTCAGTTTCTATCAGTCGCTGTTGTCAACTCTGCTCAGTGTCGGCTTTGCTCTACCGGTGGCGCACGCGTTGTCTCGGCGAAATTTCATCGGCAAATCTCTGCTACTCAAGCTGTTTGCTACGACTCTGGTGTTGCCGGTGTTAGTCGGTGTGTTTGGCTTGTTGGCGATTTATGGCAACAGCGGTTTACTCGCTCAGGGGGTTAAGCTGCTTGATAGCCAACTGCCATTTTCGATTTATGGCCTCAATGGTATTTTGCTCGCACACGTGTTCTTTAACTTACCCTATGCGACGCGGTTATTGCTGCAGTCGTTGGATACGATTCCTGCCGAGCAGCATAAACTCTGTGCCCACCTGGGGATGGGGCATTGGGACAAGTTTCGCTGGGTTGAGTGGCCAAGGTTGCGTCAGCAACTCCCTCATGTGTGTGGCTTGGTGTTTATGCTCTGCTTTACCAGTTTCGCCACTGTGATGGCGTTGGGTGGTGGTCCAAAATCGACCACGATTGAGCTGGCCATTTATCAAGCGATTAAGTTTGATTTTGACTTGCAGGCAGGGGCGTTACTCGCCATCTGGCAAATGCTGCTGTGCGGTTTGATGGCGCTGCTGATTCAGCGCTTGAGCAAGTCGCTCGCCGTGTCATCCGGGTCGCAGAGTCAGTCGGTTGTGATAACCAAAGACACTCTAAGCTCTCAACTTTGGGATTGGGGTTGGATTGTTGCCGCGCTTTTATTGGTGCTACCGCCGCTAGTGATGGTGGTGCTGAGTGGGATCAATAGCCAGGCGCTGAGTGTGTTCACCGATAACCGTTTTTGGATGGCATTAATTGCGTCACTGAAAGTCGCCTTGTCTGCCAGTCTGATTGCTGTGGTCGCTGGGTACGCCATCTTACTCACCAGCCGACGCTTGAGACTCAATTCGCGCAATAAAAGTGCTGACCAAGTCGAGTTGATCGGCACCATTATTTTGGTCACCCCTGGTCTTGTTGTCTCGACGGGGCTGTTCTTACTGTTGCGCGCTATGACTGATGTATTCAGTTTTGCTTTCGTTATCGTGGTTGCCGTCAATGCGTTGATGGGATTGCCGTACGTGATCAAAACCTTGTCTCAGCCGATGCTGCATATTGAGCAACAGTATCAATACTTGTGTGCGAGCCTTGGACTGACGGGTTGGCAGCGATTTAAAGTGGTGGAGTGGCGAGCATTAAAAAGGCCGTTTGCGCATGCTTTTGCGATTAGCTTTATGTTTGCTATCGGCGATTTAAGCGCAATTGCCCTATTTGGCAGTCAGGAATTTCGAACTTTGCCACTGTACTTGTTCCAGTTACTGGGCAGTTATCAGATGGACGCTGCAGCGGTCGTGTCACTCACCTTGCTGCTGTTAAGCTTAGGTTGCTTTACCTTAGTCGAGAAGTTGTTTAATGCACATTCAAAGGTCGGTTATGTTAAGTCTAAATAAGGTCGACTATTACTATCACAACGAGTTGTTTCATTTTAATGTCGCAATTGCCGAAGGCGCTATTGTCGCCTTAATGGGCCCTAGTGGCGCTGGTAAGTCGACCCTACTCGCTCTGGTCGCCGGTTTTATTGAACCGACGCAAGGTGAAATAGTAGTTCGCCAACAGAGCATCCTAGGTAAAGCGCCGCATCAACGCCCTTTCGCGATGCTATTTCAAGAGCACAATCTTTTCGCTCATTTGAGTGTGCGACAAAACATTGCACTTGGCCTCCACCCAGGCTTAAATCTTACAGCCAGCCAGAATACTATGGTCGAACGCGCCGCGCAGCAGGTGGGAGTAGAAGAATATCTTGAGCGTTTACCTGAGCAACTGTCTGGTGGGCAGCGCCAGCGGGTCGCACTGGCTCGCTGCTTTGTTCAGCCTCATCCGATTTGGTTATTGGATGAACCTTTCTCTGCGCTTGACCCTATTTTGCGCGAAGAGATGTTGGGCTTGGTTCAGCGTTTAGCCTCTGAGCGCAATGTGACGGTATTGATGGTCACTCACCATATTAGTGATGCCAAGGCGATCGCCTCTGATTTTATTTTTGTGGCCAATGGTCGGGTCGAGGTGGCGGATAAAATCGAACAGCTATCTCCAAATCATAGCAACCTAGCCTTAAGCGATTTTGTACGAGCGGGAGAGTAATCAAAACAAAGGGTTGACACACAGTGCCAACCCTTCCAATAGTTTCTAGTTTCTAGTTTCTAGTTTCTAGTTTCTAGTTTCTAGTTTCTAGTTTCTAGTTTCTAGTTTCTAGTTTCTAGTTTC
>JBCAXU010000038.1:0-2371 GCA_038533895.1 Pseudomonadota bacterium | reverse complement strand
AGTTTCTAGTTTCTAGTTTCTAGTTTCTAGTTTCTAGTTTCTAGTTTCTAGTTTCTAGTTTCTAGTTTCTAGTTTCTTGCTTAAAGCTGCGCGTCGTTGAGCGCTTTTAGGATCTGGAAGATCTCACGATACGCTTTGGCTGGTTTTCCCGCTTGTTGCTCTTTACTTGCCTGACGAGCCAGTTGGCGTAGGCGTTGTCGATCGGCATCTGGATACAGTTCCATCACCTCATTAATCGCTTCGTCACCTTGCTCAACGACACGTTCGCGCAGCTGTTCAAGCTTGTGCAGTTGCGCGGTCGCTTGAGAGTGCTTATTGCGTACTTTGTCCAATGCCGCTTGCAGTGGCTCTGGATCTTCAAAGCGCATCAACTTGCCAATGTATTGCAACTGACGGCGACGCGCTTCATTTTTAAAACGCTGCGCATCTTTAATTGCTTCTGCTAGGTCTTCACTTAATGGGAACTTTTCTAGCACAGAAGGTTTGAGTTCGACCAGCTCTTCGCCGAGCTTCTGCAGCTCTTCCATGTCGCGTTTCATTTCGGTTTTACTCACCCAAATGATCTCTTCCTCTTCTTCCCATGGCGCTTTCTGATTTTTACGTGCCATTTTTCTGCCTTAATATGAACATCTATTTCTCTATTTTAACAAGAATCATGGGGAGAAAGCGAAATTCTTGTTATCCTAATGACAATCGATCTTAAGAATAAAGTAGATATGGACGTAAGAGAGCAAGTTGCTCAACAGCGTGTTGAGCTAGAAGCCGCAGTTGCCAAGGCATTAGAAATGGCGGCAGAAAAGTCAGACGCGGCTGAAGTCGCGATCAGTAAAACCACAGGCCTAAGTGTCTCTACCCGCATGTGCGAAGTGGAGAACGTCGAGTTTAATAGCGATGGTGCGCTGGGTATTACCGTTTATCGCAACCAACGTAAAGGTAGTGCATCTACTTCAGACTTAAGTGAAAAAGCGATTCAACAAACGGTGTTGGCAGCGTTGGATATTGCGCAGTTCACGTCAGAAGACCCATTTGCAGGTCCGGCACCGAAAGAGTTGATGGTTAAAGAGATTCCCGATCTTGATTTGTTCCATCCTGATACTCCCGACCCAGATTATGCCGCACAAGTCGCGATTGCCGCTGAACAGCAAGCGCTGGCTTACAGTGACAAGATTAAACAGAGTGATGGTGCCAGCTACGACAGCCACTACGGCTTAAAAGTGTACGGCAACAGCCACGGTTTACTGGCGAGCTATGCCTCGAGCCGTCACAGCACCAGTTGCTGTGTGATTGGTCAGGGTGAAAACGGTGAGATGGAGCGTGACTACAGTTATACCGTTGCACGCCATAAAGATGAATTATGGACGCCGCAAACGGTGGGGCAGAAAGCCGCCGAAAAAACCGTGAGTCGTTTGGACGCGCAGAAGCTTAAAACCGGACACTATCCCGTGATGTTCGCCGCTGATGTGGCAACGGGACTGCTCGGTCACCTGGTCATGGCCATCAGTGGCGGTAACCTATACCGTAAATCTTCCTTTCTACTCGATAAGCTTGGTCAGCAAATCTTGCCTGAGTGGTTTAATGTCTCTGAACGTCCACACGTTTTGCGCGGTCTGGCATCAAGCCCATTCGATAGTGAAGGGGTATTCACGCAGGACAGACAAATCATTACTGATGGTGTGTTAGCAACCTATCTGCTCACCAGCTATGCGGCGCGAAAAATGAATATGACGCCAACCGGGCATGCTGGTGGGATTCATAACTGGTTTGTGCAATCAACGGGCCAGAGCTTCGAGCAGATGCTGCAAGAGTTAGGTACGGGTCTATTAGTGACTGAAGTTATGGGCCAAGGGGTCAATATTGTCACTGGTGACTACTCTCGCGGCGCGGCAGGCTTTTGGGTAGAGAATGGTCAAATTCAGTATCCCGTCTCGGAAATCACCATTGCCAGTAATCTAAAAGAGATGTTTAACCAGATTGTTGCAGTGGGGAATGATGTAGAGACTCGATCGCAAATTCAAACTGGCTCTATATTGCTTGAGAGTATGAAAGTCGCAGGTGAGTAGGGGATAGAGATCCTGCTTCGCCCTGCGAGAGTCTAGCACGCTTCGCTCTGAGAACGGACTTCGTCCTGCGAGATGCTAGAGCGCTTTGCTCCGAGAATCGAGAGCGGACTTCGTCCTTCGAGAGGAGTTTGTGATGAGCGTGTCGAAAGTTGCAGGCAAAGCTGGATGGCATTTAGGCTTAATTGTTTGAATTTAAAAGAAAAGGGTTGACATACACTGTCAACCCTAACAAAGTTTTCTCGCTTCTCGCTTCTCGCTTCTCGCTTCTCGCTTCTCGCTTCTCGCTTCTCGCTTCTCGCTTCTCGCTTCTC
>JBCAXU010000037.1:0-29492 GCA_038533895.1 Pseudomonadota bacterium | reverse complement strand
CTTTGCCGTTTCGATCGAGAGCCAATTTGACACAGGGCGGGTGGGCCTGTTTTACGCCGGACAAAGTACTGACGTTGTGATCGTCAGTGATAACAGAGTTATCTTTTTCATTTTGTGTACTCCAGCTGTGCGTATATGACTAATTGTGATGCTAACGCCATAATTTCGCACGAAAAAAGGCTATATCTTGAAGAAGTTTCACGCTGATGTTATTACTTTGTTACACAATAAGGAGATCATTTATGAATAACGATCTTAAGTTCGCTCTGATTATTACTGCGACCGCTTTTGCGGTTCTGCTCGGATTCGCGATTACCGCGGTCACCGCAGCTTAGGTACTAGCATGAACAACTGCGGTGTTATTAGCAACGCTGCTGTACATCTCGATACTGAACGTCTTAGAAAGTACACTGGCGGAAAAAATGCTCTGGTCGCTCAAGGTGGTGGCCAGCGAGGGATATTTACCGCAGGCGTGCTTGATGCATTTCTTCTCTCTAATTTTGACCCTTTTCACTCTTTCTACGGCACCTCAGCCGGTGCGCTCAACTTATGTGCTTTTTTGTGTCGTCAACGGGGTATCGGTCGCTCCTTTATTCTCGATTTGACCACTGACCCCGAGTTCTTTCAACTTTTCCGTTATATCAGACGCAAGCAGTTCCTCGGCTTAGATTGGGCGCTGGATAAGATCAGCGATTATCCATATCGCCTAGATATTGATATGGGCAGAAAGATGTTAGAGGGACGCCAGGCCTTTGCCGCGGTTACGGATACCACTCGGCTGCATGATCACTATTTGCCGATGTTAGGCCAAGATTGGAAACAAGTGCTGGTGGCGACCTGCGCCATTCCCCGCTTGTATGCTCAGCCAGTGCGCTTTTCGCATGGAGAGTATGTGGATGGTGGGGTCTCTGCTTCTATCCCGGTACAGGAAGCGTGGCGACGTGAAGCGCGTTGTATTGTTGTCATCCGTACCGAAGGGCATGATTTGGCAACAGGGACCGTAGAGGTCAATCAAGAGCCTCCTGTGACCTGGCTTAGAGATTCATTTAATGTGATTCAGGAGCAGTGGCAAGAAAAAATAGGCCAATGGAAGCAGGACTGGGGCGCGTTTTTTAACTATCAGATGCAGCGGGCGATTCAACAGAAAAATCAAGACGGAAGAGCAGAGTCACTCAACGGGGGGCGTTGGCTGTTCGGTGCTGACGAGATCTACCGTCTTAGTCATTTGCTTGGTGACAAATTTGACTCAACTTTAGCCGACATGCTGATGGTGCATTATCAAACCTATTCGTTGACACAAGACTTTCTCAACTCCCCGCCTGACGACTGCTATATTATCCAGATTCGCCCTGAACAAGCACTAAAATCGAGCTCGCTGATGAGTGATACGGCCGATTTACTTCACGACTATCAGTTAGGCTTAGATGCAGGGTATCGTTTTGTCGATGTGTTCTCGAAGTGTGCGTCGCCACCGGTGCTGATGACAAACGATTGTTATCCCAACCGGGAAAGTAGGTGATCAGATAATTGCGTCGGAAAAATCGCTTAGAGTGAGGCATAGATTGCGGTTAGCTAGTTGGCCTACCGACAAAATCTATAATGATGGTATCGGCCAATAGAAAGGGAGCCACCGCTCCCTTTTGGCCGAGTTAAAGTTTTGTTTAAGCTGCCAATATACGCATACAGTTGGTTGAACCCACGACATCCATCACATCGCCTTGGGTAATGATCACTAAGTCTCCGTCATCAAGGAGGCCTCGCTGTTTAAGCGTGGCAACCGCCGCTTGCGCTGTCGCGAGCCCCGTATCCGATTTATCGTGGAAAAAGACCGGGAACACCCCGCGGTACAGCGCGGAAAGATTAAGAGTGCTCTCGTTACGCGACAGAGCAAAAATAGGTAATCCTGAGCTAAGGCGTGACATCATCAAGGCGGTACGTCCCGACTCAGTGAGAGTCACTATCCCTTTTACCCCACGCATGTGATTGGCGGCGAACATCGTCGACATAGCAATGGTTTCCTCGCCACTTTCAAACACCGAATCCATTCGATAACCAGAGCGATTTATCGCTGCCATTTTTTCCGCGCCTAGGCATACCTCTGCCATTGAACGAACGGTTTCGAGCGGGTATTTACCGGCGGCGGTTTCTCCTGACAGCATCACTGCATCGGTGCCATCGAGCACGGCATTTGCCACATCCATCACCTCAGCACGGGTTGGCATTGGGTTTTCCATCATCGACTCCATCATTTGAGTCGCGGTGATCACAGTGCGATTGAGCGAACGGGCACGGCGTATCAGCTGTTTCTGTACACCAATCAGTTCAGGATCACCGATTTCGACCCCAAGATCGCCGCGGGCAACCATGACAGCATCGGAAGCAAGGATGATATCATCAATGTTTTCGGGAGTGGCGACGGTTTCAGCACGTTCTACCTTAGCCACCAACCGTGCTTGTAAGCCTGCATCGGTTGCGAGGCGACGCGCGTACTTCATGTCCTCGCCATTACGTGGGAAAGAAACCGCCAAGTAGTCGACCTTGATTTCGGCGGCGAGCTTAATGTCGAGTTTATCTTTCTCGGTCAACGCCGCCGCGGAAAGACCGCCCCCTTTTTTATTGATGCCTTTATTGTTCGACAGCGCGCCACCGATGATCACTTTTGTTCTTACTTGAGTGCCGTTGACGCCAATCACTTGAAGTTGGACCCGTCCATCATCGAGTAGTAGAACATCTCCGGTTGAGACATCGTCGGGCAGGGCTTTATAGTCAAGGCCGACGGCATCTTTATCCCCTTGTCCAGCAGGTAGAGCGCTATCTAAGGTAAACACATCGCCGATATTGAGCTGTACTTTGCCTTCTTTAAAGGTAGATACGCGAATTTTAGGCCCTTGCAGATCGCCTAAAATCGCCACATGGGTACCAAGCTTAGCGGCGATATTGCGCACGCGGGTGGCGCGCTGGCGATGATCGTCGGCGGTGCCGTGAGAAAAGTTCATTCGTACCACGTTTACGCCAGCTTCGAGAATCGATTCAAGCACACCGGGTTTGTCGGTTGAAGGTCCAAGTGTTGAAACAATTTTTGTTCTTCTTTGAATGGCAGTCATTCGGTTCTCCTTGATATGAATCTATGCCGTATCAGTGGCGGTCGAGGTACACTGAATTGTCTAGCGAGTGCAATCGGTCGGTTAGATTAAGTATATACCCGTGTCAGCCGCTCGCTTTTAAAATAGTTAGACGGTCCAGCGAAGCGTGATTTGGGACATAATTATTTACGCAAAAAAATACTATGTGATTTGTGATTAAGAGTCCGCTATTTGATTCGGAACACAAACAAACATGTTTATACGTGACACTTGTCACGGCGATTCATCAAAGCTCTTCACAATTACTTCGCAAAGTAAAAAAATTACCATGTTGTTGATATTCGGAGCACTCTATGTACATGGCTCAACCTGGCCATATTGATCACATCAAGCAGGTCAATGCTGGCCGTGTATATAAACTCATTGATCAAAAAGGTCCTATTTCTCGAATAGATCTCTCGAAGCAGAGTGAGCTTGCGCCTGCGAGTATCACTAAAATTACTCGTGAGCTTATTGAGGCGCATCTGATTCACGAAACGACAGTGCAAGAGGCGACCAGTCGTGGCCGACCTGCGGTTGGATTACAGGTCAATAACGAAGGCTGGCAATTTCTTTCCATGCGCCTTGGGCGCGGCTACCTGACCATCGCACTGCATGAGCTCGGTGGTGATGTACTGATCGATACCAAAATCGACATTCATGAAGTGGACCAGGACGACGTACTTGCTCGTTTGCTACATGAAATTGACGAGTTTTTTCAAACCTACTCTGATCAACTTGATCGTGTCACCAGTATCGCGATTACCTTGCCTGGCCTAGTCAATTCTGAGCAAGGGGTGGTGCTGCAAATGCCGCACTACAATGTCGAGAATCTACCTCTTGGACCAGAAATTTATAAAGCCACAGGCTTACCTGTTTTTATCGCCAATGATACCCGTGCTTGGGCATTGGCTGAAAAGCTGTTTGGTCACTCACAAGAGAACGAAAACTCTGTTCTGATTTCGATTCACCACGGTTTGGGGGCAGGCATTGTGCTCGATGGCCGTGTGTTGCAGGGTCGACACGGGAACATCGGCGAACTGGGCCATATCCAAATCGATCCGAACGGAAAACGTTGTCATTGTGGCAATCGTGGCTGCTTAGAAACGGTGGCCAGCTCACAAGCGATTCGCAATGAAGTCAGTGAACGCATCGCACAAGGTGAGGAGTCTTCTCTGGCCGCAATCGAAGAAGTGTCGGTTGAAGATATCTGTGAAGCCGCCGCCAACGGTGATCCGCTTGCTGTGGATGTGATAGAAAAGCTGGGTCGTTACTTGGGCTCAGCCATTGCTATCGTGATCAATCTGTTCAACCCGGAGAAAGTGTTAATCGGTGGGGTGATCAATCAGGCCAAAGAGGTTTTGTATCCTGCCATTCAAGCTTGTATCGAAGATCAGAGTCTTCCGGTGTATCACCAAGATTTAGAGTTGGTTGAATCTCGTTTTTACAAACAGGCGACAATGCCAGGCGCTGCGCTGATTAAGCAAGCGCTATATGATGGCCTGTTGCTGATGAAGGTTATCGAAGGATGATGCTTTCTGAGTAGTAGCTCTCCTTTATCTTTGCAATAAACCCATATAATCTTACATGATATATGGGTTTATTTTTTATATTAGTCTTGCAATAGACTATTTTTGTTATATCTACACTGGTTGAGAAATAGTATGTCTGGAGTTTTAAATACCGTCGACCAACGAACAAACCTTGTGGGCGAAAACCGCCTAGAGTTGTTGTTATTTAGTCTAAACAGCAGGCAACTATTCGCGATTAACGTGTTTAAAGTCCGTGAAGTGATTAAAGTCCCGCCGCTGACCAAAATGCCGGGTTCGCATCACCATATTACTGGTGTTGCCTCATTGCGCGGTGTATCTGTCCCGATTATAGATTTGAGAGCAGCGATTGGCTTTCCTCCGTCACGTCTTGAAAATCAAGAAGAGAACCTCATCATCACTGAGTATAACCGGACTATTCAGGGCTTTTTGGTGGGACAAGTGCGCAATATTGTTAACACCGCATGGACAGAAATCCAGCCGCCGCCTAAAACGGCCGGACGCTCTAACTACCTCACTGCGATCACACAAATTAAAGATGGTAAGCAAAAAGAGATTGTCGAAATTATCGACGTTGAAAAAGTGCTGGCACAAATTATCGACTACGACATCTCCATTTCTGAAGGGATACTTGATCAGGACCTGGTGAATGAAATGGTCGGTCGCAACGTTCTGATTGTTGATGACTCGTCTACCGCGCGTGCGCAAGTACGCGGTACGCTCTCCCAGCTCGGCTTGAACATCATTGAATGTGAAGATGGTCTTGAGGCACTCAAGCTACTCAAGTCGTGGTGTGACGAAGGCAAAAATGTGGTTGAAGATCTGTTGCTGATGATCACTGACGCTGAAATGCCGGAAATGGATGGCTATAAGTTGACCCATGAAGTGCGCAGCGACCCCAGGATGAAAGATCTGTTTGTGACCCTCAATACCTCGCTCAGTGGCAGTTTTAACGAAGCCATGGTGAAAAAAGTCGGTTGTGACCGATTTATCTCCAAGTTTCAGCCAGATTTGTTAGTCGAGGTGGCACAAGATCGATTGAGAGACGTGCTAAGTTAACCGACCTTAATAGAGAGAGCTTCGGCTCTCTTTTTCGTTAATGGAAATCTCTCGACTTGCTTGTCAGTCCGTGCAGTTTATCGCTGATGTCGATAAGTCTTCCGGCAATCACGTGCTGTACCTCGCCTTCCTTCTCTAAAATACCTTTAACTTGCAATATCTTAGCAGTGAGATAGGCCTCTTTTTGCGCGCGCGCTGTCGCTTTCCAAACCACAACGTTAATGTTGCCGGTATCATCTTCGAGAGTAAAAAACGTTACTCCGGCTTCGGTTCCCGGTGATTGTTTGCCGGTGACAATGCCTGTTACTGTCACCAGCGCTTTATCCCCAAGCTTGGATAAATCTCGCAAACGGGTAAATCGACCTAACTCACCTGCTTCATCGAGTAGTGTGATGGGGTGTTTTGCCAGTGAAAGACTGGTTGACGCGTAGTCTTCGAGTAGGGTCTGGCTTTCGCTTGGTGGGCGTAGCGGTGGTTGTGGTTTCTCTTCGAGCTGCTGAAAGAGCGGCAAGTCTGAGAGGGAGTCCATCATCGCCCAGCGAGTTTGGTAACGATTGTCGCTAAAGCTATGCATAGCATTTGCCGAAGCCAACAGTTCAATATCTCGACGTGTTAAGCCGCAGTGTTTGAGTTGATTGATATGTTGAAACGGCCCTCCTTGACGGGCTCGTAATAGTTGCTTCGCGCTTTGCTCGCTTAACCCTTTTACTTGCCGAAGGCCAAGTCGAATCGCCCATCGATCTTGTTCAATCACCACTTGATGGTGGTAATCTGACGCGTTGACGCAAATGGGCAGGATAGAGACCTTATGGCGCTGAGCGTCCTGTATTAATTGTGATGCGCTGTAAAACCCCATCGGCAGGCTATTCAGTAGCGAGGTATAAAAGATATGCGGATAGTAAAACTTTAACCACGCTGAGCAATAGGCAAGCACCGCAAAGGAGGCCGAATGACTTTCGGGAAACCCATACTCACCAAACCCGAGAATTTGGTCAAAAATACGTTCGGCAAAGTCTAACTGATAGCCGCGACTGAGCATTCCGTCGATGAGTTTGGTTTTGAACTTAACTAGATCGCCGTTCTTTTTCCATGCGGCCATTGCCCGGCGCAATTGATCGGCTTCCCCCCCGCTAAAGCCAGCAGCGACCATAGCGATTTTGATCACTTGCTCTTGAAAAATAGGAACGCCTAGGGTGCGCGCCAACACACCTTTCACTTCTTGTGAAGGATAGTCGACCTCTTCCTCACCGTTGCGCCGTTTGAGATAAGGGTGGACCATATCTCCTTGAATCGGACCAGGGCGAACAATGGCAATTTGCACCACTAAGTCATAGTAGGTTTTGGGCTTGAGTCTCGGTAGCATGCTCATCTGAGCGCGCGATTCAATCTGAAACACACCCACGGTATCGGCCTGTTGAATCATGCGATAAACCTGCGGATCATCTTGTAGACGCGTAATGTCGGCAATAGTGAGTGTGCGCTGGTGGTTCTGCTCGATTAAGTCGAAGCATTTGCGAATCGCCGTGAGCATCCCCAGCGCTAACACATCGACTTTGAGTAGTTTGAGTGACTCTAAGTCATCTTTGTCCCATTGGATCACGGTTCGCTCAGCCATCGCCGCGTTCTCGATCGGCACCAGCTCATAGAGCGGCCCTGCGGCAATAACAAAGCCCCCTACATGTTGAGATAGATGACGAGGAAAGCTGATCAGCTCATCGACTAAGTGGATAAATTGCTCGCCTTTCAGTGAATTAGGTTCAAGACCAAGTTGTACGATTTGTGACTGCCAACCCTGGGCGCGATCTCGACGGTTAACGTTTTTAATAAAATAGTCGAGTTGACTCTCTTCGATGCCGAGTGCTTTACCGACATCGCGTACTGCACTTTTAAAACGATACGAAATCACCGTGGCTGCCAACGCTGCTCTTTCGCGACCATACTTTTGGTAGATATATTGGATGACCTCTTCTCGACGTTCATGCTCAAAGTCGACATCAATATCGGGCGGCTCATCCCGCTCTTTGCTAATAAAGCGTTCAAACAACACTGAAATCTGCCGAGGATCGACAGAAGTAATTTCCAGGCAATAGCACACCACAGAGTTGGCGGCAGAGCCTCGGCCTTGATAGAGAATGCCTTGCTTTTTGGCAAACATCACAATGTCGTGAATAGTTAAAAAATAAAATGGGTAATTGAGCTCTTCAATTAACGCCAGCTCTTTATCTATGGTGGCTTGAATCTCTTCAGGTACACCTTGTTTAAACCGAGTTCGTTTGCCTTGTTCTACCAGCGCTTTGAGGTAACTGATCGGGGTATGACCGTCAGGCACAAGCTCGCTTGGGTACTCATATTGCAGCTCACTCAAATCAAATCGACAGCGTTTGGCGATGTTCACGCTCTCTTGCAGCCATTCAGGCTTGAACAGCTTGGCCAGTTTCTCTTGGCTGCGCAGGCAGCGTTCTCCATTGGTCAGCCTTTTATCAGCGAGTGCATCAACCGTACAACCATGCTTGATGGCGCTTAAGGTATGTTGAAGAGGCAGACGAGTAGCGGTGTGCATCAAGACGCCACCACAGGCGGTGATAGGTAAATCCAACTCGCGAGCTAAAGCTTGGCAATGGGTGATATAGGCGTGGTCATCGGCCTCCAAATGACGCTGCAACCCCAGCCATAAGCGATAGTTGTGATGCTGCGCTAGCCATTGTCCCCACTGCTTATCACTGCCACTATGGCTGGGTAACCAGATCAGCAAGCAGTGCTTAATCGACATTAAATCCCACTCAGACAACTGGTAATCGCCTTTATCACAGCGACGGCGCGCATTGGTAATAATGCGACACAGTTCGGCATAAGCGGCGCGATTCGGACACAGCAGTACCACTTGGCACTCTTGGTTAAGCCAAAACATGCTGCCGATGATCAGTTCGATATTAAGTTGGTGCTGTTTGATGGTGCTGTAGGCTCGGACCACACCTGCAACGGAGCACTCATCGGTGATTGCCAGTGCCTGATAACGCAAAAAGTCGGCCTGTAAGATCAGCTCTTGAGCATGCGAAGCGCCAGTCAAAAATGAAAAATTACTCTGGCAGAACAGTTCTGCGTAAGCCATCCATCTCTCCTTATTAACTGAACAAGCCGTGCACAAACCAATGCTGGTTTTGGTTGCGAAATACCCATAACCAGCGTCCATGATCGCTGCGTGCAATGAAGTAATCGCGGGTGATATCGTCACCATCCCACCATCCGCTGACAATTCGCTCTGGCCCTAGAAGTAATTTGACCTGCTCGGTCAGCGGCTGTGGCTCGGTGAGGAGAAAATTAGGCCGTAGCCGCTTTGTGGTTGAAGGGGCAGATATGGGTTGAGTGGGGTCGGATAGTAAAGTGGCTCTTTCTGGTCGCGGATCAGGATGGGAAACCACTTTACACACCTGCTCTTTACCCAGTTTGGCTTGCAGTAAGCCTATCAGCTCAAGCTCACTTTGTGCCCCTTGCTGGCGATTAAATAAATCGGCACTGGTCGACTCGAGCTCACCACTGCGTATTAAATGCAGCGTTAACCCTTGAACCGGCGCATCGAGTTGCAACGATTCCATCGTTAACTGACATAAAGTCATCCAGCGCGTTGCTAGGTAGTCGCCACTGGCGGAGTAGAAACGCAAAGAGGCCTTGGGATGATCGCGCAGATCCAGTATCAATTCCAGTTCGTAGGCCACTTGATTACGCAGAGTAAGAAATACCTCCAATTGATTTAATAAAGTCCCCAGTGGCTTTTGAAGCCATTGAATATTTTCGATATCAAACAGCAACTCTCGATAGCGCTCAAAGCGTTCGGGTGGGTGATAGAAGTCGATGGGATGTTTAAATTGCCCCATTAACCGCCCAACATAGTTAACCAGTTCAATATCAAAACGGCGTGCAAGCTCTGGCATTGGCATCGCTAAAAGATCGCTTAATGTTTGGATTCCAACTCGTTGCAGTTTATCGATCAACTTGTGATTCAACTCGGTCGCTTGGAGTGGGAAGCCGCCGAGCTGCTTCACGAGTTGCTCTTTATCTAGCGTGATCTGATCGGTTGCTGATTTAGCCAGCAGCATCGCCGAAAGTGGAGAGAAGCCGCTGGCATAATGGTAGTTGAGCCCAAGAGACTGAAGATGGGACGACACCTTTTGCCAATAGGGAAGGAGGCCGCCGTAGAGCGATAGCATATTGGTCACTTTAAGCAGCACCCCCTGAGGAGGGAATACGCTGATATCAGAGGTGACCATGTATAACCACTGAGCGATATTGAGTAAAGTTTGTTGCTCTGCCTCGGCATCATAGGGGTGAACTTGTAAGTTATGGCACAGTGCACTGGCGCTGCCTAACCCCATGCCGACTTGAATGCCTTGTTGCTGTGCTGATGGGTTACATTGAACAATGGTAAACCTGTGGTTGTCGACAATCGCGATCGGTAAGTGGTGCTGATCGGTAAAAAGGGCGTCGAGCTGCAAGGTGGCAAAGTGCAGATAGATCCAACTGTGCATAGCTAACCTTGCTGGCGCAGAGGAAAGGGGATAACAACAGGGTCTTGTGGTCTTAAGGTCAAACTCGGCCATTTTGAGCGCCAATCGACCACGAAACTGCCTTGCGGCCAGCCCCCTTTACGTTTGGTAATGGTCACTTCAATGCCTAACGCGTGCGGTAGCAAGGTCATACTTAAGCTAACAGGCAGCGAAAATAGGCTTTTGTTTGCGGTTTTGAATAAGAAATGTAAGCAGTGACCATGTTCGCTGGCGACTTGCAGCCGTCGAGCTTGGTGCACTTCAAGTTCGGGGTGCCACAGCAGTACGTTGCTACATGCTCCCGAGCGTAAACATTGCTCTGCTGCCCATAATGCTTCCTTATCGCTTTTCGGATAGATAATCAGTAGTTGGTTGCAATCTAATCCTTCATTGATGAATTGTTCAGCACAGAGATGACCAGGCGGTTGAATAAAGACCGATAAACGCCGTTGGCTGGTGTTTTTTAGATGCGGCAGCAGTAAGCGCAGTTCACCAATACCTGTTGCACCTTGCAGTTCCACCACACCATGAGCGGGAAAGCCACCCGATAACTTTTGATCGAGAAGATCGTAACCAGTAGGGTGATAATCCTGTTGCTTAGGTGCCTGATTTCCAGACCAAATCCATTGTTTTTGCTTAAGATTTTCTATTAGTTCATACATAACAAAATACCTGTATATATGTACAGTATAATTAATTATCTATGATCAGCAAGAGAAGAAAGGATCGAGCGGATACAAAAACGCCTTGTGCTGAGCAAAAGCCAACACAAGGCGCTGTTATTTATAAAAAAGCGTTAGCGACTATTTTTTCGGTTGTGCATCAATACACTGACCATTAACCGCTTTACCTTCCGGTGCCATCAAGTAGAGATACAGTGGCATGATTTGCTGTGGTGTTTTGAGTAAATCCGTATCTTCGGCAGGATACGCTTTAGCACGCATTGCGGTACGAGTGGCGCCTGGGTTAATCGCATTTACGCGAATCGTGGTGTCGCTGAGTTCATCTGCCAGGACTTGCATCATCCCCTCAGTGGCAAATTTAGACATCGCGTAGGTGCCCCAAAAAGCACGGCCACTATGACCGACAGTCGACGAGGTAAAGATGATTCGAGCATCGTCCGACTTATGCAATAACGGTAGCAGTGCTTGGGTCATCAGAAACTGCGCCTTGACGTTGACCTGCATAATATCGTCGTAAGTATCTTCGCCGATTTGATCAAATGGGCTGATCACACCGAGTAAGCTCGCATTGTGTAGTACGCCGTCTAAACGACCAAATTGGCCTTCAATAGTATCAGCCATATCAAGGTAATTTTGTTTCGTGGCGCCTTTCATATCGAGCGGAATGATCGCAGGTTGCGGGTAACCCGCCGCTTCAATTTCATCATAAGTCTGTTCCAGCTTTTTCACTGTGCGGCCAAGGAGAATGACCGTCGCGCCATGCTCGGCGTAAGAGAGCGCCGCCTGTTTGCCGATGCCTGCTCCTGCACCTGTAACGAGAATGACTTTACCTTTTAGGGCATCTGAAGAAACAGCATATTCCACGATGTGTATCCTTTTGTAATGATCTGCTTTATGAATTCATAAGTTGGTGGTTACAATACACTAATTCGCACATGAGAGGATAATCACATTGGAATTTTTATTAGACTATGGGCTGTTTTTAGCCAAGATTGTGACTGTCGTAGTCGCGATTATCGCGATTTTAGTGATAGCGAAAGCTGTAGGCGGCAAGAGTGGCGCGGTGAAAGGTGAATTAGAAATCACCAACCTAACTGAACAACACAAGCAGACCGTAGAGCAGCTTGAACACCACCTGCACGACAGTGCGTTTATTAAAGCGCGCGACAAAGCTGAGAAAAAACTCGAAAAAGAAAAAAACAAAACTCGCGAAAAAGAGATTAAGCAAGCGGCGAAGCAGGGCGATTTAGAGAGCAAACGCGAGCCGCATCTTTTTGTGCTCGACTTTAAGGGTAGCATTGATGCGAAAGAAGTTGCGTCGCTACGAGAAGAAGTGACCGCGGTTCTTGCGGTCGCCCGAGAAGGGGACGAAGTGCTACTGCGCTTGGAGTCTGGCGGCGGCATGGTACATGGTTATGGTCTGGCATCTTCACAGCTTGATCGCATTAAAGCGGCCAATCTTCCACTGACTATTGCGGTTGATAAAGTGGCGGCAAGTGGCGGCTACATGATGGCTTGTATCGCCGATAAGATTGTCTCGGCGCCATTTGCCATTGTTGGCTCAATTGGCGTAATTGCCCAGCTACCTAACTTCAATAAAGTGCTGAAAAAGTATGATATTGAATATGAGCAACTCACGGCAGGGGAATACAAACGTACACTGACTATGTTTGGCGAAAACACCGACAAGGCACGTGAAAAGTTCAAACAAGAACTCGAAGAGACTCACGGTTTGTTCAAAGACTTTATTCGCGAGCGTCGACCAGCATTGGATCTTGATAACGTTGCCACGGGTGAGCACTGGTTTGGCACTACCGCTCACGATCTAGGTTTGGTCGACGAAATCAAAACTTCAGACGATATCGTAGTGGAAGCGTGCAAAGACAAAACCGTATTGGCGATTCATTATGTTGAGAAGAAAAAACTGGCGTCTAAACTGGCAGGCATTGCCGGCGAAGCGGCCGATAATGTGCTGATGAAGCTGATTGACCGAGGCCAACGGCCGATTGTCTAATCAACAATAAAAACGCTCATCCTTTGATGAGCGTTTTTATTTAAGTCGATTTATTTAAGCAGACTGCGGACGTGAGTTGGATTTTTTGTTGGTCGGACGACGTGCTGGTTTATTGTTGCCCGGTTTTTGATCTCCCGATCGGCTGCGGTTACCGCCTTGACTGCGTTTCTCGCCTGGCTTGTTTTCACCATTGGTACTCTTGTGGCCAAAGTGACGCTTATTCTTTCCTGCAGGTTTGTTACCGCGTGCATTGTCGCCGGAGCGCTGTCCATCGGCGTGGTCGGTTTTTGGCTTCTTAGGTTTTTTCGGCTTAATTGGTCGGGTGTCTAGCTTCGACTCCGGTAGCTCATTGACAGGTTTAAAGCCTTCCAACTCGAATCGAGGCAGTACTTGTTGAATCAAGCGTTCGATACCGAATAAATCACTGGCTTCGTCGGCTTCAACCAGAGAGATAGCTTTGCCTACTTCGCCAGCTCGGCCTGTACGACCGATTCTGTGCACATAGTCTTCGGCAACGTTAGGTAGTTCAAAGTTCACCACTTGTGGTAGTTGAGGGATATCAATACCACGGGCAGCAATATCGGTAGCGACAAGCACACGAACATCGCCAGATTTAAAATCAGCTAAAGCGCGCGTACGAGCACCTTGGCTTTTATTGCCATGGATGGGGGCAGCCGTGATGCCTTCTTTGTTGAGGAACAAAGCTAAGCGGTTCGCACCATGTTTGGTACGACAGAAAACCAGTGTCTGTTTCCAGTCACCGTCTTGAATCATCTTGACCAGCATCGGTGCTTTTTTACGCTTATCGGCTGGATAAATGCTTTGTTCTATGGTTACAGCTGTTGAGTTCTCTGGGTTGACCGACACTTCGACAGGGTCATTGACTAACCCTTTCGCTAGCTCACGAATTTCAGGTGAGAAAGTAGCGGAGAACAATAAGTTTTGGCGTTTCGCTGGCAGTAAGTTGAGAATCTTTCGAATGTCACGGATAAAGCCCATATCCAGCATGCGGTCAGCTTCATCGAGCACCAACACTTCAAGTTGATTGAACTTCAGCGCATTTTGTTGGTAAAGATCGAGCAAACGACCTGGCGTAGCCACCAATACATCGCAGCCTTTACGCAATTTTTGCATTTGTGGGTTAATTTTAACGCCGCCAAATACCACCAGCGAGGTGAGGCGTTGGTAACGACTGTACTTAAACACATTCTCTTGAACTTGAGCCGCCAGCTCACGTGTTGGCGTTAGGATAAGCGCGCGGACATGGTTACCACGAACGCGTTGGCCGTTATCCAATCGCTCGAGGATGGGTAGGGTAAATCCCGCAGTTTTACCTGTACCTGTCTGCGCGGCCGCCATGACATCTTTACCAGCTAATACCGCTGGTATGGCTTGCTCCTGGATCGGAGAGGGAGTGTCATAGCCTTGTTCTTCAATGGCTTTAAGAATTGGTGCAGAAAGGCCTAAAGAGGTAAAACCCATATTATGTTCTCAAATGGTCAGTCGGATACATCGTGTATAAATTGCTCGAACACGAAAAGGGCGCCATTCTGCGCCCTTTAACTGCGAACATCAACTGAATTATCGCTAGAGTTCAGAAACGGGTTGCTTTGTTTGCCATCGATGCCAGACAAAAGCGAGCACCAAGCCACTCAATGCACCATACAGATGTGACTCTATGGCAACGGGGGCCGCGATCAGTTGGCTGGTGGAAGCCGAAGCGCCCATTGCTAGCTCCCACGACACTTTAGCGATGACCCCAGCGACCAGCCAGGCGCTGCTTTTTCGTCCCTGTAAGGTCTCTTGCTGTGCTAAATAAGCAAATAGCCCATGCAGTGCGCCGGATAGGCCAACGTAGCCTGTCATGCTGGAGAGGAAGTTTAAGGCACCGACGCTTAAGCTCACTACCAATAGTAGCAACAATAGCGATGTTGCACTGGGCTTAAAAATAAAACTGATCACCCATAACCCGGCGAGATTCATCGCCAAGTGGGGAAAGTTGGTGTGGGTGAAATTTCCTGTTAGGATTCGCCACCACTGACCGTCAAGAATTAGCAAACGATGCCAGTTGACTTGTGACGCCAGTGGCTCGAATTGGAGCCCGATACAAACTAAGCTGATAGCGATTAACAAAGCAAATAAACGCACATTATGTCCCGATACTGTTCTCAATGTGGAAAATCACGCAAAGCGTGTATCTGTGAGTGGATTCAAAGCCTAACATCGAATGTTGAGCTGGTCATCCTTCAACATCACAGCGAAACCCATCGTCCGATGGGAACGGCGCGTATTCTGACGTTATCATTGGCCAACAGCTGTTGTTTTGTGGGAGAGGACTTCAGTGATCATCCGCAGCTCAATCGCATGCTGAGCGATGACAACTATCGCCACTTTATTCTCTATCCGGGAGAAGAGGCACTTACACATCAGCAGGTTATCTCTGCTAGCCAAGACAAAAAAGTACGCGTCATTTTGCTCGATGGTACATGGAAGAAGGCGTATAAGATGTGGCAGTTGTCGACCAATCTACACACGTTACCGTTAGTGCGTTTGCCCAGCGATTTGCGCGGCAACTATCGCATTCGTAAAGCGCCCAGTGACAATAGCTTGTCGACCGTGGAAGCGGGCTACCACATCTTATCTTTGCTAGAGCCCAACCAAGATTTCTCTCCATTGCTTGAGGCGTTCAATCAGATGATCGAGTTTCAGATCAAGCAAATGCCGCCAGGGGTGTTTGAAAACAACTATCAAGGCTGAAGAAAAAGCGTCTACACTTTAAGTCGAATGTGCCGTTGTCTGTGGGCTTAGAATCTGTATAATTCCGCGCAATCGTTTAGCTCGCTCATAGGCGCGCTGCGATGCTTCGTATAATCCCGTTGATAAGGTGCGGGAGTCTCTACCTGAAACCGATAATTTCAGATTACGAAGAGTAAAGTGCACAGCGCTTTTCTCTTTGTATGCCGGTCACTTTTCAGAGAAAAGCGCTTGTCGAACCAACCCTATAAATGGAGACGCAAGCGTGAATCAAACCACCTTTATCAAGCACCTACCTAAAGTTGAATTGCATCTGCACATCGAAGGCACCCTAGAGCCTGAAATGATGTTTCAATTGGCGCAGCGAAATAACATTGCTTTGCCCTATAGTACGCCTGAACAAGTCAAGCAGGCTTACCAGTTTGAAAACTTACAGTCATTTCTCGATATTTATTATCAAGGCGCCAACGTGCTGCTCCATGAGCAAGACTTTTACGATTTGACTTGGGCCTATCTGCGTCGATGTGCGCAGGATAACGTCATCCATACAGAAATCTTTTTTGATCCTCAAACTCATACTGAGCGAGGCGTCGAATTTGATACTGTCATTCACGGCATTCACCGCGCCTTACAAGATGGCCGTGAGCAGCTTGGTATCTCGAGTCAAATCATCCTGTGCTTTTTGCGCCACTTAGATGAAGAGAGCGCCTTTGCAACCCTAGAGCAAGCGCTGACGCATAAAGATAAAATCATCGGGGTTGGACTCGACTCATCCGAGCTCGGTCATCCGCCACAAAAGTTTGCCAGGGTTTTTGCTCGTGCACTGGAAGAGGGTTTCTTGACCGTCGCTCATGCAGGGGAAGAGGGACCGGTCAGTAATATTTATGACAGCTTGGAGCTACTAAAGGTGAGTCGTATCGATCACGGTGTGCGCTGCGTTGACGACCCAGCGCTTGTTGAGCAGTTGGCAAAAAGTCAGATGCCATTAACAGTGTGCCCACTGTCGAATATTAAACTTAAGGTATTTGCTGATATGCAGCAGCACAACATTGTTGAACTGCTACGTCGCGGAGTCTGTGTGACGATTAACTCTGATGATCCTGCCTATTTTGGTGGCTATATGAGCGACAACTTTACCGCGGTGGCTGAGCACCTTAGTGTGACAGAACAAGAATTGGCGCAATTTACTCGCAACGCGATTAACGCCAGTTTTGTCAGTGACAGCGATAAGAGCCGCTTGCACAGTCAACTGCAGAGCTTTGTTGCTGGTGACAACGGTTTTGACTAGCATAGCAAGATAACAGACTCATTTTTTGAACCGCGCAAAATGATGATAAGGAACGTCATCTTATTCCACTGTTGCTAAGGAGCCCTATGCAGCCTCACATAGATCAAACCATTCCACTTTCAGAGTTGATGCTCTCTTTGACCACCGCTCTGGATATGACGGAAGGACAGCCGCCAGAGCATTGTATTCGCTGCTGCTGGATTGGGATGAACCTCGGTCAGCACATCGGTCTGAGTAAGTCGTCACTGTATGATTTGTTTTTTTCTCTGTTGCTCAAAGATGCGGGGTGCAGCAGTAATGCCGCGCGCATTTGCGAACTGTATATGACCGACGATAGGGCGTTTAAGCGCAACTACAAAACTGTGGGCACCAGCTTATCGAGTGCGATTAACTTTGTGGTGAAGAATACCGGTATTGGGCAGAGCTGGGTAACTCGTATTTCGACGACAATTGACATCCTAAAGAATGGCTCAGACTACGCCCAAGAGCTGATTGAAACCCGATGTACTCGCGGTGCAGAAGTTGCTCGTGAGCTTAGGTTTAGTGAAGCCGTGGCCGAGGGAGTGCACAGTTTAGATGAGCACTGGGATGGCACGGGTCGGCCAGAACAACTGCAACAGCAGCAGATCCCGCTATTTTCGCGCATCGCGCTGCTGTCACAAGTCGTGGATGTGTTTCAGTTTGAGCACAATCTTTCTACGGCAGTGAGTGAGGTACAAGCCCGCAGCGGTACTTGGTTTGACCCCGAGTTGGTGGACGCATTCCGAACCATTGCTGAGCAGCCAAGTTTTGTTGAAGGGCTCGCGGCAACGGATGTGGCGCAGCGCGTGATGCGCCTTGCACCAGCGCAAGCAGGGGTGTTGGTAGACGAAGAGTACCTCGACTGTATTGTTAGTGCGTTTGGCAAAATAGTCGATTCAAAAAGCCCGTATACTGCAGGCCACAGTGAGCGTGTCGCGGTGTATACCGACCTAATCGCACAAGAGCTGGGTATCGATTATCAAGAAAGGCAATGGTTAAAACGAGCAGCGCTATTGCATGATTTAGGTAAGCTTGGGGTGAGTAATACCATTTTGGATAAACCAGGTAAACTCGATGACGAGGAGTGGGAGGCGGTGAAATCGCACGCTGCGTTAACTGAGCAGATCCTCAACCATTTAAAACCATTCAAAGAGATGGCTTGGATGGCAGGGGCGCATCATGAAAAGCTCGACGGTACCGGTTATCCTAAACAGTTAAGTGCGGAGCAGATTCCACTCTCAACACGAATTATTACCACCGCTGATATTTTTGATGCGATTACCGCTGAACGCCCTTATCGCGGTGCCGTGCCAGTCCCTAAGACGCTAGAGATCATGGCAGAGAACTTACACACCGCGATCGACGAGCGCTGCTTTGAAGCGCTGAAAAAAGCCATCACTAAGCTGCCCAGTCACTATTTTGCCGAGCATGCTCAGGGTTAATGTGATGAAAACAGCTGCTGATGAAGGCGCTGGGCATGGCCGTCGGTCATTGAGGATATATAATCGGCGATCACGCGATACCCGGCGCTCTCATCGGTGCGATCTAACCATTTTTGCCTTACGTTGATTGGCAACAATCTCTCTGGGTCAGCACTGAGCGCTTCAAAGATGTCCATAATGATCTGTTGGCCTTTGTACTCGACCACTTGCACGTGCGGCACCTGAATGACGTAGTCACTGACAAAGTGTTTCAAAATATCTAAGGCTTTGGCCATGCTTGGCTCGAGCACGGCATTGAACGCGAGCAGTTCACACTCGAATGGCGCATCGACGGGTTTAATCGAAATACTGGTGAGTAGCGCGTTGACCATGCCGCCAATCGCGTCTTTGCGTTGATAATGAGTTCCCGCAAACAGTATCTCACTGATGGAATCGATATGCTTCTCAAACCAAGCATCACCGCAGTCGGCCAACAAGCTCGCCGCACCTTCAATCCATTGGTGTTTATTGACCATACCGAGCACCAGCGCATCTTCTAAGTCATGAACGCCGTAGGCGATATCATCGGCCAGTTCCATAATCGAGCAGTCAATAGACTTATAGCGGGTTTTGTTGTGCTGGTGGTCGTTTAGTCGTTCCTCACGCATTTGACTAAACAGCGCTTTATCGGCGGCAGAGAGCGGCGCTAACACCCAGTCAAAGAGCGCTTCATCGCAGTCATACAATCCTTTTGCCGGCGCCCAATCGCGGGCACGCAGTTGGCGTTGATGAGACACACTATCAGGAATGACCGCGGCTCGAGTTTGGCTAAGCAGAGCTGGGTATTTTATCAAACCAAGCAGAGTGCGCCGCGCCAAGTTCATGCCGAACTGTTCGGTATAGGGCTCGAGCTTAGTGACAATACGAAAGGTTTGCGCGTTGCCCTCAAAGCCGCCATGCTCGCGCATCATATAGTTGAGGGCCACTTCACCACCATGACCATAGGGTGGGTGGCCGATATCATGGGCAAGACACAATGAGTCGATCAAACTATCGCTAGGTAGTAGCTGTTTGAACTCAGGCTGTTTCTTTTTTATCTGCGCAACAATCCCTGTACCCAATTGAGCGGCCTCGAGCGAGTGGGTGAGTCGGGTGCGGTGAAAGTCGTCAAAGCTGTTGCCATGCACCTGGGTTTTGGCCTGCAAACGGCGGAAAGCAGCAGAGTGCAAAATACGTGCTCTGTCTCGCTGATAGGGGCTGCGGTGATCATCGCGACGAATCTTATGTTCGTCATCGTGGCGCTGGTGCCATAAATCACTGATTTCAAAAGTCATGCTCATATCCTACTGAAGTTATGGTCGGCCAAAAGTGGTTTGGTGGTTAACTAATCTCATCAAGCGAGAGTTCAAAGCTTGGCGCAAAAGTATTTAGGAAGTAATCCATCTCTTCGGTGCGGCGCTGATTGAGCGTGACATCAAGGCGTTTTTTTGCCAATGCGTATTCGTGATTGCCGGCACTAAGCTCTTCGAGGCATTTCAGATAGGCGCAGATGGTATCGGCCTGTTTAACGATGGCCGCGTCTTCTGGGTGCGCTGATTGAGACACCAAGTAGGGGGCAAAATCGTCGCGAAACTCTTCAGGCAACATCGACAGTAGCTTTTGCTCTGCCGCCGCTTCTATCTTTTTGTATTCTTTAGCGATATCCGGATTGTAGTATTTAACGGGCGTGGGTAAATCTCCGGTTAATACTTCGCTGGTATCGTGGTACATACCTAAAATGGCAATCCGTTCCGGATTAAGGTTGCCGGCAAACTTTTTGTTTTTGATCACAGCCAGCGCATGGGCAACAAAAGCAACCTGCAGGCTATGTTCGGAAATGTTCTCTGTAGAAATAGAACGCATTAAAGGCCAACGCTGGATGAGTTTCATGCGAGCAAGGTGAGCGAAAAAGTGGCTTTCCTTTGGATGGGTATTAGGCATGCTGTTACTCCTTAGCGTTAAAACAAAAGGGCACTCAACGAGTACCCTTTAAGCATATGAAAAATAGCGTCTAATTACTACTGACTGTAGGTCGATAAGAAACGTTCAAAGCGACCAATCGCCATTTCAAGATCTTCGACATGTGGCAGAGTCACGATACGGAAGTGATCCGGTTTTGGCCAGTTAAAGCCAGTCCCTTGGACTAACAGCACCTTCTCTTGAATCAAGAAATCGAGCACCATTTTTTGGTCATCTTTGATGTTGTACATCTTGGTATCAATTTTAGGGAACAAGTACATTGCCCCTTTAGGTTTAACACAAGAGACCCCTGGAATTTGGTTGATCAACTCAAATGCGCGGTCACGCTGCTCAAGCAGGCGACCACCAGGCAGAATCAACTCATTAATACTTTGATAGCCACCCAGTGCGGTTTGAATTGCATGCTGCATAGGGACATTGGCACACAGGCGCATTGATGACAGCATGTCGAGGCCATTGATATAGCCTTGCGCTTGATGTTTCGGCCCTGTCAGGAACATCCACCCGCCGCGAAAACCACACACGCGGTACGCCTTAGATAGGCCATTGAAAGTGACGACTAACACATCTTCGGTCAAAGTGGCGACAGAGGTATGTGTCGCACCGTCATAGAGTACTTTGTCGTAAATTTCGTCGGCAAAGATAATCAGCTTGTGCTGACGGGCAATTTCGATCACTTCGAGTAAGAAGTCGCGACTGTACACCGCTCCGGTTGGGTTGTTAGGGTTGATCAGCACAATGCCGCGTGTTTTCGGGGTGATTTTGCTTTTTATATCGTCAAGGTCAGGATACCAGTCCGCTTGCTCATCACATAGGTAGTGAACGGCTTTACCCCCAGAGAGTGCCACCGAGGCTGTCCACAAAGGGTAGTCAGGCGCCGGCACTAGCATTTCATCACCATTATTAAGCAGCGCTTGCATCGCCATCACGATCAGCTCAGACGCACCGTTGCCTACATAGACATCTTCAACATCGAGTGAGCGAATGCCTTTGCGTTGGTAGTGTTGTACCACCGCCTTGCGTGCAGAATAAATACCTTTGGAGTCGCAGTAACCTTGAGACGTTGGCAGGTTACGAATCACATCGACCAAAATTTCGTCAGGGGCGTCGAAACCAAATGGGGCGGGGTTACCGATGTTTAATTTCAGTATTTTATGCCCCTCTTCTTCCATGCGCTTAGCATGTTTAAGTACAGGCCCCCTAATGTCATAGCAGACATTGTCGAGTTTTGACGACATCCCGATATTTTGCATTGAATAAAACCTAAATATATTTACATTTATTTATTAAAGTAACTTAAAAACGGCTTCTTTAGAATAAAAATCTGAATGATTGCTCAGAATTCGCTCTTTGTAGCACGCCCTTTATCACAGGAATCATTAAAACATTGCTTACATCCTTGATTTGAGTAAGGTCTATAAATAGAGTAGCGAGGTAAAATTATTAATAATTCCAATGCACACGAGGCTGATTTGTCTTATTTTCATCAAGCCGTTTCTCAACTGATTGAACGCGTTAAGCAAGCACAGCAAGGTGTGAACCGTTTAGTTCAAGATATTGAGAATAAACCTGATTTTGCCTTTATCGACTGGCTCGATGCACAGCCGATATTCCCTAAGTTTTACTGGCAGTCTCGTGATACTCGTGAAGAGGTCGTAGCGTTGGGGCAACTTCATACCTTTGTTGATCCGGCACCAGCCTATGCCATATTAGCCGATGATCAACGCGTTTGGGGCGGCCGTTCGTTTGATGGTCAAACTGACAAGAATCGTCGTTGTATGTCGTCTTTTTTCTTTCTCCCGCAGATTGAGTTAATCCGCTTTGACCAAGCTTGGTCGCTGGCGGTCAATCTCAACAACGACAAGCAACGCACCTTGGCGTCCCTGTATAAACTCCAGAGTGACGTAACGCCGCTTCGGCCGATCACTTCGCATATTAAGTCGATTGAACACCTCCCCGAACAAGATCAGTGGTCACAGTTGGTTGACCAAGTGCTCGATGGGATTAAGCAACAGCAGTTTAAAAAAGTGGTGCTGGCAAGAAAAACGACTCTGCACTTAGATAAGCCGCTGTGCGCCGCCCAATTACTTAAATCCAGTTATCTGCAAAACCATCACAGCTTTCATTTTCTGCTTGCACTCGACAAGCAACACTGTTTTATCGGCTCCACCCCAGAGAGGCTCTATGCGCGTCAAGGACAAGAGCTTCATACTGAAGCGCTGGCTGGCACCATAGGCCGCGGTCATAATGCAAGCCAAGATATGGAACTGGCAAACTGGCTCGCCAGTGACAGCAAAAACCTCAATGAAAACCAATATGTGGTCGACGATATCGTGGATCGCCTTGCACCTCACTCCGAACAAGTAACGGTTGAGCAAGACGCTAGGTTGGTGCGACTACGTAAAGTTCAGCATCTTAAACGCAGTATTCATGCGCATTTGCACAAGGGGACCAACGGTGTGCAACTATTGGCCGCATTGCAGCCAACGGCCGCCGTCGCCGGACTGCCTCGCCGTGAGTCGATGGCATTTATTCAGCAGCACGAACCTTTCGCTCGAGGCTGGTACGCGGGCTCTATGGGTTTTATTAGTCACCAGCGTGCGGAGTTTTGTGTGGCGATACGCAGTGCCTTGGTATTGAACAATCAAGTGCAACTGTTCGCCGGTGCCGGGATAGTCCCTGGCTCGATTGCCCAACACGAGTGGCAAGAGCTGGATAAGAAGATGTCGACCTTGCTGTCATTGATTTCTGACCACCCCCCGCTTGGAGTCGCCTCATAAATGCATCAGATGAACATTGATCAAGCGGTCGTTAACCGCATTTGGTGTCAGACCCTATTTGAAGAGCTGAGCCGATTTGGGGTCAACGAAGTGTGTATTGCACCGGGATCGCGCTCTACCCCTTTGACACTGGAAGCGGATGAGAACAGCAACTTGACCTTGCATACCCACTTTGACGAGCGTGGTTTGGGGTTCTTGGCATTGGGCTTGGCTAAAGCAAGCCATAGACCAGTTGCGATTGTAGTCACCTCAGGGACCGCTGTGGCTAACCTGTTGCCAGCCATCGCCGAAGCTAAGCTGACCGGAGAAAAGCTGGTGGTACTCAGCGCCGACCGCCCAGCAGAGCTTATCGATTGTGGTGCCAACCAAGCGATTGTTCAATCAGGCATCTACTCGTCGCATGTGAATGCGGCGCTAGAGCTGCCAAGTCCTAACCTAACGACACCACTGAACTGGCTGTTGACCTCGTTGGATCAAGTGATGTTTACCCAGAAGCAGCAAGGTGGCGCGGTTCATATCAACTGCCCATTTCCAGAGCCGCTTTACAGTGAGCAAAGCAAGGCGATCTATTTAAACTACATAGAGAGCGTCAATGATTGGTGGCAAGGGCAGCATACCTATTGTCAGCAGCACCATTCGAGTCCCTTGGCCGCTGTGTCGATTGCCGAACTGGTTCAGAAAAAAGGGGTGATCGTACTCGGTAGCGTGAGCAAGCAACAGGCCAGTCAAGCGCTGAAGCTGTCGCAAAAACTGGGTTGGCCACTGTTGGCCGATCCGCAATCAGGTGCCAGCTCGGACTGGAAACACTATGATCTATGGCTGCAGAATGAGGCGAAAAGTGCGGTCCTCAATCAGTGTCAGCTGGTGTTACAGTTTGGCTCTCGGCTAATCTCAAAACGTCTCAATCAGTGGCTTGCGGACCAAGTGGCGCGGCGCAGTGCCAGTTATCATTACGTGGATCTAAGTGCCGTGCGCAATAACCCAAGCCATGTAAGGCAAGTTCATCACTTATGCGATATTGAAGACTTTATCGAACCCTTGTTAATGACTGAGCCGCTCTTGGGTCACGATACTTTTGGCTGGGCAGATGAGTTGATTGAGTTATCTCATCAGGTCGGTATGCTAGCGGCATCACACCTGAACCGTAATACGCCGATGGATGAGGTCTCTCTAGCATTGACGGTTGACGCATTACCGACACAGACTCAACTCTTTTTCGGGAATAGCCTGTTTGTGCGCTTGGTCGATATGTTTGCTTCGCTAGATCGGCGTGAGGTCTATACCAATCGCGGCGCTTCCGGTATCGATGGTTTGATCGCCACCGCCGCAGGGGTGGTGCGAGCAACCAACAGGCCAACTGCAGTGTTTATCGGTGACACGTCACTGCTTTACGATCTCAACTCTTTGTCACTGTTTACTCATCTGTCTACGCCGGTTGTTGTTGTTGTGACCAATAATGACGGCGGCGCGATTTTTGATATGTTGCCGGTGCCAAAGGCGCAAAAACAGGCACTGTATCAAATGCCGCATGGCTATGACTTTGCCTCAGCCGCTGCGCAGTTCAAGTTAACTTATGTGCAAGCGCATACCTTGTCTCATTATCAGCAGCAGGTGAGTGAGCACTTAACTTCGAGGCAGGGCTGTTTATTGGTGGAACTGCAAACACCGCCAGGTCAGGCAGTAAGCCAAGTGAAAGAAATCGTGCGACAAGTGCATGCTCTATAGTCAAGCCAGCGCCAACCTTCACACTACAGGCCAAGCCGTTTTAGTTTACTTACACGGCTTGCTCGGGAGTGGTGAAGATTGGCACTTAGTTAGACAACAACTCGACAACCTCCCTAGCATTACCATCGATCTACCTGGTCACGGAATGAGCGCTCTTACCTCTTGTTGCAATTTTCGCGACTGTTGCAATCAAATTTCTGACACACTTCTTACCCATATCGAGCCACATCGGCCTATAGTGCTGCTGGGTTATTCACTGGGTGCCCGGATAGCCATGTACGGCGTAGCGAACGCGGGGTTTCCAGCACTGAATATTTCGCTTGTGTTGGCTGAAGGCGGCAATTTTGGTTTGCCTGCAGTGCAAGAGCGCGAGGCAAGGAGGCAAAGCGATCACCAGTGGGCAGAGAGATTTCGTCGTGAGCCGATTGAGCAAGTGTTGGCCGATTGGTATCGACAGCCAGTGTTTAGTTCGTTAAATCATGAGCAAAGACAAAACCTAGTGACTAAGCGCAGTGCTAACCTTGGCTGCGCGGTGGCGAATATGCTCGAGGCGACGTCACTCGCCAAACAAGATTATTTGTTGGAGGCACTTAATAGCTCCCCAACGAAAACCCATTATATTTGTGGCGAAAAAGACAATAAGTTTAGTCAGTTGGCCGAACGAAGCGGTTTGTCTTTTAGCCAAGTCGCTAACGCCGGACATAATGTTCACCTTGAACAGCCACAGGCGTTTGCAACCATCATCACCACTCAGTTGCGACTGCACGGTCTCAATTGAGTCGAAGAGTAATAAAACAGGAATCACCATGGCAAAAACAGTCGGTATCTCAGAAGAAGAACTTTACGCTCCAGTAAACTGGAATGACTGCAGCGGTGAATACGAAGATATTCAGTACCACAAGTCTGCTGATGGCATTGCCAAAATCACCATCGCACGCCCACAGGTTCACAATGCGTTTCGCCCTCAAACTGTCAAAGAGATGATTCAGGCGTTGGCAGATGCTCGTTATGACGAGGGGGTGGGGGTCATTATCTTAACCGGTTTGGGCGAGAAAGCCTTTTGTTCGGGTGGTGACCAGAAAATTCGTGGAGATTATGGCGGTTATCGTGATGAGTCGGGCACACACCATCTAAACGTGCTTGATTTCCAACGTCAGATTCGCACCTGTCCTAAACCTGTGATCGCATCGGTTGCGGGCTGGGCGGTTGGTGGCGGTCATGTGCTGCATATGATGTGCGATCTCACGATCGCTGCAGAGAACGCGCAGTTTGGTCAAACCGGACCTAAAGTTGGTTCGTTTGATGGCGGCTGGGGCGCTTCTTACATGGCACGTATTGTCGGTCAGAAGAAAGCACGCGAGATCTGGTTCCTGTGCCGGTTTTATGATGCGCAAGAAGCGCTCGATATGGGATTGGTCAATACTGTGGTGCCGCTTGAAGATCTTGAAAAAGAGACCGTGCGTTGGTGTCGTGAGACGCTGCAACATAGCCCAATGGCGCTGCGCTGTTTGAAAGCGGCACTCAACGCAGACTGTGATGGTCAAGCGGGACTGCAAGAGTTGGCGGGTAACGCGACCATGATGTTCTACATGACCGAAGAAGGTCAGGAAGGGCGCAACGCGTTCAATGAAAAACGTCGTCCAGACTTCAATAAATTTCCTCGTAACCCCTAATCTCATCTAGCGGTTTTAACGGTGAGCCTCTTGCTAAGAGGCTCTAAAAACATACCTAGGTATTGACTGTAAAAAAACAGGCAAATCATTGTCTGTTCCACTGCTACATTTAGATGATGATGCACATCATAAAACGATTACTAAAGGATTAAGCTATGAGATCAGCCAAACTCTATCGCTACGAGTTACCGATGGACAGTGGGGTGATTCTGCGCGAACAACGATTAACAGTACGAGAAGGGTTTATCATCGAGCTAAGCGATGGTGAGCGAGTCGGGCGCGGTGAAGTCGCGCCTTTGCCTGGTTTCAGCGTTGAGACGCTAGAAGAAGCCTACAGTCAGCTAGTTGAACAACTTGCCTTATGGTCACAAGGCGTTGAACTGGATCTTGAGCCTCTTTACCCTTCGGTGGGATTTGGCCTGTCGATGGCCCAACTTGAGTTAGACGCCATCTTGCCTAATCCGGGCAGTTTTCAGCCAGCACCGCTTTGCTCTGGCGATCCTGATGAGCTGCTGCCTAAGCTAGATGCAATGTCTGGTGCTAAGGTGGCAAAAATCAAAGTGGGCCTGTATGAGCCAATTCGAGACGGTATGCTAGTCAGCCTGTTTCTAGAGTCGATTCCTGATTTGACCTTACGCTTAGATGCCAACCGCGCCTGGACATCCGAGAAAGCGCAGCAGTTTGCTAACAAGGTTGCGCCATCACTACGACAACGTATCGATTTTATTGAAGAGCCCTGCCAGTCTCCCGGTGACAGTTTCTCATTTGCTATCAACACAGGTATTGCGATTGCTTGGGATGAGACCTTGCAGCACGCAGTTCGCAAGGAAGACTTTAATCTGCAAGACTTCAATGGCGCTAAAGCTATCATCATCAAACCGACGCTGATTGGTTCAGTTGAGCGCTGCGCTGAGTTGATCGCAGCGGCTAAGGCGCTGGGCATCAAGGTGGTGATAAGCTCCAGTATTGAATCGAGTTTGGGCTTAACTCAGTTGGCGCGTTTATCTGCATGGCAGTTGCCGCAAGAGGTTCCCGGGCTTGATACCATTGGCTTATTTGCCCATCAGCTTGAAGTACCTTGGCCGGGGTGTGAGCTGCCGTTGGTTGCGCTTGAACAGCAATCGCTTATTTGGCAGTCATGAACAAGCATGAGACTTCACCGCTAAAGCACTGGGCTCGCACGAGCCCAAATGCGTTGGCACTGACCACGCCAAAGGGCAACTACACCTGGTCGCAGCTAAGCCAACTCATCGACAGTGTCGCGGCGGGGTTAAGTGCTCAAGGCGTTACCTCAAGTAGTGTGGTGACCAGCGTTGGCAAACCTTGTCCAGAGCAACTGTTTATTTTGCTTGCCTGTTTAGAGCTGGGTGCCATCAACGCGCTATTAATGCCGCAGGCGCCAGATGAACTGGATCAAAAGCTCGCTACGCTCTATACCGACAACGCCCCTCGCCATCTGTGGTTTGCCCATAGTGAGCAAGGGCATCAATCCACGCTAGATTTCACTACTGAGCCGGGCACACCATGTAGCCGCTACTCCTCCGGTGCGCTGGCTACGATTGTGTTTACGTCTGGCTCGACCGGTAATCCCAAGGCGGTGGCACACAACTCGCAACAACATCTCGCTTCAGCGCAGGGGCTATTGGCCGAGTTCCCTTTTGGTTGTGATGATTGCTGGCTGGTGAGCTTGCCTCTCTATCATGTTTCAGGGTTAGCCATTGTCTATCGCTGGCTATACAGCGGTGCTTGCATCAAACTGGGTAGCGGCGAGTTGCAACAAGACATTAAAGGCGTCACACACGCATCGCTGGTGGCGACTCAACTGCATCGGCTTTTGCAATGTGGCCAGCCACACAAACTCAGGCAAGTGCTACTGGGGGGCAGTCATATCGATCCGAAGTTAGCGCAGCGTGCTGCAAGCCAAGGGATTGATACCTGGCTGGGTTACGGGATGACAGAGGCGGCGTCGACGGTCACTGCCAAGCGGGTCGACGACAGCCCAACAGCGGGTCACCTGCTAGCGAAACGACAACTAAAACTGGTTGATAATAGAATTTACGTGGCTGGAGAAACGCTCGCCACTGGTTATTTTCAGCGGGGTGAGATAAAACCCATCGCTCAAGACGGATGGTTTGACAGCAAAGACCTCGGGCAATGGCAGGGCGATGAGCTAGTGATTATTGGTCGAGCAGACAATCAGTTTATTTCCGGCGGTGAGAATATTCATTGTGAAGAGATAGAGCGAGTGCTCAGTCAGCACCCTCTGATTGAACAAGTGGTCGTGTTGCCAATTGATGATATCGAATATGGTCAGCGCCCAGTGGCAATGATTCAACATGCTGATGCGTTTAATCTCAGCGCCTTGGATGATTATCTTACCCCGAGGTTGAGTCGATTTAAGTGGCCGGTGCGTTACTATTCAATGCCTGCGGGGGTTGACTCGGCGGGAATCAAAATTTCTCGTTATGCGTTGAAGCAATGGTTGGCCAATCAAACCGAGATTTGATAACGCCCAGTTGTGATCGAAAATGTGACTTTTCTGCATAATTATGGTTGAAAGTCACATGCTTGGTGACCGACTTTGCAATCGATGATGATTCAGCGAGATAATCATCGCGTGTCGTTAGTCAGGGTTGTAGTAACAGTATGGATAGCTCCTCTCTTACCTTTTCAAATCAGCATCAACTGGAATGTTTGCTCGAGGCTCGCGATGTCGGTCAGGGCAAGGTATTGGTTCAACTTTTTTCTGACCAAAGCGAACAACAGGTTGAACAGTACTACCGAACGATCGTTGCTAAGTGGCCTGATGCAGTGGTGATAGGCAGTAGCGCCAAGCATAAGA